>CAZPZJ010000149.1:7686-9351 GCA_964591055.1 uncultured Leptospiraceae bacterium
AGCGCCAGGATTTCTTCAAGGTCCTCAAAGCCGGCGCGGCTGAGCACAATACCTTCCATTGGTGGCGCCTTCATCTCCTGTTTGTTCATGTTGCGATCGATTCATCACCGGCTGCGCTCCTGATCTTTCGAATCGCCGCTTCGGCGAATTGCCGGACCGCCGTGTCTTCCCCTCCGGCGGCCGCGACGAGAGCTTCGATGGCCGCGGCTTCCCTTATTTCTCCCAGGGCGTAGGCGGACCACATTCTCACCTCCGACCAGGGCATCCCGTTCGTGATCGAGGTGTTGGTGTTGTCCGCGAGAATGGCGAGCGCGGGGGCGAGCGCATCATGGCAGCGGTGCCGGCCGAGGGCTCGAAGGGCAGATTTCTTCACTCCGTAGTCGGTGTCTTCCAGCGCCTTCAGGAGCGCACCGTCGACGCCGTCGCCGTTAACCGATCCCAGTGCACCGACAACGGCCGAGCGCACGTAAGGGTCCGCGTCCTGCGCGGCGCGGATGAGCGCTTCCGCCGATGAGGGATCGGCCAGGTTCTCAAGCGCGAAGGCCGCGGTCTGGCGGATGTTCAGGCTCGGATCGGAAAGCGCGCCGGTGAGGATTTCCGTCGCGGCGGGGTCGCTGGTGCCTGTGATAATCCTTTTCAGCGAGTCGATTGCGGGCTCCATCTCAACGTAATCCTCCGTTCTGGAGGAAAGCTCCCTGACCGCCTCCAGGACCGGCGCGACGACGCGAGCGTCCCTGATCTTCGCGAGCTCCAGGCACGCCTCGTCGCGCTCCCGCGGATTGCCGCCGAGCACGCAGGCGATGAACGTTTGTATCTTCGCCTCCACATCCGCCGGAGCGATCGCCACGACGGCAATGGAAACCTGGTATTCCGCGCCGCAGTATTGGCAGCGGACAATGAAGTCCCTGTCTCCTCCGGAAATCATCCCGCCGCATGTAGCGCAGGTGATGGTGGTGGTGATTGACGGCTGCATGGCGCCCCCTCCTTCCGGTTCGTCATCCGGCGCTGAATGGCCGGAGATTGAGAGTAGATGATGGCGCACGTGCTGTCAACAAGCAAACGCCCCGCCAACGAAAGGCTGAAAGAGCAGCGCCCCATCCCTGCGGCCCCGGATCGCCGCAGACCTGCCGACAATGCTCCCGCAATCCGCTTCCGCAATGCGTGATTGACAGCCAGGGCCGGATGAGATACGATGCACCCCATGAAGAGCGGTGCGATATTATAATTGTGGTGGTTTTGCATGAAACGGACATTCATTGCGGCAATCCTGGCCGGCGTTTTCCTCTCATGCGGCACAGGCGGTTCATCTTGCGCCGAGCGGAAAGCATCCCCGGAGTTCGACTCGTTCAGGGGTTCGTTTGAATCCCGGGAAGGCGCAATTGCGGTGAAGAGCTATTACCGGAAGGGCAGGCTGTTCAGGACTGAATACGAATACGAAAGCCTTGACTTCGAAATACCCGGCAGCCTCGAAACCGGCGGGCAGTACGAGTTCGAATCGAAGGCCGGAAAGGTGCTCTACACCAGCGGGGGGCAGGGAGGGCAGATTGAAACCTCAACCGCGCGGGGACGCATCGTCGTCGTTTCGCGCACCCGGGACAGGATCACAATAAACCTGGATCTCACCTTCAGCAATTTCGGCGCGAAAGGCCATGTCATGCAAGTCCC
>CAZPZJ010000150.1:0-9256 GCA_964591055.1 uncultured Leptospiraceae bacterium
TGCTGTGGGCCGACGCCGACAGCGGTTTCAAAGCCATGATTTCCGACAACGACGCCGACACGATGGTCGCCTGGAAAGCAGGCAAGCTGCGCGTCGAGGGGAACGCCAACATGCTCATGTGGTTTACCGGCGCGGTAAAAACAATGATGAAGAAGTGATGTCTTCATTGCCGCTATGTGCAGAATCCGGGCGGCGAAAGCCCCCCGGGGAAATGATTGTACCGGCAGGAGTCTATCACCATGATCATCGACGCACACAGTCACCTTGGCGATATCCTGAATGAAGGCGGGGCCGACCTCATCTACAGGGAAAACGTCGTGATGGAAAGGATGTGGGACCCCCAGGCACTGAACGAAAAACAGCTGAACCGTTCGTTCGGCCTCGGGGCCCTTGCTTATAAAGCGACGGAATACTGGGCAACAAAGGCGCAGCGCGCCCGCAACTTTACGGCCACGTTGCAGAACATGCAGAGATCACTTGACGAGGCGGGCGTGGATTTCACCGTGTGCCTGCCGATCGCCCCCTATGTCACCTTCGAAGACCTTGCCCGAGCCAAGGAACATGACGGGCGCATCATTCCGTTCACAAGCGTGGATTTCTCCCGCGAACACGACATCGCCGCCCGGCTTTCGTCGGATTTCAGACGCGGCGCCATGGGACTGAAGCTCCATCCCATAATACAGCGCGTGCCGCTCGACGATTCACGCATCCGTGAGGCATTGAATGCCTGCGAGTCGCACAACAGGCCGGTGCTCATCCACGGGGGAGTGTCAGGCTATTATCTCGGCAGGGAGAAGTGGCGCAATACTCCAGAATTCGGAAAGATCATCCACATCGAGAAGGCGGTACAAAACCATCCGGACGTAAATTTCATCATCGGCCACGCGGGCCTTTTCCAGGTACACGAGCTGTGCCGCCGCCTGAAGGGATTGTCCAACGTGTGGGTCGATACAAGCTTCCAGTCCCCGGGAACGATTTCAAAGCTCGTAAAAGTTTTAGGGCGGGATAAAGTGATGTACGCTTCGGACTGGCCTTTCGGCAACCGTCCTCCTCACCTGAAGACTGTTGAGATCGCCTGCCGGGGAGACAGCGGCCTCAGGGAGAAACTCTTTTTCAGGAACGCCTGCACGGTGCTCCGCCTGCCGCAGGGGATAAACTCTTAGCAAAGGGAAATACCCCGGGTGATATCCCGCCATTTAGTTGCCGGAACGGATATGGGATGTATCGTTGGTTCTGTATAACCGCCAGTGAAAACACCGCTTCCCCGCTCTACGCCATCTGAGTGGCCGGGCTTGCAAAGCAGTACCGCGATTACCCCGGTGTGGTGTGTTCGGCCTGCGCCATCCGCGAGGCCGGTTGTGCCGCAGGATGCCGCACCATCCCCCATCAGCAGGAAAAGCGATCCAACGTGTTTCAGTTTTACCTTGACAGCGGATGTCAGGATTATAAACATTCCATCATGACATAATATTTGTTGGTTACAAATAGACAGAAGCGGCTTCCGCGGAAACATGGTTTTATAAATCAACATCCGGAGGTAATCCATGACGTTACCAAGAAAATCTGCCGTCGCTCTCGCCTTGACATTTCTCGGCCTGCTTGTATTCGCCAGTTGCGGGATTAAAACCAATTCCGAGCTGGCCCGATTAATCGACGCGTCCATGCAGAACTGCGACTACGGTGACAGCGCGGGACACAAGCACAGCTACGGCTGGGACATTAAAAACTGTAAAAACGATGAGATCGGGAAAGCCAAAGAGTGGGTGACCAAAGCATCACTGAAGGATTCGCTGCCCACGCTCTCTGTCATGATGAACCATAAAAACGACAAGAAGGCGTCAACCGCGGTTTATCTGTTGAATTACCTGTACTGGAACAAAGGGCACATGGGAAGCACTTTCGACGAGCTGGCCGCAAATCCGGCCCTGATCGACAAAAAGATCGCCGTAGAATTCGTCAAGGCGGCAAAGAAATACGGCGCTGAGAGCTGGTTTCAGTACGCGCTGGCCCCAGTCACCCATATATCGGTCATCATGGGCGTAGAAGCGGAAATCCTTGCGCTTGCCGACGCTGCAAAACCGGGATCACACCTGAAAAATGATGTCTATGTCAACGCGCTGCGCTACGGGCGGCCCAGACTTTTCCCCAGGATAATGCAGCTGGGTAAAAGTTCCGATGCGGCGGACGTAGAGACGGCCGTAGGCGGGGCCAGGACCTTCGGGAAAAATCCGACTCCCGAAGAGTACGAACAGTATTGCTCATGGGTACAGGAGTTCATCAATCACGACAAAGAGCACATCGCATCCAGCGCGGCGGCAGGCGTTTCCCTCTTCTGCCGGGGCGACAGCCTTGACAGGGCGATGGACCTGGTTGAAAAGAAAATCAAAGCCTCGGGCGGAAAGAAGCTCGACGGATCGAACCGGTTCATCCTCACCTACATCAACTGCCAGCAGGACGGGCGCGGAACCGAAGAGCAGTGCAAGCGGAGAGACGCACTGTTAAAAGCCTTCGATGCCCTTAAATAGCCTTCACCGGAACATGGTCATGACAAAACGATACGGCGATTTTCCGCCGTATCGTTTGCGCGTCACACAACGATTATCCGGTCCCTGATTACTGTTTCTGAAATTTCCTCATCATCTTCATAATCTCGGGGTTCTCCCGCATTTTGCGGAACATCTCGAGTCCCAGCCTGGTTTCCTGCTCGATGTCGATCTTCCAGGCTCCGTCCTCGCGCTTCACGCGGAATGGCATTTCCGTCCCCTTGACCTGTGCGCTGGGATGCTCGGTGAAGCGCAGGCGCACCGTCGCAGTATCGCCCTCGACCTTCTCCTCGACGACCTCCCATTTGGCGCCCTGCCCGAACGTGTTGTCCTTCTTCTTCATGTCGTCGGGCACCAGCGACATGAGCTCCCGCAGCGCCTCCATGGAGCCTCTTGTGTAAAAGGGGGCCATCGCATCAAGGCTGTCGCCGGTGATGCCCTGGACCCTGGTGAACACGTCACTCGGCCGCCCGCCCCCCTTGGAACAGGACGCGGCGACAAGGCACGCGGATATAACAAGCACGGCATAAACCATTCTTTTCAAGGTAAACCTCCAGAGTATTTATTTCACACAGGATGTGGTACAGGCCCTGAAGCGATCTGTCAAACAGTATTCACCGCTCACGAAGCCGCGGATTTTCTCGCCGCATTTATGACTCAATTTTCCCTGAAACTGTTGACATATCCCGACAAATGCGCGATCAACGGAGGCGATACTGACGGGCACGGTGACACCAGTGAGCTTTTATCCGATTCTCCTCAACGTACAGGGAAAACCCGTCGTCATCATCGGCGGTGGCGAGGTGGCGATGCGCAAGGTGAAGGACCTCCTTGAGGCGGGCGCCGTGATGCGCGTCATATCCCCTGAAATCCACCCGGAGATCGAATCGCTCGCGGCGCAGCACGAAGGCAGGATAGATATTGTGCGGCGCCGCTACCTTCCCGGCGACCTTGCCGGATCGAGGCTCGCGTTTTCGGCCACGAACAGCCCTGAAACCAACCGCGCGGTGTTCAACGAGGCTGAAGAACGGGGAATTTTCCTGAACGCGGTGGACGACCCTCCCCACTGCAGCTTCATCGTTCCGTCCACGTTCAGGCGCGGCAACCTCGTCGTCGCGGTGTCCACCGGCGGGGCGTCCCCGGCGATGGCCGCGAAGCTGCGAAGGCGCATCGAGGAGTCGCTTCCCGGCGACGTGGAGGAGATGCTCGATTCGCTGGCCCGTGCGCGCGACACGCTCAAGGAGCATGCAAATTTCGCCAGCCTGCCATCCTCCCGGCGCGGCGCCCTGCTCAAGCGCATCGTGGCGAACGACGATCTTGTCCGCCGGCTGGTCGACTCCGACAGGAGGGGCGCGCTCGCTGATTTTTTGAAAACGCTCGCGGAATATCAGGATTGACACCGCGCATCGCCGCTGGTACAGTCTCCCCGATCGCCTCTCCATCACGATAAAGAACACGGCGGACGCATGCTCAACGTTTTGATGTACTCCGACGAACTTGCCCGATTCGAATACGGCCCGGGGCATCCCTTCAAGCCTTCGCGGGCGAGGCAGATGTACGACCTTCTGAACCGCTATAACCTGATCTTCGAGGCCAATCAGAAAATCGTCGCGCCGACCCCTGTTTCTGAGGAGCTCGTGTTCAAATTCCACGACCGCCGCTACATCGAACTGCTCAGGCTGTGCGACAGGGGCGAGTACACCATGGAGATGTACGGCGTAGGGCTTGGCACCGACGACAATCCCATCTCGAAGGGGATGTACGACTTCGCCCTCCTCGCCGCGGGGGCCACGCACCAGGGGGCGATGATGCTGCTCAACGGCGAGGCGCGCTTCGCATTCAATCCCGTGGGCGGGTTCCACCACGCGGGCAGGGGGCACGCGGAGGGCTTCTGCTATCTCAACGACATCGCGATCACGATCACGGACCTCGTCGAACGGGGGCTCCGGATCGCCTACATAGACACCGACGTCCATCACGGCAACGGCGTGCAGGACGCCTTTTACGACAGCGACCGCGTTCTCACCGTCTCCCTGCACGAGTCGGGCAAAACGCTCTACCCCTGGTCCGGGTTCGAGGACGGAATCGGCGTGCGCGCTGGCCGCGGCTACAATATCAATGTCCCCCTGCTTGAGGGCAGCGACGACGAGGTGTACCTGTACGCGTTCTCGAACATCGTCCCGCCGATCGTAAAGGCGTTCTCGCCGGACATCCTCTTCGCCGAGATCGGCGGCGACGTCCACCGCGACGACCCTCTGGCCCACATGAATTTGACCAGCAACGGCTACCGCGAGGTGATGCGGATGATCAACGGCATGTGCCCGAAAATTCTTGCGACGGGCGGGGGAGGCTACAACCTCTTCAAGACCGCGGCGCTGTGGGCGCTGGCCTGGGCCACCTTCTGCGGCATCGAGCCGCAGGACTACTACGCCGGCTCGGTGGGTGGCATGATGTACGGCCCGGAAACGCAGTCCGGACGCCTTGAAGATCCGCCGTTCGCGCTCCAGGGCCCCCTCAAGGAATCGTGCATGGCGCACGCGAAAGACGTGGTGCGCTTCATTCAGGAGTTGCTCTTCCCGCTCCACGGCATCAGGCCGTAACCGGCGCGCGGCATCTGAAACGCCCTAACACTACAGCGAGGTCATGGATGAAAATACTGAAACCGAACAACGCCTTCATTCCCGTTGCGCTTGCCCTTGTCATCGCACTGCGCCCCGCGCCTGGAAAGGGAAACGCCGCCGCTCCTGAAATCAAGCTTCCCGCCGTCACGCAGTTCACCACCGCACACGGGCTTCGCGCGTACTGCGTGAGCGACGAGCTTCCGAGGGTGAGCATCACCGCGGCGATAGGGTTCGGCTCCCTGTACGAGGAAAGGGAAAGGGCGGGCATCTCGTCCGTGCTCGCGAGGGCGCTTTCCCTGGGAGGCTCGAAAAAATATCCCGGCAACGCGCTCCACGAAGCGGTCGAGGGAATCGGAGGCCGCCTCTCCATCGGCTCGTCATGGGAGGAGACTGTGGTGTCCGTGACCGTGCTTGAGCGCCACGCAGAACTCGCCATGGACGTTGTCGCAAGCCTCCTCGCGGAGCCAGCCATTACCGCGCAGAACCTTCGCGACGCGCAGGCCCTCGTCATAGAGGGCATCCGCAGGAAGAAGGACCAGCCGCACATACTGGCGTTCGAGAAGCTCCGCGAGCTGATCTTCGACGGCAGGGGATACGGCGCCACTGAAACCGAACGCAGCGTGCAGTCCATCACCATCGCGGACATCGAACGCGCGATCGCGGCGCACTTCACCGCGGGCAACACCATCATGGCGATCGCCTCGCCCGGGGGCGTCGAAAGCGCACGCCCGCTGGTTGAGCGTCACGCGGCGCGGATCAGGAAAGGCGAGCGGATATACTATCCCGATTACGGAGAGGCGGCGCGCCGCTCGGTCAGGGAGAAATCCTCAACGGTGTATCTTCTGCCCAGGGACATCCCCCAGGCCACCGTGACGATCGGGACCGTCGCGCCCTCCATCTTCGACGGGTCCGTCTTCCCGCTCACGGTCATGAACTACATCCTGGGCGAGGGCTCGTTCAACTCCCGCCTGATGCGGGAGATAAGGGTGAAGCGGGGCCTTTCGTATTCGGCGGGATCGACAATCCGCTTCAGGAAAAACACCGGGGTGTTCATCTCATACGCGCAGACCAAAACGGAGATGGCCGACACCACGCTCTCGCTTTTAAAGGAGAACATCCTGCGCATGGGCGAACACCCCGTCACCGGCGACGAGCTGAAATGGGCGCGGGAATCGATATCCAACAGCTACATATTCGGGTTCGACACCACGCTCAGCGTTCTGGAAAAATACCTCTTCCTGGGGTACAACGGGCTCGACGAATCATACCTTCGCAACTATCTTCCCGGAATTATGTCCGCCACGCAGGCGGAGATGTGCGGCAGTGCGGCTGCGCTGTTCGGCCAGGGGATGGTCACGGTCGTTGTCGGGAAGAGGGAACTCGCCGGCAGGCTCGCGCGCTTCGGCAGAGTGGAGATAATTGAATAAAGAAAGCACCCGCTAGAAGCGCGACTCGTTGTAGATGAAATCCTCGAGCTTCTTGCATCCCCTGAGGACCGCGTTGATCTCGCTGACGGTGTTCCTGATGGACGTCATGGCGTCCTGGAAGTACTTCTCCTCGTAATATGAAAGTCTCGCGATCTCCTCGCGCTCCTTCTGCTCAAGGTAGCCCTGGAGGTCGGCGAACACCTGCTTGAGCGGGCGGTACAGTCCCCGTATGGCGAAGAACATCTCCGACAGGTAGATGAAGCGCATCTTGGCGGAATCATTGTCAAGCCTGTCCACTATGTTCTTGCTGCGCGTGTCCAGCTTCGCGAGATAGTACGTGATGGAGCGGGGATAGCTGGAAAACTCCTTGTTGTTGTTGATGACCGAATCGATACGCTGGACGCCGTCCATGTCAATGCTGCGAAAAACATCGATGAGGTAGGTTGACGCCATCTTGTCGGTGACGGGAACGATGTTGGAGTTCTTGATGTTCATGACAATGCCGTTGAGCCGACCCTTGTGGCCTTCCATCATCTGGAGCGTTTCAGTGATGAAGGCGTCCGGGGTGAAATCGCCGCCCGCAGCGCCCATGGACGCGGGAGCATCGGCGGAACCAATGACCTCCCCGTATTCCTCGCCCTCGTCCAGAACGGCGTCCTCCCCGCCGTCGCCACCTCCCTGCCGGGCGCTCGATTCCGCCGAGCGTCGGCGAAGCATCATCTGGTTGTAATAACCGGCGCCCCTCGCGGGCGTCCTGATGATTTTTATCACCTCGATTTTCTTGTCCGCCCGGTTGTAGCGCAGTCCGAACATGTTGCCGCCCGCATCGATGTAACGGTTGCCGAGGTCATACACCGAGATTTTGGACAGATCGAGCTGCGAGATGTCGCGTATTCTGATGAAACGGGTTTTCATGTCGGCGGCTTACAGGTCCGATTCCCTGATCTCATCGATGAGGTTTTTGAACTCGACAGCGATGTAGGAATCGCCCTTCACTTTCAGCGACGCAATCCTCCGGGCGATTTCAGACGGGTTGTTCTTCACCAGGCCCGTGCGGACGATTGTCCCTTCAAGATCGTAATCCCTGTTTTTCGTCGCAAATTTCATCTTGATGGGAAGCCGGACCGCGACCCTGGAATTGGAAACGATGAACACCCCTCCCCGGCTGATATCAAGCACCATCCCTCTGCCCTTGATGGGGATCGCTTCCTGGATTTTAATCTCATCAGGATCGCCCTCGTAATACTCGAAATCGACTTTCAGATTGCACGCATGGCGCGTGTACCGGCGTTTATCTTCCATTTCTTCCCCTGAAGGATTTCTGTCGTTCCTGAAGACTATTCCCGGGAAAAACTCCTTGTCAAGAACAGTTTTTCGCCCTCCCGTAAGAAATTGACCCCGGCGTACCGGGACAAATATGAACTGCAGGTTAAATTTTCGCCTTTTCCGGGCATCTTTTCTCTCCAGGTTTGACTCTTTCCGGGACACGCGGTACATCAGTGTCAGTTCATCACAACCGGGTTTCCCGCGTTCGACAGACTATTCACCGGAGTCAATCCATGCACGAAACATCCACGAGGTTCATATTCATCACGGGCGGCGTGTGCTCCTCTCTCGGGAAAGGCATCTCAACGGCTTCGCTCGGGCTTCTCCTTGAGGGACACGGCTACCGGGTGTCCGTTATCAAAATGGACCCTTACATCAACATCGATCCCGGCACCATGAGCCCGTATCAGCACGGCGAGGTGTACGTTACCGAGGACGGCGCGGAAACCGATCTCGACCTTGGCTACTACGAACGCTTCACCGGCGCAAGGCTTACCCGCAAGAACTCCATCAGCACGGGTCAGATATACTACGAGGTAATCACACGCGAGCGCCGGGGCGATTACCTGGGCAAGACCGTGCAGGTGATTCCCCACATCACCAACGAGATCAAGAAGAGGATTTACGATGTGGCGAGGGAGGATCCGGTCGATTTCCTGCTCACCGAGATCGGCGGAACGGTGGGCGACATAGAGTCCATTCCTTTCATCGAGGCGATCCGGCAGATACGCCAGGAGCTCGGGAGCGCGAGAGTGCTGAACGCGCACCTCACGCTGGTGCCCACCATCTCCGTGGCCGGCGAGCTGAAATCCAAGCCCACCCAGCATTCGGTGAAAGACCTGATGGAGCTCGGCATCATCCCCGACGTCCTGCTCTGCCGCGCCGCGAAAGCGCTCCCCGACGACGTGAAGAGCAAAATTGCACTGTTCTGCAATCTCTCGGAAAAGAACGTGATATCAGCCATCGACATCAAAAGCTCCATTTACGAAATTCCGCGCATGCTGCACGAGAATGGCTATGACGAGATCGTCCTCCGGCACTTCGGGCTTCCGGTGAGCGCGCCCGACATAACGCAGTGGGACAGCTTCACCGCCTCGCTGCAGAATCCGGAAAGGAGCGTGCGCATAGCCGTGGTGGGAAAATACGTGTCACTCCAGGACGCCTACCGCTCCATCTACGAGGCGCTGATTCATGGCGCTGCCGCCAACGGAGCCGGCCTCGACATTGTGCGTGTTGATTCCGAGGAGGACATAGAGGCGGGCTGCGGCCCCGACGCCCGTGAGATGTTTGAAGGGCTTGATGTCGACGGCATCCTCATCCCGGGCGGATTCGGCAATCG
>CAZPZJ010000151.1:0-9090 GCA_964591055.1 uncultured Leptospiraceae bacterium
CGAACTGACGTTTATTCTGACATCGGGTAAGACGGTAACCGTAAAGGGTAAACTGAATGATCCTTGCGAAAGTTCATTTCACATGGATAAAGAATTTGAGGGATCAATGGAAGAGTGGTGTAAAAATCCATGCTATGATAAGAGTTGCCCTGAAAAAGATCCAAAAAAAATCCAGGAATGCATCCGCACTCTGGAAAGGGGTGAGGTTAAATGGGTGGGTTATCCCCAGGGAGGAGTGGATGGAGTCGGTGAAATATCCACGCCCGGTGAAGAGATTCTCTGCGTCAAAGGCATCAAATTGAAAATACTGAGCGTGTACCCGGGCAGGGGAAAGAAGGGAACCTGCGACACCTGTATTGCTGAAATTGTAGTATCGCCGGGCAGGCCCGGTGAAGACGAATTGCGCGCATTACAAAAGAAATGCAAGTGATACATGTGTGGGCGGCCGGAATAATCACGTTCGCCCTGGCGCTCGTCGTATTAAGAACCAGCAGTTCCAATGGGGAAGCCCTTTTCCCGGCCATGGCCGGCGAAGTCGTCACCCTGCGGCTCGTACCCGGCGGCCGAATCCGCGTCCATGTGAGCTACGAGGTGGAGGGTGATGTACGGTCCGGAAGGGAGATGGTCTTTCCCGAAACGGAGTGGTTTCCGCTTGAAAAGTTCAGGGCAAGATGGAACGGCGTCAACCTGCCGGTCGTGCGCGTCCCGGCCCCCGCTGACGCGCATTATGCGTACAGAGACCATCGCTTCACGGTCGTGCACCGGTTTACCGTTCCTCCGACGGAAAGCACCGTCGGCCGGAAAGCCCACCGCCTTGAAAATGAGTATGAATACGTTCCCCCATATTACGGCCCCGGATCAAAGAGCGATGGTCCCGAGGGGCGCTATGTTGAATACATCCTCGTCACCGGCTCCACCTGGCGCGGGCCCATCGGTTCCGTGAAGGTGGTCTTTCATACCGGCTGCATTCCCTGTGAAAAAATTTCCGTGCTGCCGGGATCGTACGGCGGAACATGCACCGGGAAGAACACCTGGGAATTCCACGCGAAAAACATCGCTCCCGACAGGGACGTCAGGCTGCTGCTGCCCCTGGCGGATTATTGTTCACATGCATTCAAGGCCCGCTGAAAAGTTTTTAGAGGAGTGCAATGATCCCGAAAAGAGTGGATAATGGAGCCTGTCCCGGGAGTTGCCGTTCCGCTAAAAGGGGAGGATGCCTCACCCGGCAAAAAATAGTGGACAATATTGGCCAAATACGTTAAGCAATAATCATGATGCATTCCACGATTTATATTGCATGCCCCAAGTGCGGTCAGATGGCCCTTATGCAGGAAATGCAGGGCAGGTGCCTGTGCGCGGTCTGCATGTTCGATTATACTGCCCTGAAAAACGATACCGGGAAGCTGGAATCCGTGCTGCTTGAAACCCTGAAGCAGAAGAACTTCGGGCCGACGTTCGCCTCGGCCCTGTACCAGCGAGTCATGCTGGTTCCCTCGCAGCAGTCGGCGGAGCACATTCTGGAGCTGGCAAAAAAAAACAACATCGACATCTTCCAGGGCCACGGTTTTATGGTAAAAGCAGTCGAATGGCTGATCAGGCTGTTCAGGCGATAATTATGATTTGATCGAACACACCGTTCCTTGTGGTGTGATTCAGTGAATTTTGCATTCAGGGTAAAAGCCCCGGCGGCACAAGGCGCGGCCGGGGCGCATTTCACACCCGCTTTACATTCCCTCTTCAAGCCCGAACTCTTTGCCGTAATGCTCCACCACAAAATCGATGTCCTTGTCGCCGCGGCCGCTCAGGTTCACCAGGATCGACTGGCGCGGGAACTCTTTCGCCAGCTTGAACGCGTGCGCCACCGCGTGGGCGCTTTCCAGCGCGGGGATGATGCCCTCCTTCTTGCTGAGCGTGAAGAACGTCTCCAGGCATTCCCTGTCGGTGGCCGAAACGTACTCAACCCTGCCCGAGTCCTTGAGCATGCAGTGCTCGGGGCCCACGCCCGGATAGTCGAGTCCGCTCGCGATGGAATAGACGGGCGACGGCTCGCCCGCGTCGTCCTGCAGCAGGTAGCACCTGAATCCGTGGATGACGCCGGGCCTGCCGTACGTGATGGAGGCGGCGTGGTCGCCTGTTTTCAGCGAGCGCCCCGCGGGCTCCACCCCGATCAGGCGGCATTCCCTGTCGTCGAGAAAGGCGGAGAAAATCCCCATCGCGTTGCTGCCGCCGCCCACGCAGGCCAGCACGTTGTCGGGCAGCTCACCGGTCATCTCGAAAAACTGCTCGCGCGCCTCTATTCCCACCACCCGCTGAAAGTCGCGCACCATCATGGGGAAGGGGTGCGGGCCCACGACCGAGCCGATGCAGTAGATGCTGTTGACGGGGTCCTCCAGGTAGGCTTCGAACGCCGAGTCAACGGCCTCTTTCAGCGTCTTCAGGCCGTGGGTGACCGGCACGACCTTCGCTCCCAGGATGCGCATCCTGACGACGTTGGGATGTTCCTTGGCGATGTCCACCTCGCCCATGTGTATTTCGCACTCCAGTCCGAAGTACGCGGCTGCTGTCGCCAGCGCCACGCCGTGCTGGCCGGCGCCCGTTTCGGCGATGAGCTTTCGCTTACCCATGTATGTGGCGAGCAGCGCCTCGCCCATGCAGTGATTGAGCTTGTGCGCTCCCGTGTGGTTGAGGTCCTCGCGCTTCAGGTAAATCCGTCCACCCAGCTCGTTGGAGAGACGCCTGCAGAAATACACGGGGGTGGGACGCCCTTGGAAGTGCCTGCGTATGTCGCGGAGCTCGGAGATGAACTCGTGCGATTTGCTGATCGAGTAGTACGCGTCGGTGATCTTCTCCATCTCGGCTTCAAGCTGCGGCGGAACGAATATGCCGCCGTATTCGTTGAAGAAGCCCTTCGGGTCGGGATTGCTTTTAAAGTAGTTGTCCATGTGATGAAATCTCCTGTTATGTGAGCGTCTGTGCAGGGTTAGTACGGGGCGCAGTTTCTGTCAATAGAAACACTGAAAAAAATGAAGGAAAGTAAAGGGATGTACGAAAAAAAACGGACCCCGTGAAGGGCCAGTTTTTGTGATCAGCGGATGATCGCCCCGGAAGCTATTTCAGCAGCGAAACGCCGTGCGCGATGCGCTCGATGCCCTTGACGATGTTTTCGTCTGATGTCGCGAACGAAAGGCGGATGTTGTTGTCGTTGCCGAACTCGACTCCCGGCACCACCGCCACGTTGTGCTCCTGCAGCAGGTACGCGGTGAGTATGGACGAGTTGTGGGTGTGGCTTTCGTACTTTTTCGCGACGCCGGACCATCCGGGAAGCGAGTACACGCCCGACGTGTTCGGGAACGCGTAGAAGGCCCCCTCGGGATTTGCGCACTTCACACCGGGAACGGCGTTGAGCGCGTCGACGATCAACTTTCTTCTGCGGGTGAACGAGTCCACCATCTCGCGAATCACCGACTGATCGCCCAGGAGCGCCTCGACCGACGCCCACTGGGAAATGGATGTCGGATTGGAGGTCGACTGGCTCTGGAGGATGTCGATTTTTTTGATGATGTCCTCGGGGCCCGCCATGTAGCCGATGCGCCAGCCTGTCATGGAATAGGCCTTGGACACGCCGTTGAGCACGATGGTGCGCTTTTTCAGCTCCGCCGAGAGGTTTGCGAAATTGACGAAAGCTGTGTTGTCATAGATGATTGACTCGTAGATGTCATCGGAGATGATAAGCGCGTCCGAGGCGAGGATGGCCTCTACAAGGTTTTCAAGCTCCTTCCTGGTGTAGGTGGCGCCGGTAGGGTTGGACGGCGAATTGAACACGATGGCCCTGGTTTTGGCGTTGAGGCGCGGCTTCAGGTCATCGGCCGTGAGCTTGAATCCGTGCTCCTCCCTGGTGTCGACGATCACCGGGCTGCCTCCCGCGAGCATCACCATGGGGGGATAGGAAACCCAGTAAGGGGCCGGCACTATCACCTCGTCGCCGGGATTGAGCAGCACCTGCATCAGGTTGTAGAACGAGTGCTTGCCGCCGCAGTTCACGATGACCTCTCCCGCGGAGTAGTCCAGGTTGTTGTCGCGCTTGAATTTCTCAACGATCGCTTTTTTCAGCTCGGGGATGCCGCCGGCGGGCGTGTACTTGGTCTTGCCGGACTCGATTGCGCGGATCGCGGCGTCCTTGATGAACCGGGGAGTGTCGAAGTCGGGCTCGCCGGTGCCGAAGCCTATGACGTCGATTCCCTTCGCTTTCATGGCGTTTGCCATGGCGGTTATCGCGAGAGTGGGCGAAGGTTTGACCTGCAAGATGCGCTCGGAAAATTGCATGGGTGTCTCCATTGTTGATATGACAGTAATGTTCAAGAGCTGAAATCGCGACGCGGGATTTGGGGGAGATCCGGGGGTCCTGGATGATGAATCCCCGCAAAACCTGAATTACGTTATAAATACTCGGGATGGTGTCAAGTTTTTAAAATTATTAGTTGAAATTTTTTTAATAATGCGCCCATTCTTCAATGGTTGTTTGGACGATTGGGCTCCGGGGGCGCGATCCCTCATATCATTGATGTGCAGGATGCTGTATGAAAGTCAAGCTATGGGGAGTGAGGGGGTCGATTCCCACTCCCGGCGGCCATGTGGTGGTGGGCGATAAAATAAGGAAGGCGCTGTCGATGGCGACGCCGCGCGATATCGCCTCCCGGGAGTCGGTGGAGCGCTATATCGAGTCGCTGCCCTTTTCCATGCGCGGAACGTACGGTGGCAACACGACCTGCCTGGAGCTCAGGACCGACCAGAACGACCTCATCATCATTGACGGCGGCACGGGCCTCAAGCACCTCGGAACATCGCTGCTGGCCGAGGATTTCGGAAAGGGGAAGGGCGTCGCCACGATGCTCTTCACCCACACGCACTGGGACCATGTCCAGGGCATTCCGTTCTTTGCGCCCTTTTACATCAAGGGCAACCGCTTCAACATCTACTCGCCCTTCGACGATATAAAGCAGCGCATCGAGTACCAGCAGGTGTTCAGCCACTTCCCGGTCAACCTGGATTACATGTTCGCCACCAAGGAGTTTTTTGTCCTCGGGAAGGAAGCGGCCTTTTTCCTGAATGACATCGCGATCATCAACAAGCGCATGCGGCACCCCGGCGGCTGTTTCGGCTACCGTTTCGAGCAGAACGGGAAGGTGTTCGTGTTCACCAGCGACTGCGAGTTCAACATCGACGAAATGGATTATATCGACAGTTACCGTGACTTTTTCTCGGACGCCGACGTGTGCGTGTTCGATGCGCAGTACACGTTCGAGGACTCGGTGCTCAACAAGGTGGACTGGGGGCACTCGTCCGCCTCAATCGCGATCGACATCGCCACGCGCTTCAACATCAAGAAGCTGGTGCTCTGGCACCATGACCCCGACCATACCGACGAGATGCTCGACCAGGTGCTTTCGCGCGCGAAAACCTACATGAGCATGGACAAGAAGAAGAAAAGCGTGAACCTCGAAATTGAGGTCGCCTACGAGGGCATGGAAATTGTGCTGTGACCGGCCGCCTCCCCGCCGGGTTTGCACCTATCCGGTGATCCGGCGCTCCCGGATTGGAGTTTCCACGAAGTTGGCGCTGATGATCTCTTCAAGAAGCGGTATTATCGTCATGGCGTCGTCCGAATCCTGAATGGCGTACAGGAACATCCTCGCTTGGTCCCGGTCCAGCGTGTTGACCGCCGATATCAGCTTTTTCTCGTCAAAACCGATGACAAGCTTCATACTGGCCTCCCTTCACGTTTCTTTTCCGGCTGTGACATATTAATACTAAAAAAAGGGCTCCGCATCAACTCCCGCGCAAATGCTAAAAAAAAATATAAAGCAGATTTTTTGTGTTGATGAATATTCACGTATGTCATAGAACATGAGCAAGCGCTCACTCATATTGCCAAACAGCGGCTTCTCCGGGCGCGTTCCGGTTATTCATTATAAATGACGGGTTTTTCATGCCCGATGCGGGGGATGGTATGGATGGAAACCTTGTGAAGGCGCAACTCAATCTGTACGCAGTGATCAAAAATCTGGAGGACCTCATTGCGTTCGACCCGCAGATGCGCGAGATGGCGGGTGAATGGAAGATTTCCGTCCAGTTCATCGTGCGGGGCGGGCCGTCCGCCTACATCGACTTCAGGGACGGCGCGTGCTCGGTGGGAAGGGGGAGGATGAAGGGGGCGTCCATCATCCTGTACTTTCTGTCCCCCGCCCATCTCAACAGGATGTTCGATGGGGTGGCAAATCCCATTCCACTTAAGGGCTTCACGAAAATAGGCTTTCTGACCGGGGATTTTACAAAACTCACCGAGCGGCTTGCGTACTATCTCAAGCCGACGCCGGAGCTGTTGAAGGACCCGGCCTATCTCGACATGAACACGCGCATGACGCTCAACACCGCTGCCTTCGCCATCCCCGAGATTGCCGCCGGAGACCCTGTCGGTCTTGCGGTGTCATCGCACATCCCGGAGGGCGACCTCGTGATGAAAATTCTCCCGGCATTCCATGCGGTGAGCGTGTCGTTCCGGGGCGACGGCATCGAGGCGCGCAAGGGGGAGGCTGACAAACCGATGGCCGTGATGGCCATGAAAAACGTCGCCATCGCGAGCGCGTTCCTCAACGGCAGCATCGACGCGTTTACCGCAATCGCGTCGGGTGACGTGTCCATCAGGGGCGTCATTCCCATACTTGACGGGGCCAGCCTTCTGCTTGACCGCATCCCCGCGTATCTTTCATGAGCGAGGACATCATGAAGACCTATACGTATAAAAAATCACAGGCTATTTTCAGAAGAGCGGCGAACGTCATCCCCTGCGGGATTTACGGCCATTACAGCCCGGCGCCGCTGGTCCCCGCGACCGCGTACCCGTTTTACGTGTCGAAGGCGAAGGGCGCGCGCTTCCGCGATGTGGACGGCAACGAGTTCGTCGATTACATGTGTGCGTACGGGCCCATGGTGACCGGTTACGCGAACCCTGTCGTCGACGCGGCCGCGCGCAGGCAGCGCGGCATGGGCGATTGCGTGACGGGGGCCCCGCCCGCCATGGTGGAGCTTGCCGAGTACCTGGTGGACCTGGTGCCCTGCGCCGACTGGGCCTATTTTGCAAAAAACGGCGGTGACGTCACCAACTACGCGGTCATGATCGCGAGGGTGGCCACCGGGCGGGAAATGGTCATGATGGTGGAGGGCGGGTATCACGGAGTGTCTCCCTGGATGCAGGGCCGCGGCCATCACGGCGTTATGGACGACGACAAGAAGCACGTTGTTGCGGTGAAGTGGAACGACATCGCGGGATTCGAGTCGGCAGTTTCGGAACACCGGGGGCAAATCGCCTGCTTCATCGCCACGCCGTATCACCACCCCACATTCGTGGACAACGAAATGCCGGCCGAGGGCTACTGGAGGAAAGTCGAATCGATATGCAGGAAGGAGGGGATCGTCATCATCACCGATGACATCCGAACCGGCTTCCGGCTTGACATGGGCGGATCCAACGAGTTCTTCGGCTATAAAAGCGACCTGATCTGCTTCTGCAAGGCGCTTGCCAACGGGTACGCCATCTCGGCGCTGGTGGGGGCAAAGGCGCTGATGAACGCGGCGTCCAGGGTGTTCTACACGGGCAGTTACTGGTTTTCGGCGGTGCCAATGGCCGCGGCGCTGGCCAATCTCAAGCTGATGAAAAAGATCAACGCCCCGGCGCTGATGCGCGCGAAGGGGCAGAAGCTTCTCGACGGCATGGTGCGGATCGCATCGACGTACGGGTACGACCTGAAGACTTCGGGCTCGCCCTCGATGCCGTACCTTCGCATTACCAACGACCCGAGCCTCATGCTGCACCAGGACTGGTGCGCCGAGTGCACAAAGCGGGGCGCATATTTCACGTCGCACCACAACTGGTTTCTCTCCACGGCTCACACCGACAAAGACATTGCGAGAACATGGGACATCGCCGACGACGCGTTCAGGGCGGTGAAGAAGAAGTACGGCGATTCGTACTGAAACTTGTTTTGAAATCAAGATCAAGGAGGCGGTAATGCCAGTCACTGAACAGGAAATTAAAAACCTACACGAGATCGCCCGGAAGATCCGGCACGACATCATCGACACCACCGTGTGGGCGGGAGGCGCGCACATCGGCGGAGGCCTCAGCATGGTGGAGATCATGACGCTGCTCTACTTCAAGTACCTCAAGATCGACCCGGCCCGGCCCGACTGGGAGGACCGCGACCGCGTGGTGCTTTCCAAGGGGCACGGCGGGGCGGGATACGCGCCGGTGCTCGCCAACCGCGGGTACTTCGACAGGGCCGAGCTCAAGGAGTTCAACCACTTCATGTCGAACTTCGGCATGCACCTCGACAGCCTCAAGGTGAAAGGGGTGGACGTGTCGACGGGATCGCTGGGCCACGGCCTCTCCATGGCGGTGGGCCTCGCCCTGGGCGCACGCATACAGAAGAAGAGCTGGCACACCTACTGCATCCTCGGTGACGGCGAGTGCAACGAGGGAAGCGTGTGGGAGGCGGCAATGTCCGCGGCGCACTTCAAGGCGACCAACATGACGGCATTTGTCGACCGCAACAGGCTCATGATGGACGGTCCCACCGAGAAGGTGATGAACGTCGAGCCGTTCGCCGACAAGTGGAGGGCGTTCGGCTTCATCGTCAGGGAGGCCGACGGGCACGATTATTCCGACCTCGCGAACGCCATCGATTACGCCCTGCAGGAGAAGGCCGCCCCGGTGGTGATCATCGCCAACACCATCAAGGGCAGGGGCGTCGATTTCATGGAGAACGAGGTGAAGTGGCATTACGGCAGCGTCGATTCCGAGCTTGCCGCGAGGGCGCACGCGTCCGTTGATCGCATGTACGGCGCGATCTCGAACTGATCCATCCGGATATAACAAGGAGACACTGCTATGGCTAAGGAAATTACCGGCACTACGTGGACGTGCTATGACGCAAATACCATGACCCAGGCTGAAGTTTACGGCAATCTGCTCTGCGAGCTTGGAGAGAAATATCCCGATATCGTGGGGCTTTCGGCCGACCTGGCGAAATCCAC
>CAZPZJ010000152.1:0-9043 GCA_964591055.1 uncultured Leptospiraceae bacterium
GAAGAGGCGGGCGAACTCTTCCGGGCTGTTGAGCGCCCGGTAGAGTTGCATCAGCTTTGACGAGCGCAGGGAGATTTCGCCCCCCGCGCCCCCGCCCTGCAGCACAAACGCTCCGTCGCGCAGCCGGCAGGAGAACACGCTCTCAATCCGGGCGTACTGCACCATGCGCGCCAGCTCATGAAGCGCGCCCACTTCCTCGGCGCTCGCTGCGTACTGGACGAACTGCTCCTGGCTGCCCGCCGGAGAGCCGTCCGCGGGGGCGCTCATCACCGCCGCCAATATGAAAAAAAGCGGTGCAATCCGCTTCGCCTTCAGGTCCTTCAGTGTTTTCCGCGCGCTCATTTCCTCATTTCCTCCGGCCGCCGCCATCATAGCGCAGCAATTCATACAGGATTATTCCGGCGGCGACCGACGCGTTGAGGGACGACACTCTCCCGCGGACCGGTATGCGCACCGAGAAATCGCACATCTTCGCGGTGAGGCTTCGCATCCCCTCGCCCTCGTTTCCGATGATCACCACCGCCGGGAGGCTGTCGGCGAGCATCGACATTTCCGACGAACCTTCGCCGGAGGTTCCGATTATCATAAATCCGGCGCGTTTCGCCTCGTCAAGGAAGCGGGCGAGATTCGGAACGGCGCGCACGTCGAGGTACGCGGTGGCACCCGCGGACGATTTCACCACGGTCGGAGTGACTCCCGGCGAGTGCGCCTTCGCCATCACTACCGCATCGCCGCCCAGCACCTCGACCGTGCGGATGATCGAGCCGATGTTGTGCGGATCGGTGAGCTGATCGAGCGCCACGATCACCCCTTTTTTCGACGCGACCCGCGCGAGCAGATCCTCCGGCGCCCCGTCCCGCTCCCGTTGCGTGAGGCGAAGCGCCACCCCCTGGTGGGCCGATGTCGCCTCAAAACGGCCGAGCTCGCTTTTCCCGCAGGCGATCACGCGCACCCGGCGCCGCACCGCCTCGTCCCGGATCACGTCAAGGATCTTCCCGTGCGCCGAGGCCGACACGTAAAGCTCGTCGCCCTCGCCTGCCGCGCCCGAGCGCAGGTACTCCAGCACGGGATTTCGCCCTATCACTATTTTTTCATCTTCCACCGCGTGCCGTCCCTGGTGTCCTCAAGCACGATCCCCTCCGCG
Organism: uncultured Leptospiraceae bacterium; assembly: GCA_964591055.1. Taxonomy (GTDB): domain Bacteria; phylum Spirochaetota; class UBA4802; order UBA4802; family JAGODF01; genus CAZPZJ01. The sequence continues at coordinate 1,145 of CAZPZJ010000152.1, forward strand.
AGCAGCATGTCGCGGATCTCATCCGAACGCGCGAAATTTTTCGACCGGCGGGCCGCGTTGCGCTCCTCGATCAGCGACTCGATCCTCTCCGCGTCAATACCGGCATCGCCGGCTCCGGGAAAGAAGATGAAGCCGAACACGACGTCCATCCTCGCAAGCACGCCCATCACATAATCCGCATCGCTTCGCGTGAGCCGCCCCTCATCCATAAAGGAGTTGACGCTGTGTAGGTATTCGAAAAACGCGCCAATGCCGCGCGAAATATTGAGGTCGTCGTCCACGTACTCGATGAATTTCGCGATGAAATCCTCGGAGGCCGACTTGACTGCAAGGCACTGCTCGCCGTCCTGCCGTATTTCGCCGAGCCGGATGATGAAGTTGTCGATGCGCTCCAGCGCCTGGTCGGCCTGTCGCAGTCCCTCGAGCGTGAAGTTGAGCTGCTTGCGATAGTGGGACGAAAAGAGCAGAAAGCGGATCGAGCGCGGCGAATATCCCTTTTCGGTCAAATCGCGCAGGGTGTAGAAATTACCTTTCGACTTGGACATCTTGGCGCCTTCCACCAGGAGGTGCTCCACGTGCACCCAGTAGCGCACGAATTTCTCGCCGTACGCGGCCTCGCTCTGCGCGATCTCGTTTTCATGGTGGGGGAAGATGAGGTCAACTCCGCCGGTATGCACGTCAATGGTGGAGCCGAAGATGCGGCGCACCATCGCCGAGCACTCGATGTGCCAGCCCGGCCTTCCCGGCCCGAAGGGAGTGTCCCAGGACGGCTCCTCTTTCCGCGACGCCTTCCACAGCGCGAAGTCGCGCACATCGTCCTTCTCGTACTCATCGGTGTCGTAGCGCAGGCCTGTTTTTATCTCGCGGGAGTCGAGCCTGCTGAGGCGGCCATAATTTTCGAACTTCCTGATGCTGAAGTACAGCGAGCCGTCCTTGCTGTACATGACGCCCATCCGGTCAAGCCGCTCGAGCAGGTCCACCATGTCGCCGATGGATTCGGTGGCGCGCGGGTAATGCTCTACCGGCTCGACGTTGAGCGTTTTCAGGTCCTCAAGAAAAATCCTGATATAGCGGTCAGTGTATTCCGCGAGCGATACGCCCTCGGCGTTGGCGCCGTTGATGGTCTTGTCGTCGACGTCGGTGATGTTCATCGCGTGGTTGACGGAAAATCCGCGGAACTTCAGGTAGCGCCGGAAAAAGTCATTGAAGAGGAACGTCCTGAAATTGCCGATGTGCGCGTAGGAGTACACCGTCGGTCCGCAGGAATACATCGTCACCGGCGGGTAATCCGCGACGTGCTCCTTCCTCTCGCCGCCGGGAACGAACTCCTCGACCGCTCCGGAAAGTGTGTTGTAAATCTTCAATGGCACGGTTTCCTCCCGCCGCTACGGGCTTTTTACGAGTGTGATCCGGTCGCCTTTCATCCCGCTGAAGACGGGACAGGGTACGTACTCGCCGACCCGGCGGCCGAGGGCGATGCGCTTGTCGCTGTACCACAGGAAAATCCAGGGAGAGTCGTCGATAATAATCCGCTCGACGCGGCGGTAGATGTCAAACCTTTTTTGGCGATCGAGCGTTCCGCGGGCGGCGTCAAGCATGCGGTCCACCGCGGCGCTCCGGTAGAAGGAGCGGTTGCCTCCCGCGCCGGCGTTCTTCGAGTAAAAGAGAGGGTAGAGGAAATTCTCCGGCTCCGGGTAATCGGCCACCCATGTGAAATAGGCCATCTCGAAGTCCCCCCTGAAGGTTCGCGACTTGAGGGCAGACCACTCGAGCGGCGTCACCTCGACGCGAAGTCCCGCCCGCCCGAGATAGTGCTGGAGCATCTGCGCAATCAGGGACACCTGGCTGTCGGCCTTGATGAGCAGTACGATGCGCGCCCCCTCGAGCCCCAGCCGCCGGACAATGCGCGCAGCCTCCCCCGGATCGAAGCGGAAAGAACGGCCCGCCGACTCGTAGTCGGCGGTCCCGGTCGGGACCACGCTCCGCGCCTCCTCGAACCTGTTTTTAAAAAGCGCCTTCATGACCGCGCGCCTGTCCACGGCGAGGTTGAGCGCGCGGCGGAACTCCCGGTTGTCAAACGGGGGCCTTTGCGTGTTGAGCGCGACATAATGCACTCCGAGCTCCGGCACCGTCACGACGCGCGAGACCCGGCCGGTGAAATCGATATCGGACATGTAGGGGATGTCAAAGTAGTCGAGCGCCCCGTTCATGAACTCGAAACGCGCGGTGAGGTCTTCCGGGATGATTTTAAACACCATGCCTTCCAGCGCGGGCCGCGGGCCGTAGTAGCCGGGAAAGCGCTCAAGCACAATCTGCTCGTCCTGCCGCCACTGCGCAACGGCAAACGGTCCGCATCCGATCACCCTGCCCCCGTCGAGATAATCATCCCTGGAAATGATGAACGCGCACGGCATGGTCAGCCGGTGAAGGAACGTCGACTGCGGTCCCGAAAGCGTGAGGCGCAGGCTCCTTTCGCCTGTCTTTTCGATGCGCAACACTTTCTCGAACACCCATTTCCTTGGAGAGGTGGGATTTTCCCCCTTCCCCACGCGCTCGAACGAGAAGATCACGTCATCCGCGGTGAGAGGCCTGCCGCTGTGGAACAGGACTCCCTTTTTCAGCGCGCACTCCAGCACGACCCCGTTGAAGCGGTATGAGTCGACGAGATCGGGCACAGGGCGGCCCCCGCTGTCGATGGTGAAAAGCCCGGCGAAAGTTGCGGCAAGCACTCTGCCCGAAATGACATCGCTGCTGTAAAACGGGTCGATCCTGCCGGGGTCGGACTGCATGTAGGTGTGGAAATAACCCGGGCGGGGAGAGGGGCGGCACGCCAGGGCGAAGAGGAGCAGGACGGCGAGCAGCGCCGCCATCCTACTCAGGTTTGATTTCATTGCCCCCGTCGTCGAGGAGCACTTCCTGGACATCGGAATACTCAATCCTCTCCTCTTCGGCCGCCTCGGCCGCGGCTGCCGGCTTCCTGAAGAGAGACTGGTAGAGGTCGGGGGGTATGTCAACCTTTTCGACGTTTTTCGGGTTTATATTGTAATAGGCGATCAGCAGGTGCAGCTTCTTGACGTACTCGATGAGCTCGCGCAGCATGAGGTTCTTCTTCTGCACAATCCCCCTGGACTCTTCGACCAAGCGCTTGATGATCTCGTTCTTTTTCTTGATTTTGTGCTGCAGCTCAATGAGCTTTTCATGATAGTCCCTGTTGACCTTCCTGAAGTCGATACGGGCAAGGATGATCTCCTCGCCTTCATCGTCCTTCTTGTCCATGGAGTTGATGATCTCGTTGAGCTCCTTCACGGAGAACAGGTCCTCGGTCGAAGTCTGAACCCATTTTTTTCCTTCGACGTCGATGAACTCGGTCAGCTCCCTGCCTTTCGTTTTTACGGGTTTTCTCATCACGCTTCCTTTCACGCCGTTTCGACCCTCTGCGCCGACATGTCCGCTCCTACCTATTATCGACATGGCGGGCCTGGAAGAGTTACTTTTTCCTTGTCTGTTCCTTTTCTTCCGCCTGCCTCATCCTTGCGACTGCGGCGTCGATGACGCCGAACACCCTGTGTTCGGGAGGAAACACGCGCAGGAAGCTCTCCCTGGCCTTCCCGAGGCACGCCGCCGCTGCGGTCGGGTCGTTCTCGTACACATAGTACTTTCCGCGGTAAAAATTGATGTTGCCCAGCACGTGTGCGTCGCCGCCGTATCGCGCCTCCATGCGGTCGAAAAAGCGCAGGACATCCGACTTGCGGCCGTGACGGTAATAGGCGGCGAGAATGTCCTCCGGCAGTGCGGGATTTTTCGGCTGTACGGCGAACAGCGAATCGGCGGCCAAGTCGGCCTTTTCCACCGCGCCTGCATCGAGGTAAAGCGACATGAGCCCCCTGAGCGTGAAATGGTTGCCCGGCTCGAGCGTGTCGGCCTTCACGTAGTAGTCGATCGACGCGGCCCTGTCGCCCAGCGAGTCGAGAATGACGCCCGCCATGCGGGCCGACTCAGCCTTCAAACCCTTTTCCTCATACTGGTCGAAGGCGGCCCTGGCGTAGGGAAGCCCCTCCTTCATCCGCTTGTTCAGGAAATGCGCGTAGGCGATGTTGAAATTACACGGAGGGTAGTCGCCCTTGAGGCGCGCGGACTCCAGTAGAAAATCGAGCGCTTCGCCGTGTTTCCCGGCGCCGAGCCTGATGGTCCCGACGATGAACAGCGTGTAATGGCTGTGCGCCTTCATATCCCTCGCCCGCAGCGAATTTTCCTCCGCGAGCCGCAGAAGCTCGCCCCGCGGCTTCTGCCACCGGTCGCCGTAGCGCATCGCGACCTCGTAGTAGTACTCACCAAGCGCCCGGCGCAGCCCGCCGTGGGCGGGGTGTTTTTCTACAAGCGCGCCCAGCTTTTCACTCACCTGAAAGACGTACAGCGGACGGTCATCGCTCTTTTCGCGCTCGGCGGCGAGGCTCTCCCCTTCCTTCAGGTCGGCAAAGCAGAACGCCTCGTGGTTGATGGTGCGGATATTGTATTTCAGGGCGATATCCGCCTTCATCACTTCCACGTCCGGGCTTTCGTGTTTCTGGCTGAACCCGTCAAGGGCGCGGTACGCCGAATCGTACATGCGCTTTTCAACATAACCCCCGCTTTTTGCGATGATCTCCGACAGCTCCTTCGGGGCAACGTCCGCGCGCGCAATCGCCACACCGCCTGCAAGGGGTGCGAGCAACGCCAGAACCGCAAGCATTCTCCTCATATTTCCATCCATCCTTCCCGGGGCCTTTCGCCGCGGCGAAAGCACGCTCTCCCGGGGGCGCTCATTATGCAACCCGTTTTTCCACGCCGCCGCACCCGGGCGGCCGCTCACTTCATCCAGCCGCTCCTGCGAAACCACATGAAAATGCCGGCCGCGATCATCACCATAACCGCCACAACCGCGGGGTATCCCCACCGGAAATGGAGCTCCGGCATGTGCGCAAAGTTCATCCCGTACACGCCGGCGATAAAGGTGAGCGGCATGAAGAACACCGAAAAGAGCGTCAGCACCCGCATCACCTCGCTCGCCCTGTGTGAGGAAAGCGAGAGGTGTATGTTGAGCAGGCTGTTGGCCATCTCATTGAGGTGCTCCGCGGAAAACCGCATTTTATGGGCCGCCTCCCGCAAATCCTGGTAGTAGGGGGCGTGGCTTTCCGGCACATCCGAGAAGCGCGACAGCAGTTCCTCGGTGAGCGAAAGCATCTTGCCATAGATGTTCGTTTTCCGCCTGAGCCGGTAGAGCACCTCGATGAGCGCCTTGTCGACCCCGCCGTGAAATATTTTTTCTTCACAATCCCCGATGTCCTGTTCGGCCTGTCCCAGGGGAAGCTCGTACGACATGATGGCCTCTCGCACGATATCGATGAGTATGTGAAACTGGAGCGCCTCGTTTTCACCTTCCCGGAAGTCCCACTTCGCCCTTATCGCCTCAAGAAACCGCATTTCAACCCTGTGTATGGTAATGATGAATCCCCCGCCCCAGAACAGCGCTATCTTCCGCGTCAGCTTCTGCACCGTGTCGGCATCGCCGCCGCAGTAGCGGTCGAAAAGCCGCGCTATGACAAAGCGGGTTTCTCCAATCGCCTCGAGCTTGGGAAGATGATCGGGCTGGAGGCAGTCAAGCACTGATGTCGAGTGCAGCCCATACCGGCGCGCGGCGCTTTCGAGCTCGCTGTCGGTCGGATCGGTGATGTCGATCCAGATCATCGGGATGCGCGGGTTGTCTATAAACGTGCTGATCATGCGATGCTCTCCTGTGCCGCCTGATACGTCAGTGCCGGATTACTTACGGGTGCATAATACCCCTCTCCCGCCGCAGGCTCAAGCACAATACGTCCCCATGCCCGGCCCCCATGCAATTATAATTTAATATACATTATATTATATCCTATCATTACAATATAATGTCCTTGTAAGCATATTATTCAAAAATTATTATTTATTATTATTAATATTTTGTTATCCTGTCGCGAAAAATCTATATTTGTAATGGAGCGTATTGCCCGGGTGACGGCTGAAGCGGGCGCGTTCAGAACATCAGAACGGGAGGTTCACGGCCATGGGTCCGGAAAGGAAGAAGAAAACAAGAAGCCTTACGGTCATACTGTCCATCATCATCGCCATTATCACCGCGGTCGTTTTTTCCGTGTTCGTCTTCGTCGTCCGGTCGACCGTGGTGACGCTCACCGAGGATTCCTATGTCAACCAGCTTTTAAACATCAACAAGAGCATCGAACAGCAGCTGGTGTATTTTTTGGAAACGCAGCTCAATAACGCGAGGTTTCTCGCGAAAAACGGCGCGATTATATCGGCGATGGAAAGCGGAGACTACGGCAGGGCCCTGACGCTCCTGAAAAGCTTTTATGATGAGGGGAAGATTTACGAAGAGGTGTTCATTTCGACGCCCGAAGCGGACTCGCTGATCGTGGCCTCCGGCTCCGGACGGGCAACGGGACTGCGGTGGGGCGGCATACCGGTATATGTCGAGAACGCGCGCCGCGCGCTGAAGGGAGAGCACCATATCGGCAATGTCGCCAAATCGCCGGCGACGGGGAAGCCCGTGCTACTGGTGACGGTCCCGGTGAACTCCGGGACCCGGGTGATCGGCATTGTAGGCCTCCCTGTGGACCTCGCCACCTATTCGGAGAAGCTGGTCAAGGGAATCACAATCGGGAAAACGGGCTATCCCTATCTCACCGATATCAATGGCGTCACCTTCGCCCATCCGGACACCAAAAACATCTTCACACTCAAGCTTGCCGAGCACGACTGGGGCAGGCAGCTCATGGCAAGCCAGAGCGGATCGGTGATCCGCTACCAGTGGCAGGGGCAGTGGAAAATCCAGACATTCATCCGTAACGCCACCTACGGCTTCATCAGCGCCGCCACAATCTTCGTCGATGATTTCATGGCGGAGATCAGGCGAAAGGACATGGTACTGTTTCCCATCGCAGGGCTGCTCATCGCGGTTTCGTGCTTCCTTGTCTTTCTCTTCATGAAAAAGCGCCTCGACCCCCTGAGGGCCTGCGAAGCGGTCATGGGAGCAATGTCGGAAGGGCATCTCACCACGCGCTACAACGGCGTCATCTCCAACGACGAGATCGGCAGCATCGCGCGCGCCCTGAACGCGACACTCGACCAGTTTGAAAAGCTCATCTCGGAAATAATCGTGTCGTCGCAGAACCTGGCGCAGGCGGTGGGTGAGATCGCCACCGGCAACCAGAACCTCTCGCAGCGCACCGCCGAACAGGCGTCCTCGCTGGAGGAAATCGCCTCAACCATCGAACAGGCGTCGGCGACCATCAAGCAGAACGCCGATACCGCGACGGAAGCCAACAGCATCGCCGACAAATCCTACCGGCTGGCGAATGAGGGGGGGCGCATCGTAAGCGAGGCGGTCGGCGCCATCAACGAGATCAACGAGTCGGGCAGGCGCATCGCCGACATCATCACCATGATCAACGAGATCGCCTTCCAGACCAACCTCCTCGCGCTGAACGCGGCCGTTGAGGCGGCCAGGGCGGGCGAGCAGGGGCGCGGCTTCGCGGTGGTGGCGGGGGAAGTACGCAACCTGGCGCAGCGCTCGGCCAACGCAGCCAGGGAGATCGGCAGGCTCATCAAGGACTCCATCGACAGGGTGGAGAAGGGAACGGACCTGGTCAACAAAAGCGGCGCCGCTCTGACCGAGATAATCAACTCCGTCCAGCACGTGAGCCAGCTCATCACCGAGATCGCCGCGGCGGGCCAGGAGCAGCGGCAGGGGATGGACCAGATCAACATCGCCATCACGGAGATGGACAGTATGACGCAGCAGAACGCGGCGCTCGTGGAACAGACCGCGTCCGCCAGCGAGGAGATGGCCAACCAGGCGCAGGAGCTGCT
>CAZPZJ010000153.1:0-2520 GCA_964591055.1 uncultured Leptospiraceae bacterium
ATCACCGCCCGCAAGGAGGCCGAAGAGGCGCTCCGCGTCAGAAACGCGCAGATGCAGAAGGACCTGATGATCGCACAAAGCGCACACCGCGAGCTCATGCAATCAGAGGTCCCGCAATCGTCCTGCTTCCGCTGGGCGTTCCGCTACATGCCCCTCGACGAGGTCGGCGGCGACTTCTTCGCCATTTACGATATCGACGGGTTTTCCATGGCGGTCATCATCTGCGACGTTTCCGGGCACGGCGTCGCCGCGGCCCTCTTCACCGCGCTCGTCAAATCGGCCGCCGGGCGCATCCTGAAGGAACACTTTGAATCGCCGTCGGACTATCTCGCAACGCTGAACAGGGAGCTCAAGGGCAATATGTCATCGTATTACATGACGGGGATTTACGGCATCGCGACATTCGATCCGGCATCGGGAAAGGCCGTGTTCCGCTACGCGAACGCGGGACACCCGCTCCCCGCGCTGGTCAGGCGCGACGGCTCCGTCTCGCTGCAGGGCATGAGCAACACGATCATCGGGATCCTGGACGATCCCGGGTACATCGAACAGACAATAACGCTTGAGGCCGGCGACCGGCTGTTCCTGTACACGGACGGCATCTCTGAGACGGTCAATCCGGACCGCGAGGCCCTTGACACCGGAAGCGGCCTCTCCGACCTGTTCGCTATGGGCGGACGCGGGAGCGCTGAATCTGCGCTGGACGCGATCATAAAGCAGGTCAACGAGTTCAGGGGAGCGCAGCCCCCCGGAGACGACATCAGTCTTGTTGTTATGGAAGTGCGTGAACAATGAAAGAAAATAATTCTTCGCGCCGGCATCAGGCCGTGCGGCGCTGATTTATTGCGCGGGCGGGGTCTGTGTGATAGAGGAAACAACGAACCATAAAAACATGCCGACGATCACCATGCCCCACATGGCGACCACCACCATTGAAAGCACCCAGTGCCTGTTCACCCAGACAAAAAAACCCGAATCTTTGTACTTGAGAATGAGGTTGAAAACCCTTGTCGCAAATTTCACTTTCTGCTTGGGCGCCCTGCCGCGCTTTAATGCGGCCGACGATCCCGCCGTTTTTAACTGATCCTGCATTGAACAATCCCCTGATTATAATCCGGCACATCCTATCCGTGATCATGCATGTGTCAATAAGATATACCCCCGTTGAGCGATATTTTCAATGAAAAAAACAGCCGACGGCGCAAAACAACCACCGGCGAAACGCATAATACTTGACAAGGGCGCCTTTTTCATGTTCAATAGTCGGATAAATAGAGAACATACCACTTCAATGGAACTTGCAATGAACAATATTGTACGATTCGGCGTTTCGATAGACGGGAAGCTGCTCGACAGGTTTGACGGGATGATCGAAGCCAAGGGATACGTCAACCGATCCGAGGCGATCCGCGACCTGATCAGGAACATGCTGGTTTCCGACGAGGTGGCGGACCCTGAATCCGAGGTGATCGGAACGCTGACCCTGATCTTCAGCCACGACCAGCACGAGATTACCGACCGCCTCAATGAAATCCAGCACGGTTATTTTAAAAATGTAATATCCTCAACCCATGTGCACCTCGACGAACACAACTGCCTGGAGGTGCTGATTCTCAGGGGGGAGGCGAAAACAGTCCAGATGATCGCCGATCGCCTCGTTTCCACGAAAAATGTGCGCCACGGGCGCCTCACTGTCACCACCACGGGGAAAAACCTGCCCTGACACGCCGGCCCACACACCTCCCTCAGTAACGTGAAGCCGTGTCGCGTCCACGGCCGCACGAAAATTTTTCAAATCGCTCAATTATCAAGCCCCCCATGCCGACAATAGATTGGGGGGAAGTGCGCCCTGAATACGGGAGGGGCGAATCCCCCGCCGCCAACGGAGTGGCGGCACAGCGCATACGCGCGGAACACAGGGAGTTGTTCCTTGAAAAGAACAGGGATGTTATTGCTGGCGCTGCTTTTCGCGCTGTCCGTTGTCTCGCAGGATGCATTCGCGGCCCCCTCGCGACGCACCTACAGGGTTAAGAGGGGCGACACGCTCTACAGCGTATCCCGGAAAAGCGGCCTTCCAGTTGATGAGCTGTGCCGCCTCAACGGACTGGACCGAAGCGCGAGAATACAGGCCGGAACGACATTGAAGCTTTCATCCGGGAAGGCGCAGGCGGCCAGGCGGGAGACGGCGCGATCGTCGGGGCCCACTTTCAAGTGGCCGCTGCGGCGCATCGCGGGCATTCGGCATGACCCAGGCGGCGGCTCAAGGCTGCGGGGAATCATCATTACGGGAAGGCCGGGGGAAGCGGTGGTTTCCTCCGCCGGAGGAACGGTCGGCAGGGTCGGCGAAATGCGCGGCTACGGGCGCTACGTGATCATCCGCCATGCAACGGGCTACATGACCGTGTACGCAAACCTCGACCGGGTGAGCGTGCGCGAGGGCGAAGCGGTTTCGGCGGGAAGTCCCATCGGCACGATCGACCATACCGACAACCGGCTCCATTTCCAGATCAGCCGCTCCGG
>CAZPZJ010000153.1:2620-8979 GCA_964591055.1 uncultured Leptospiraceae bacterium
AAGGAGTAGATGAGCTCCCAGAAGTTGCGCCGCATGATGGGGTCCACTCCCGACGTCGGCTCGTCGAGGAAGAGCACCGACGGGTCGTGGAGAATCGCCGTCCCGAGGGCGAGCCGCTGCTTGATGCCGCCCGGCAGGTTTCGCACCACCTCGTCGCCACGCTTCGAGATGCCCGCCATGTCAAGCGCAAAGGCGATGCGTTCGGAAAGCCGCCGTCCCTCCAGGCCGTAAATGCCGCCGAAAAAGGCGAGGTTCTCCCTCACCGTGAGGTCGTCGTACAGCGAGAACTTCTGGGACATGTACCCTATCGAGCTTTTAATCCGCTCGCGCTCGCCACTCACGTCAAAACCGAGCACGCTGCCCTCGCCGGAGGACGGCGCGAGGATGCCGCAGAGCATGCGGATCGTGGTGCTCTTGCCCGCACCGTTGGGGCCCAAAAAGCCGAATATCTCGCCCTTCCCCACCTCGAAGCTGATCGAATCGACGGCCGTGAAATCGCCGAACTTCCTTGTGAGGTTTCTGACGCACACGCTGTGCTCCATCATTCCATGCCCTCGCTGAACCGTTTTGAACTGAGGGCAAACAGCGCCGCCCCCATCGCGAAAAGGATGAGCAAATCCTTCCACAGGTACGCCATCCCGGTCCCTTTCAGGAACACCCCCCTCACCATGTTGATGAAGTACGTCATGGGATTCACGTACGCCACGAACTGCATTGATTCCGGCATCGAATAGATGGGGAAGATGAAGCCCGACAGCAGAATCGACGGCAGGAAAAACAGGAATGTCGAAAGCATCGCCTGCTGCTGCGTCCGGGACACGGTCGAGATGAAAAGGCCGACGGTGGCGCTGGTGAAGATGAACACGAGCGAGGAGCACAGCAGGAACACGAAGCTCCCCAAGAAGGGAACTTTGAACCAGAATATCGTGATCAGCGCGATGACGGTGATGTCGGTGAAGCACACGATCATGTAGGGAAGCGACTTGCCGGCGATGAACTCGATGGGCCGCAGCGGCGACACGATGATCTGCTCCATGGTGCCGACCTCGCGCTCGCGGATGATGGACATCGACGTGAGCGAGATTGCGACAAGCGAGACCAGCAGCCCCAGTATCCCCGGGAGGTAGAAGTTCCTGCTGGACCCTGAGGGGTTGAACATCACCCGCTCCCGCAGCTCCACGTTCTCACGGAAGCGCGTCCCCCGGATGTCCTTGCGTACGATGATGGAGCGCACCCTGTCGGCGAGGTGCGACTGCGCGAACGAGGAGGTGACTTCGTTGACGTAGGAGACGATGACCGAGGCGCGGCTGGAGTCGGTCCCGTCAACCAGTATCTGCGCCACGCCGGTCTTCCCCTGCCTGATGTGCCGGGAGAAACCGTTTTCGATGTGGAGAAACATCTCAGCCCGGCCGGAATCAAGCAGCGCATCGGCCTCCTTCGGGGAATCCACCGCGTATCGCACGCTGAAATACCCCGACGAGGTGAAGCGCTCGATGAAGCTCCTGCTCTGCGCCGACCGGTCGGCGTCGAGGAGGGCCATGCCGACATCGGTCACGTCGGTGCTGACGGCGTAGCCGAAGATGAGCAGCATTACGATCGGCGGAACAAAGAGGATGACGCGCATCCTCTTGTCGCGGAACATCTGCTTGAACTCCTTGATAATGACGCTTTTAATGATCCGCTTTCTCGGTTTCAGATTCATGCATAGTCTCCTGTGGCCGCCCGCGCCGCGGTCATCTTCACTTCTCATCCGGGAGCCTGAGCGACAGCTTCCTCATCGTTATGGCGCCGACGACAACGGCGTAAATGAAGAGAAACGCTATCTGGACGACAAGCACCGAATAGCCCACGCCCTTCAGCGTAACGCCCTTCATCACCACGATAAGGTAGCGCGCCGGGACAAGGTATGTCACGGCCTGCACGACTGCCGGCATGTTTTTAATGGGAAAGATGTAGCCCGACAGGATCAGCGACGGCAGGTAGGTCAGGATGAGCGCCATCTGCACCGACAGCACCTGTGACCGCGTCGCCGACGAGAGCATGATCCCGAGGCTGGAGGTGCCGATCAGGAAGAGCAGCGCCACCAGGTAGAGCTCGATGAAGCTGCCGCGCATGGGCACGCCGAACAGGAAATATCCAAGGCAGACAGTGACGATCAGGTCCATCAGCGCAATCAGCACATAGGGAAAGAGCTTGCCGAGGTAAACCTCGAATTTTCGCACCGGCGTGGTGATCAGCGTCTCCATGGTCCCGCGCTCCCACTCGCGCGAGATGGTGAGCGAGGTGATCAGCGCCGATATGATCGCCATGACGAGAACGATGATGCCGGGGACGATGAAGTTTTTGCTCTTGAGCTCGGAGTTGTACCACACACGGCTCCTCACCTCGACGGGCACCCGCACGCCGGAGATTCCAAGGCTGTTGAGCTGGCCCAGGCGCAGGTCCTGATTGAATGAGAACAGGATGGCCCTGACATACCCCACCGCCACCGTCGCCGAGGTGGAATCGGAGCCGTCCACAAGGAGCTGCACCTCCGCGCTTTTCCCCGACCGGTAGCGGCTCTCGAACCCGGAGGGGATCACTATCGCCATCACCGCCCTGCCGCTGTTGATCATGTCATCCACCTCGCGGTAGTTGCGCGCGTACGATTGAATGGAAAAATACTCCGTGTGTGAAAACAGCTCGATAAACGACCGCGAGAAGGCGCTCCTGTCCCGGTCAAACACCACCGTGCTGACATGCTTGACATCCATGTTGAGCGCGTAGGCGAAGAGCAGGAGCAGAATCACCGGCAGCAGCAGCGAAAGCACCAGGCTCCGTGAATCGCGCCTGATGTGTATCCACTCCTTCTCGGCGATAGCCGCCATCCTGACAAACGACCTTAGAGCTTTCACATTTCACCTGCCACGATGTCGACAAAGCAGTCTTCCAGCGACGGGGCCCTGTCGCGCGAGGAGAGCAGCCGGATTCCCTTCACCTTCAGCGCCGAGCGGATCAGGCCAAGAGACTTCCTCCTGTCGTCCACGAACAGCCGCAGCAACTGCCCTGTCATGATAACCCCCCTGAATTCCGGCAGCTCCCGAAGCGCCATCTCGGCGCGGACGGGGTCCGTCGTGGCGATCTCGATGAACTCGCCGCGCATTCCGCTCCTGATCTGCGACGGGGTTCCCGATCGCAGGAAGCTCCCCTCGTACATCAGAGATATCCTGTTGCAGCGCTCTGCCTCGTCCAGGTAGGCGGTGCTGACGACGATCGTCACGCCCTCCGCGAGCAGGCCGTAGAGAATCTTCCAGAACTCGCGGCGCGACACCGGGTCGACGCCGTTGGTTGGCTCGTCCAGGAGTATCAGGTCGGGGGCGTGCACCAGGCAACAGGCGAGCCCCAGCTTCTGCTTCATTCCTCCCGAGAGCTTTCCCGCAAGCCTGTCGCGGAACGGCTCAAGGCGGCTGAAGGCGTAGAGGCGGACGAGTCGCCTGCGGATTTCCCGCGAGCTCACGCCGAACAGGCGCCCGAAGAAAAAGATGTTCTCCTCCACGGTCAGGTCCTCGTAGAGCCCGAACCGCTGCGGCATGTAAGCGAGCCTCTCCTTGACGGCGAACGGGTCGCGGAAGATGTTCTCTCCCCCGATCTCAATCACTCCGCGGTCGGGCTCCAGGATCGCGGACATCATGCGAAGCAGCGTGCTCTTCCCCGCGCCGTCGGGCCCCACGATGCCGAAGATCATCCCCTTCTCCACCACGAAGCTCAGATCCCTGACGGCCTGCGTCGCTCCGAAGCTTTTGGACACCGACTCGACGCGTATCACTTTCCTTGCCCCGTGAAGATCACGGCGTCAGCCGGCATTCCCGGCCGCAGCTTTTCCTCCTCGTTGGCCAGGCCAATCTTGACCGCGAACATCAGCTTGACGCGCTCGTCCCTGGTCTGGATGGTCTTGGGAGTGAATTCGGCCTTGCTGGATATGGCGATTACCGTGCCGGGGAAGGCGGTGTCCGGGAAGCTGTCCACCGTCACCGCGGCCTTCTGGCCCAGCCGTACATGCCCCAGCCTCTTCTCGTCGACGTAGATGCGGATCCAGGTTTTTTTCAGGTCGGCCACGGTGAGGATTGACGATCCCGGGAAGGCCATCTCTCCCGCCTCGATGTTGCGCTCAAGCACCACCCCGGAAATGGGCGAATAGATCATGGCGTGGTCGATCGTCGCCGAGACGAGATCCACGCCCGCGCGCGCCACCTCGAACGCCGTCTCCGCGTTGTCGAGGTCCTTCCTGGACACGGAGCCCGAGCCGAACAGGCTGCGCACGCGGTTCAGGTTCCGCTGCGCGTTCACCAGGCCGGCCCTGGCGGAGCTTCGCTGCGCGTTGAGCTCGTCAAACTCGATCTTGGCGAGGAGGTCGTTTTTGCTGACCCGCTGCCCCTCGTCGAACGGGAGGTCGAGCACGCGCCCGGCGATCTTGGAGCTGATCTCGATCTCGGTGACCTCGATCGTGCCCGAGCCCTCGATCCGCCCACCCCCGTCCCCGAGATGGCGGAACACCTCGAAATAGAGCGTGGAAAGCGCCAGCGCCAGAACAACGACCGCCAGCGGGATGATTCGTTTCATGTTCATGTGCTACCTCTCGAAAATGATGTCGATGTCGCCGGTGCCGGCTTCCTTCTTCAGCTCGGCAAGCGCCACATAATAGTCGTGCACGGCGGTGATGTAAGCGGTCTTCGCGTTGGTCAGGGAGAACTCGGCGGAAATCAGGTCTGAATTCTTGATCATGCCCGCCCGGAAGCTCTCGCGCGCAATCCTGAGTCCTTCCCGCGCCGTTTCCACGTTGTCCTTCTGCGACATGATGGTCAGGTAGGCGGTGTGCAACCTAGAATAGTTGGACCGGATCGAGATGGTGATGGACTTCCTGAGCTTCAAAAGCTCCTCGGCCGCCTCACGCGCCAACGCCTCCTGCTCGCGCGCCAGCGTTTTCGCCTGATCAGCCGGGAGGAGCGATCCCCAGCGGTAGGTCGCGGCGGCCCTCACCTGCCACGTGGTCTGCCACTCGTCGGTGCCCGAGATGGATGAGAAATCGGGGCTGTACGCTCCCGCGGCCGTCGGAATCGAAATCCCCGCCGGGTTCGGCATGTACTTCGTTCTTCCGTATGACCCGGCCAGCGTGAATGTGGGCCACAGGTACAGCGCCGCATTCGCGTCGCGCTGGTGGCCGGCCATCTCGCGCTTCATCTCGATCCGGATGATCTCCGGCCTGTTCTTCAGCGCCTTCTCCCGCAGCGCGTCGATGGACGCCGAAAAGTCGTTCACGGGCGCGCGGAAGCGCCTTTCCAGCACGGACCGGTCGGGGGCGTAATGCGCTCCATCGGCGCCCAGGTTGTAATTGAACAGATCCAGCGCCACCTTCCGGCGATTTTCCGCGTCAAAGAGGAGCGGCTCCACGCTCCTGTGGCGCACCTGCGCCTGCAGGAGGTCGAACTTCGGCACGCTGCCGGTTTTGTAGAGATTGCGGACGTCCCGCAGGTTTTCCCCCAGCAGCGCGAGCGACTCCTTCCTGAGCGTCACCTCCTCCGCGGCGAGGATGAGATCGAAGTAGCTTCTGATGACCGCACACTCGATTTCGCTGCGCACGCGGCGGAGGTTTTCCCTGGCGGAGATGTGGTTGCTTCGCGAGAGCTCAAGCGAATTGTAAAACGCGCCGGGATTGACGCCGAACGCGAGCTGAGCGAGCCTGATGTCGTACTGCCCGTCTGAAAGGCTCATGAAGCCGCTCTCGGCGCCCTGACGCGTGACCGACGCTTCGGACGAGAGGACGGGCACGAGCTGGCTCCACGCGGTGTTGACCTTCTCCGCGGCCGCCCTGACGTTCTCAAGCGCGATTTTATAGTCGTGGTTGTGCGCAAGCGCGACGGACACGGCCTTCTCGACATCAATCACATCGGCGCTGTTTTGCGCCGCAAGCGGCCGGAACGCTGAAAGAGCGATGATAACGCCCGCGGCGATCGCAGTGAATGCTGTTCTTTTCATGTCACTCCCCTCCCGCGGCGGAAATGCCTTTCGTGAAAACCGTGAGCATGTTCTCGGTGAATTTTTCCACATAATCGGGCGGGAAAACAACATCGTACAGCGCGTTTCCCGGCAGCACAAGCCGCATCCCGTTCAGCATCACGATTCCGCCGAACAACTGGAGGTAGGAATAATACGGGTTGACGTCGCGGAAGACCCCTTTCTCCTTTCCTTCCTGGAGCGCCTTCACAAAAAACTGGATCATCGGCATGTGGAGCCGCGGAATGACGATGTCCTTCAAAAGCCTGCCTCCATTCGCCAGCTCCCGAAGGATGATCTGCACGATGCTGACATCGACGCTCTGCGTA
>CAZPZJ010000154.1:0-2450 GCA_964591055.1 uncultured Leptospiraceae bacterium
CCTTGAGCAATCGCATCTTGACGTTGGGATCGAACCCCGGAAGCACGCGCGCGGCATGGTAATCATACAGCAGCTTCCCCCCGAATTCCAGGTACAGCTTGTTGTTAAACTTTTCAGCGCGCTCAAGGATGGCGCTTTTCTGTTCGGCAAGGTATATTTCATTGTCAAAACCGATTTTGTTCATCGTCCCCGAATCCTCCGTAACGCTGAAGCCTTTTATACATCCGGCCCCAATAAAATCAAGTGCATACCGGGCCTTACTGTTGTTTCCTGAAAAAAAGAGGGCTTTTCACACTCCTGATCGCCGCTCAGGACTTTGTTTCAGCGCGCCGATAGTATACTGACACCCCGTCGGAGGAAAAATCAACCGCGTTATGAAACGGCCGACTGCGCTTTTCATCGTTCCATTCTGCGCGGCCATCGCGCTCTTCAATCCGTGTGCGATGGCCATGCCCGCCCCCGCGGGAAGCTTCGCCATTGAAACGGTCACCATTGCGGGGAGTCGCGCTCCCGGAACGCCGGAGCGATTCAACCGCGTGGGATACAACCGCTACGCGGCGCGCAGAGGAGGCCCGGCGCCGGTACTCATACTGGTGTCTGGCTACATATCGGGTGCGGGGTACTTCGACCGCATGGCGCGAACCCTTGCCGGCAGGGGCGCCATCGAGGTGTGGACGCTGAACCGCAGGGAGACCTTTCTGGAAAACCGCGAGCTTTTGCACAACGACATCGACGATTTCATCCGCCACCCGCGGAGGAGAAGCGCGGTTCTTGCGCGGATGAATTGCATCGACCGCTACCTCGTTGCGGGCGGGCGCTGCGTGGCGCACTGGGGATTGCGCGTCCAGATGGAGGACCTCCGCCAGGTGATTCGCAGGGCGCGCGCGATCTCTCCCGCGGTGTTTCTGGGGGGATGGTCGGACGGCGGCGAGTTTTTGATGGCCTACACCCACTTCCGCTTCGCCGACGGCCGCGCTGGGTACGAGGACCTCGCCGGCCTGGTATTTCTGGACGTCGACCAGGAATGGGCCGTGTACAACTGCGACGCGGAGCGCATCGGCGCGATCATGCGTCGCCACACCGACGCCCTTGAGCGCGGTGGCATTTTCGTGAACCGCCGCCCCTCGCTCGCCGTATACACCCTTGCCATCGAGCTCGCGCGCCGCCACCCTGAAGGCCGGAGCCCTCTCGCCGGGCAGTTCAGACTTCCTCAGCGGATCCGCTCGCGCGGCATCACCAACCTGGCGCTGGCGGGATGGCTTTTCGACCAGAGCGCGGGAATGCGCGGCGGACGCGGACCGTTTTCCTACTTCATCCGCTCCGGCGAGCTTGCGGGAGTGGCGCGCGGCAGGGCCCGCCGCGCGGCGGGCCCCGTCAGATGGAAATCGCACCACGCCACCGGCGAGGTGACCGACATCCGCTCCTTTCTCGCGGCGGAAAGCGCCCCGGGCCGCGTGTTCGAGTTCTTCTATCCCCGCCGTCTCGTCCATGACTTCTGGGCCGTCGCACGCTGCGGATTCGACTGCCCCGACCTTTCGGTGCGACCGAACCCGGATAACACCCTGCCCGTCTTCAACGCACAGACCCGGGCGCACTGGAGCCCTTCCATCCTGCCTCCCATCCTGACATGGTACCTCGGCAGAAACGGCATGGGAGCCTCATCGGTGACCAACATCCATCTCCCCTCCTACACGCACGCCGATCTCTTTTTCGCCGCTGACGCGGAACGCGAGCTGTACGCCCCCCTCGAAGGGTGGATCGAGCACGCCGGCGCACTCTCCCGCGGACGGGAAAGCGCCGCTTCCCGTTAATTCAATTGACAGGGGCGGCTCCGGCCTGGTACATTTAACCTGCTCCGTTCTGCGCACGAGCGGACACACCCTTGATACTCCGGCGAGGTTGATGATGAAAAAGATGATTCTGTTCGCGGCGATTCCGGCCGCCATACTGCTGCTTTCGTGCGGGCCGAAGACGCCGCCTCCCGGCGCCTCGCGTGCCGACTGCCCGCCGGCCGCTCCCGCTATAGGGAAAACCCTGCCGGCGTTCCAGCTCGACGCCTTCCACCAGGGGGCGATCACCACCGTGAAGAGCGCGGACTACCGCGGCAAATGGCTCATCCTGTTCTTCTACCCGGCCGATTTTTCGTTCGTCTGCCCCACCGAGCTCAGGGAGCTTTCCGGGCACTATCCCTCATTCCGCAAAGACGGGGCGGAGGTGCTTGCGGTCAGCACCGATTCGGTGTACGTGCACCGCGCGTGGCACGAGCACAATGAGGACATTAAAAAGGTGCCCTTCCCGATGGCGTCGGACAGGTCGGGAGCGCTTTCCAGGGCGATGGGCGTGTACCTTCCCGACCGCGGAATTTCCGTGCGCGCCAGCTTCATCGTCGATCCCGACGGCAGGATCGTCGCGTTCGAGTCCACCGACGAAAGCATCGGCAGGAGCGCAGC
>CAZPZJ010000154.1:2550-8968 GCA_964591055.1 uncultured Leptospiraceae bacterium
GCCAACCATCCCTCCCGGCGTGCGCCTGTGGTGCCATGAATACTATCACTGCGAAAGGTGCGACAGGGTGTACTGGAAGGGAAGCCATTACGAAAAGCTCGCCCTGCTGGTCAGGCGGGTGCTCGATGCCGGGCAATGATCATGCCGGCCCATCGCCAATTAGTTGTGGAAAAATATTCGCCCCGGGCTGACAATTGAACCATGAAAGTGCTGCTCGGTTATCTTTGCCATTACCAGGACCACAACGATTACCACATCTCGCTGCTGCCGACAGGCCTTTCCTTCATGGCCGCGTTCCTTGAGAAAAAGGGATTCCAGACCGTGCTCGCGAATTTTTCCAGAATGGGATACAGAAAAGCCGCAAGGACAATCGCCGGCATCAGGCCTTCCGTCCTCGGACTTTCTCTTTTCACGCACAACCGCGTCGACACGCTGAAGCTGGTAAAGCTGGTGAAAAAAAACCTCCCCCGCTGCGTCATCGTGCTCGGGGGGCCACACGCGTCCTGCCTTGCCGGAGAGCTTCTGAAGCGCTATCCGGAAATCGATTACATCATCCTCGGAGAGGGCGAGGCGGCGATGGCGGACCTCCTCCGCCACCTCGCGAAGAACGCCCGCCCGCGGGAGAAGGTTCTTGAAGGCAGGATCACGGCCAACCTGGACTCGATACCACCGCCCTCGTCGTTCGGCGGCGCCACCATCGACATCGACGTCAACGAGGAGTACAAGTACATCATCACCTCGCGCGGCTGCGCCCACGACTGTTCATTCTGCTGCTCGCCGTCGTTCTGGAAGCGCCGCGTTCGATACCGGAGTCCCGCCGCCATCATGTCCGAGATTGAAACCATTTACCGGCGGCACGGCGTCATTTACTTTTCCATAAGGGACGACAACTTCACATTGATGCGCACAAGGGTGATGGAGTTCACGCAAAGGCTGCGGGAAAGCGGCATCTACATGATGTGGAACTGCCAGTCGCGGGTGGATTCGGTCGATCTCGAGATGCTCGTCTCCATGAAGCGCGCGGGGCTGGAGCACATCCAGTACGGCGTCGAAAGCGGCTCGGAGAGGATACTGAAGCAGTACAACAAGCGCGTCAGCATCGACGAAATCCGGCGCGCCGCGAAGCTCACCCGCGAAGCCGGCGTGTACCTCTCGATCTACCTGATGGCCGGCATGCGCGGCGAAACGTCCGCAGACACGGCGAAAACGCGCTCCCTGATACGCTCGATCCTTCCCGGCGACGGCATCGTTTCCCCGGTGGCGCTCTACCCCGGCACGGCGCTGTACGAGCGCGAGAAGGCCGAGGGGCGCATTGACGACAGCGTCTGGTTCAGGCGGCCCGACTCAGGCATTTTCATGCGCAGCGACGAGCAGGCCGCCCGTTTTGTCCACGACCTTCTCAACGAGCTTTCGATGATCCGCGAGCGCTCGTGGTACCGGCGCGCCGATTTCGCCCGCCACCGCAAAGCAACCGGCGGCGATTGCTGGGTCACCGATATACT
The DNA here is from genome assembly GCA_964591055.1 of uncultured Leptospiraceae bacterium. Classification (GTDB taxonomy): domain Bacteria; phylum Spirochaetota; class UBA4802; order UBA4802; family JAGODF01; genus CAZPZJ01. The sequence continues at coordinate 4,053 of CAZPZJ010000154.1, forward strand.
CGAAGGGGATTATTACCTGGACGAGGAGGACTACCCCTCCGCGGAGCTGTGCTATCTTCGCGCGATTAAAAAAACGCCTGACAACCCGTGGGGATACCTGCGCATGGGCAAGCTCAAGTTCCGGACCTCGGATTTTCCGGGGGCCGTTGAACACTACGCCGCCGTGACTCAAGCCGCGCCCGCGTATTACGGGGGATGGCTCAAGCTCGCGGAAAGCAACATCGCGGTCGGTGACAGGGCATCGGCGCGCAAATGCCTGGCGCGCGCCCACTCGCTCAACCGCTTCGACCGGCGCATCGCCAACCTCATGGAGCTGGTGCAGTAAAAAAAGCGGCGCGCCCAGTGGCCGCCGCTTGACTCTGTATAGCAGCAAATTGTCTCTGAACAGCCTCCGATCCAGAGAACATGTAACTACGCGTATTTAAATTAAATGGACAGCATCGCCCCCACGTGAACGGCGTTGCTCTTGACCACGGTATCGTTTTCCTGGTTGGAGTAGTTGAACACATATTCCCCGAAAACCCTGACCATCGGGAACACGGTGAACTGCGCGCCGATGCCGTAGTAGTGAGAATTGAAGTACTTTTCATTCGTAACAGTCGTCGTGTTGTTGCCCTGGTCGATCTCAAGCTCCTCCTTGATCGCAATTCCCATACGAAGGTACGGATGGATGAAGATGGGAAGCTCAAGCGTGGCCATGACGTCGATGCCCCACATGACGCGATCGGCGTCAACGGTGGTGTTGCCCACTTCGAAATCGGCGCTGGTCCTCTGGTAGAAGGCCCCCAGCCCCACGCTGAAGAGCATGGGAAGGCCGGTGTTGACATGGCCCAGCATCCCCCATTCCCAGCCGTTCATGTTTTCCTGGTACACGTCGGTATCGATATTGGCGTATGAATACCCTCCGTAGATGCCGAAATCAACGAGGGCATAGCTCGACGCCGGAATGAAAAGAGCGATGGCGAGCACGGCGACAAGAAGCTTTGTTTTTTTCATTGTGTCCTCCTGTTAACTTATGCTGAAGGCGAAACCCTGCGGGCCGCCACTCATGCCTAATACATGGAAAGCGCTCAAAGCAGACATCAATATAAGGCCGGAATTGCGGAAAAGTCAATAATAATTTTTATACTTGCCGTATCAGGCTCGGAGTCGGTTTCATCCGGGCCTTTGTGAATTAATCTTGAAAAAACGCTTTTTAACTGGTTGAATGCCACTTCCAAAACGCGTCACTGCGGCGCGCCACAACTTTCGGGGGAGAGCATGGACATCGCACACCTGATGAACAACGAGCTCGCTGGAGCGCTTTTTATCTTCTGCGCGCGGATCATCGACGTTTCCATCGGGACTATCCGCATCATACTGATCTCCCGGGGATACCGCTACCTGGCGCCGCTGTTCGGTTTTTTCGAGGTGCTCATCTGGATCATCGCCATCACGCAGGTGATGAAGGGGCTTGGGAGCGTCTGGAGCTACCTGGCCTACGCATCGGGGTTCGCCACCGGCAACTACGTCGGGATGCTTCTGGAGGCGTACATCGCCATCGGCTACCAGTCAATCAGGATCATCACCAATGAGAAGGTCGTTTCACTTCCGCTGATGCTCCGCGACCAGGGATTCGGCGCCACGGTGCTCAAGGGCTGGGGAGCGAAAGGGGAGGTCACCATCGTGTTCACCGTGGTGCCGCGCAAGAAGATCGGCGAGGTGCTCGACATCGTTAAAATGTTCGAGCCCGCCGCATTCATCACCATTGAGGACGTCAAGGAGCGCTTCGCGGGTTACTTCATCCGCACCAGGTCCTTCACCGAACTGTTCGCCCGCACCATCCCCAAAAAGAAATAGGGGCAGTGCTGATTGCCCCAGCTCATAACAGGAGGACATTGATAAAAGCGGAATCCTTTATACAGGGACGGCGTTTCTCTCCTGCACCTTGCGGACGATGTCGGGCGTGATCGCGGACAGGTCGCGGCATCCCGTTAAAATCATGGCCTTGCAGAGATCCTTCTTGAGCGCCTCGATGTAGTGCATCACTCCCCTGGCCCCCATCCCGACTGCTGCGATTGCGATCGGACGCCCGATGAGCACGTGGTCCGCCCCCAGGGCGAGCGCTTTGAGCACGTCAACGCCAGTGCGGAAACCGCCATCGATCATGATCCTTACGTATCCCTTCACCTCGCGCACGATTTCCTCGAGCACGTCCATGGTGCCCGCCATCTCGTCGAGCACCCTGCCCCCGTGGTTGGATACGATGATCGCGTGCGCACCCGCCTCCACCGCGAGCGCCGCGTCCCGCACGTTCATGATGCCTTTCAGGATGAACGGAAGCTGTGTGGACGAGATCAGGTGGCGCAGCTCAGGGACGCTCTTGGGCGAAACCGCCTGGTTTTTCATCGCCATCGTTTTAAACACCACCGCGTCGATGTCCATCCCCACGGCGATCGCGCGCGCCTTCTCAGCCGCCCTGATCCTCATTACGATTTCGTCGTTGTCGGCCCTGGGCTTGAAGATGGGGATGCCCATGCCGTCGAACCGGGAGATCGCTTCAATGCCTATCTTGTACTTGTCGGGAGTGGCGCCGTCGCCCACGAAGGCAAGCGTACCGGCGTCAAGGCATCCGTCGATTACCGCCACGTTGTACTCAAGCTCGTCGATGGCGCCGCCGAGGTTGGTGACCGATCCGGTGATCGGCGCCGCCATGACCGGCAGTCCCAGCTTGATGCCGAAAAAGCGGCTCACGGGATCGGGCATGGTGACGTCGTGGATGAGGCGGGTGTTGATCTTGTAATTGCGCAGCGCCTCGATATTGCGCCTGAATGACGCGCCGGTCCCTGCGCCCCCCATGCCGGGCACGCCGGTGGGGCAGTCCCTGCCGTCGCAGTTTTTACACACGTAGCAAATCCTCTTGAGCTTTTCGCGAGCCGCCAGATTGACCGCCTCAATGGTGAGCTCGGACTCGCGGTACATTTCAATGGTGAGCACCTGCCGGCAGCGCTCCACCGCGCGTTCGGCTTCCTCAAGCGTGTCGCCGACCGCGATGATGTTTCCGGCCTTTTCCACGTTGGATTTAGGCCTGACGATGCGGTCGCCGGGCCTGACGTTCAGGAAAATTTCACGCACGCCGGGGACCTTGAGCGCGTCCTCAAGCCCCGATATCTTCTTGACGATGCCCGCATCCGGGATGATGGCGCGCTCCACCGCCACGCGGTTTATCACCGGCTCCAGGTTGCCCGGCTCCTGGCCCAGCGCAATTTCGATCGCCGCGCGCATCAGATCAACCCCTGAAGAGATGGGGTACGTATACGCCGACATGAACCCGCCCGAGAGGCGCGCCGCGATTTCTCCCACCATCGCCCCGCGCGGCGTCACCTTGATGTCGCCCTTTGCGCAGCCGTGCGTGATACCGAGCGCGCGAATTCCCCGCGCCATCACGTCGCACGCCTCCCGCCGCATGTCATCGGGGAGGTGCGAAGGCATGGTGTGCCCCGTTTCCACGAAATACGGCTCGTGCTGGATGATCCTGTCCGCGACTCCGGTGAAGGTGATCTCGCCATTGTACACAACCGCATCGATGGAAAGCTCGGGGCCCTCCATGAACTCCTCTATCAGAAGCTCCCCGCTGGGGGATGCGCTCTTTGCGAGCCTGAAGGCGTCTGCTATCTGCGTTTTGTCGTCGATTCGCATCACCCCGCGCGCGCCCATGTTGTCCGACGGCTTGATGACCGCCGGAAACTTCAGGATGCGGCACGCCTTTTTCGCGTCGGCGAGCGACCACACCGGCAGAAACGCCGGGCAGGGCACGTTGTGCTCCTTGAAGCGCATGCGCATCTTGATCTTGTTGGTCGCGGCTTCCGCGTCCTCAAATTTTATGCCGGGAAGGTTCAGGGCGCTCGCAACCGCCGCGACGGTCATGGACGCATCGGTCCCCACCGTCAGGACAGCGCTTACGGGCGTATTTTCGTTCTGGGATTTGGCCACGCGAACCGAGCCTTCGATATCGCGCGTGCTCATGATTATGGGGATATCCGCGTATTTCATCCCGGGAGCGCCCGGATTGTAATCCGTCACGATCACCTTGAGCCCCATCCTCTGCGCGGTCTGGATGACCGGCACCTGCAGAAGCCCCCCTCCGATAACCATGATCGTCTTTTTCATGTCACACCCCCGTTGTCATTCGCTGGGAAAATGATACCGCTCCCCCTCTTTCTATTATCGGCACGGCGTGTAACATTATGTCTCATAATATCCGGAAATATTCATTTTTTGTCAAACAATATTTAAAAATTACTTCACGCATGGCATATCATAATCCCAAATATGTTCAGACACATGAGAAATTGTAATTGCAATTTTTCGCAACCGGTCTGTATGTTCCGTTGTCATCCGCAATGAGGCAATTTTCCCTTTTTACGAGGCTGTATGGACAGGTTCATTTCGGTGCTGTATCTGATTTTCATCTGCGTGACATGCATAATCCTGTTTTTCGGCGCTTTCCTGGTCTGGGCGATCACGGTGCTGTTCGACCGGCGGCTCTTCATCCTGCATAAATACACCTGCTTCTGGGGCTCCGTGTACACCTGGTGCATGCCGGCCTGGCCCGTTCACATCCTTGACCGGCACAACGCGAAAAAAAGCCCCACCTACGTGATCGTCTCCAACCATCAGTCCCAGCTCGACATCCTTGTGCTGTTCAGGCTCTTCATCCATTTCAAATGGGTATCCAAGGAGGAGATATTCAAGGTTCCCTTCGTGGGATGGAACATGGCGCTCAACCGTTACATCAGGCTGAAAAGGGGGGTCAGGGAGAGCATCCAGAAGATGATGGACGACTGCGAGCGCACGCTGACCCAGGGGAACTCGGTGTTCATCTTTCCTGAAGGCACCCGCTCGCCCGACGGGATACTCAAGCCTTTCAAGGCCGG
>CAZPZJ010000155.1:0-2371 GCA_964591055.1 uncultured Leptospiraceae bacterium
CAATAGGGTGCCACATCCAGGGCAGAAAGCCGGTGGCATGCATCATGATCAATGGAGGTCCGCCACTTTCATAAAGGAGATACTGAATTACCGCATCTCCGATGTTGGCGCTTTTTGCAATCGGCTGGATTTCACGTTTCAATGAATTTCTCCCCGCATAACAGGCGCGCTCGATCTAAATGCAAGCATGATTCACACTGAAAACGGGCTGCGCCATTCAGGGGCAACTGTCAAGGAATCGTGCGATCTCCTCATTCAACGGCTGCGCAGCCTCAATATGCGGCATGTGGCCCTTCGCATTGAGCACGGCAAGTTTTGCCCCCGGGACAGTTTCTACAAGCTGCCTGACGAGCTTCATGGGCACCATCCTGTCCTCCTCCGTCGTAATGGCGAGAACCGGTTTTGATATTGCCGCCGCCTGCCCGGTATAATCGAAACTATTGCAAATCCCGAAATCGATCTTCGCGATCAGGGGGCCGACCTTCCTCATCTCCTCCGCCCCAAGACCGAGAATTGCCCCGTCCGCATCAGGCGAATACGACAGTTTCACTGCCATCTCGCAGAAACCATTGAAATTGTTTTCAATCAGTTCAAACACCATCGGATTGACTGGAAGCCTGTGCGCACTTGAAATGAAAATCATTGAACGGACAAGCTCGGGTGCGACGCCGAAGACCTCGAAAATAACACCGCCGCCCATTGAGTGCCCTGCGAGTGTCACCTGATCAAGGTTGAGATGGCGAATCAACGCGATAACGGAGTCCCGATAGTTTTCAACAGTGAGATCGCCATTCGGCCGGGAGCTACCGTGACCGGGAAGATCAACTGCAATTACCCGGAAGCGTTCTCCGAGCCCCTGAAGCTGGGCCAGAAAGAGCCGCGAATCTCCCGTGGCGCCGTGTATGAAAATGATCGCCCTTCCATTTTCAGGGCCTACCAGCCTGTAAAAAACCGGGCCACCTTCAAACATTAAAGAGCCTTTTTCAGCCTTCATGACGACGCCATCCGTTCATTTCTATATATCATGCTCAAGCTTCATTATAAGACCAGGATTTTTTTCAAGGAACTCATACACTTCGCCGCCCGGCATCGCGTACAGCGACACCGGCCCCTCGTGTGAAAAGGTAAAGGCTGATGGCTCCTCCATGTGAAGACGCGGCATGCTTCCCACGAAATCCCCCCTGCCCAGAACGGCGATCCGCTTCCCGTCTTTCGTGACCTCAACCTCTCCGCTGCGTATTATATACACATCCTGCATGTAATCGCCCTCGGCGATCAAAGTTCCCTCACCGGCGATCTCCACCTCGACAAACATTGATTCAAGCCATGTCTTCTGCGACGACGTGCAGTGCTGGAAATACTTGCTTGTTGAAAGGAGGTTCCATGTTTCGCTTGTGCGGATTCTTGCAAGGCGCTTGAGCGTTTTCTCGAACCGGGTTCCTTCGATGAACCACAAAAACTCATCACGTCCGATCGTATACGCGATCACGTCTGTCTCCGCGTACACATCGGCGGCCCTGTTCTGCTCAGTCACAAGCGCAACCTCGCCGAAATATTCGTACGCGCCATATATCTTGCTTTCCTCAAGCGCCCCGCTCTCCACCCTGACATTTCCCGAGTAAATGATGAAAAACCTGTCGCCCCTGGTTCCCTTGCGGATGATGAGGTCTCCCTTGCTGAATCGCTCCTCCCGGACGATGTTGAGAAACTCCTCGGCCTTGCCGACGGGAAGATCGTCCAGAAAATCCAGCCGGCTGAGGATGCCTAAAATCATGTTCGCCTCCGTGAACGGGGGCGGTGTCGTTTCAAAGACAAGCGTGTTTTCGATGCCGAAGGTCGCAAGCGTAAGCCTTGTGTCAGCCGGGAAATCCTTCTTCGCAATATGGTATACGACTATGCGATCCTGCACCTGCTCCGGGAGGGAATTGAGAAACGCAACCGGGGTGTGCAGCGGCGGGATTCCGGATTCATGATAGATGACCCTTGAATCCCAGGGAAAGTTCCTGAGTTCGTCGTAACGCTCGGGGGAGACAATTCCCTTTTTGAATATTTCATTATGAACGTCAGGGTCGTTATTATGGTCCGATGAATACACAAACGTCTGATCCTGAAACTCCATCCGGAATCCGATTGCCGGGATTGAATGAAGCGTATAGAAGAAGTTGAAGCGCGCCGAGTTGATGAACACCGGGCTCCCGATTCTCACCGGCTTGAAGGAGAAAAGCCTCATCAGATATTCCACCGGCATGCCTGAAAGGTGCGAATACTTGCGAAGAAAGCTCAGCATCACCGTCTCTGTCGAGTAGACGGTAATTTTGCCCTCTTCGAGAATCTTCTGGAACGTGCCGGCGTCGTGGTCGGCGTGGCAGTG
>CAZPZJ010000155.1:2471-8839 GCA_964591055.1 uncultured Leptospiraceae bacterium
ATCCAGCTGAACAATGCATTGGGGAGCACAAACACCTGCGGCACGCCTCCCGGGAGGCGCATGGTGTCCTTAATCGTTTCGGGTGGCGATCCGAACTGGAAATAACCCGAAGGCGTGTCGACGAGATATCCCCCTCTCGGGAGTCCGGTGACAACGCCCTGGAGTTCAGTAAGGGGCTTCATGGGCATGGCAAGTCTCCTGATTTCCAACTCGATTCTCTACGTCATCAACAGGTTCCTGTCAACACAATATTAGTACGATGAGAAAGCTCAATAATTGATAATTTTTTTTATTGCACTTGACAAAACCAACATGCAGGCCAGAATGGTTTTGTGATTAAGTTGAATTCCTCTTTTGCCTTACCTCTTCGCATTCGGGTAAACTTCAGATCGACTTTTGACTAATCCCGCGGGTTCACACCCTACTAACATCTCAGGAGCTTAAAGCATGTCTCAAGGCACAGTAAAGTGGTTCAATGACCAGAAAGGTTACGGCTTCATTTCTTCAAGCGATGGAAAGGACTATTTTGTCCATCATTCAGGAATTCTCTGTGAAGGGTTCAAGACTCTTCCGGAAGGAGCGAATGTTCAGTTTGACGTTGAGAAAAGCGACCGCGGCCCCAGGGCTGTTCGCGTTTCAGTCATATAAGCAACCGCACTATTGACACTGAAAAGCCCGATCGTTGACGATCGGGCTTTTTTTAATTATATCGCGAGTGCACGCATGACGGCTGCAAGGCATACCATCTCTCAGCCGACGCCGTACCGTTCCCGGTAGTTCCTCATTTTTTCCAGCATCTCACCGCCGATTCCGAAGCTCGCTGACGTTTCGCTGTCCTGTAAAAACTCAATGATGTCCGCAATCGTGACGATGGGATGAAATGAAATACCGGTTGCATGTGAAATCTCCTGTATCGCAGACTTGTCCCCCGTGCCCTTTTCCATCCTGTCGACCGAGATGATAATCCCGGCAACGCGCGGATTTCCCTGCGCCCGGAGAATTTCCAGCGTTTCACGCACTGCGGTCCCGGCGGTAATCACGTCGTCGACGATGACAACGCCATCGCCTTCCACAAGCTCCTTGCCCACGATAACGCCTTTGTCGCCGTGATCCTTGGCTTCCTTGCGGTTAAACGCGTAATCTACATCAATTCTGTGCTCGGCGTACAGCGCGTTGACCGCGGCGATGGCGAGTGGAATTCCCTTGTACGCCGGGCCGAACACGGTGTTGTACCCGCCCTTCACGTTATCGGCGATGGCGCTCGCGTAGAAGCTTCCAAGCCGGTTGACCGCCCTGCCTGAATAGAGCATCCCGGTATTCAGGAAATACGGCGAAAGCCTTCCTGACTTCAGCGTGAACTCGCCGAACCTGAGCGCGTTCATCTCGAGAAGAAATTCAACAAACTCCCTTTTATACTCTTTCATGTTCCCGGTCCCTTGATACCTGTTGCAATAATTACCCTGATGGAGGCCCTGCCTGTACAATATTGAGAGGAGAGCCCCAAACACGAACTCATGAAGGTTCATCACCCCGCCCATGTAAAGCAGAAATTAACTGATTTTCGAAAACCTGTGCTAATCCCTTTTTCCAGCCGCAGCACATGTGTCCCGGAAAGAGCCACGTTCATGCTGATCGGAGAGTTACGGGGCGATTTTGTTGCTTTTCACCCAGATGTTCATTTCCTCCGCCTTCCTGATGAGTTCGTCCCTGAAGTCCGGATGCGCGATGTTGATGAGCGCTTCCGCCCGCTCCCAGGTGGATTTCGTCTTGAGCTGCACAATCCCGTACTCGGTAGCGACATAGTGGACCAGCGAACGCGGCACGGTCACGATTGTTCCCGGCTCGAAGGTGGGCACGATCCTCGACACGATGTTGCCGGATGAGTCCTTGCGCGTGGAGCTGAGCGCGATGATGCCCTTGCCTCCCCTTGATCCGAACGCGCCGGTGATGAAATCAAGCTGGCCCCCCGTTCCCGTTTTGTGAGCAGTGCCCACCGATTCCGAAGAGACCTGCGAGAAAAGGTCGACCGCCATCGCGTTGTTGACCGCAATCATCTTGTCGTTAAGCCCTATGATCCTGGGATCGTTGACATAGTTCACCGGGTAGGACGCGCAGGTGGGATTGTGGTTGATGAATTCGTACAGGCGATCCGAGCCAAGAGCGAATGTGTACGTCATCTTGAACTTGTCGATGTTCTTGTATTTTCCCGTGATCCTTCCCGCCTCGTAAAGATCGACGGAGGAGTCCACCAGCATTTCAGTGTGCACACCGAGGTCCCTGAGATCGCTCTCTGCGATCATTTCACCAATTACGTTGGGAAGACCGCCGATGCCGAGCTGTATGCAGCATCCGTCCTCGAGCTCCTTCATGATGTGTTCCGCTATTTTCTTGTCCACGGGTGAAGGCTGCGCCGACGGAAGCTGGAAGAGATGGGCGTGTGCGCCCTCAACAATGTGATCGATGCGCGATACATGGATCGACTCCTGATTGCCGCCAAGACAGTAAGGCACGTTTTTATTGACTTCCACCACAATTTTTTTGGCCTTGGTGAGAGCAGCCGATGTGACCGAGTTGGCGAGCCCGAAGTTAAAATATCCCTTGGGGTCCATTTCGCCCGTTGTGATGAACACCACATCGAACTCTGAATACTTCCTCATTGAACGCGGCGCCATGTGGTAGGTGATCGGCACGTAGGAGCACAGTCCCTTCTCCGCAAGCTTCCTTGAAATCAGCGTAAAGTGTGCGTCATGCAGAATGAAATGCTCCCTTTTCGGATCCGCCACGACAACTTTCGGCACACGGGTAAACGCCGTGCTGAGCACCCTCACATTTCGAAGCTCACCCGCGCGGCGCGCAAGCGCCTCGTCGCAGGCCTCCGGGAAGAGGCCGAACTCACCGTAAAACACCGTGCTGTCGGACGGCACCAGCGCCGCTGCCTGGTCGGCGCTTATCAGCTTGTCCCGGTATTGCATGTTCTCAACTGTCCCCATATCGACCCCCTTTTTCCGTTTATCCTTCCCATCACGGCATCCTGTCGTGATTGCCGCATGCGCAATGCATCTCAAATCATGACAACAGGCACATCATCACATCCACAAAGCAGCATAATTCATTTTCTTCTGAAATTCAATAAATATTGAATGCATTCCCTGCAAATTTCCGGGATCACAAGCTTCTCCACAGGTGAAAAAGGATTTGAAATAAATCCTCGTTTTTCATAATTCTGATTTTAAGTGCAATAATTATCATTGCGGTTCCGTGCCGTTTAACATTACAGATGGAAGGTGTCATTATGAAATACGACAATTACAAAACACTGAAAACAGAGCTCGATGAGCGGGGTATTCTCGTCGTTTCATTGAACCGTCCCGATGTCATGAACGCCATGAACAGACAGATGATCGAGGACCTCCTCGACATCTGGACGAGGTTGATCCATGACATGGAGGTTCGCGTGATCGTTCTTCGAGGAGAGGGCGATAAAGGATTTTGCAGCGGCATGGACGTTGCCGACGTATTTCAGCCGGAAATGATGAAAGCGCCGATCATGTACGATTACCAGTACAATTTCGGCGAGCTTGTGATCGCCATGAGAAAAACACCGCAGCCCATCATCTGCGCCGTGCACGGCCCGGCTATAGGCGCGGGATTCTGCTTCGCGCTCGCGTCGGACATCAGGGTCATCTCCAATGACGCGCGTTTCGCAACCTACTTCATCCGCATTGGACTGGGCGGAGCCGACATGGGATGCAGCTATTTTCTTCCGCGCCTGATCGGGGCGGGCCGTGCATACGAGTACATGCTCACGGGAAGGTTTATGGGAGCGCAGGACGCGATGAACCTCGGGCTATGCTCGCGTTGCGTTGAGAAGGAGCAGCTCGTTGCAACAGCAATGGAAATCGCGGCGGACATTGCGGAGAAGGACCCCCTTGCGGTAAAAGTCACCAAGGAAGCCATCAACATCAACCTTGACTGCAACGACCTCGCCTCGGCGATTCACATTGAAAACCGCAACCAGGTGTTTGTGACAATGCACAATATACAGAAGTCACGCCCCTGATCATCATGCGTCATGGGGAGAGTTTAATCTCCGATTGAAAAGCGCGCGCGGCCTCTGCGCCGCGCGTGGTCCATCATCCGCTATCCGGGGTGCGCACTTTTCATAATCACCTGTAATACAAACGCTCCGTCCGGTTTCCCCTCGTGCATGTCTCTTCTCCCTTCGCGGGATTCGAATCAAACACGGGAGGCGTAAATCTCACCCCCGGTCTTTTTCTTGCCACTACGAGGTGCGCACTGCCCGTACGGAGGGATGTGTACCCGTAGAGGAAATCGAGCCTGCGCCCGCCGGCTGATGCAAATTCGCGCGCAAGCTCCGGTTGGCTGCGCGTTCTAAACAGAGGAATCGACCCCCTGTACATGCCGAAAAGCGTGATTTCCCATGCCGGATTTTTCAGGTAATGATACGGTATGCCCGATGAATCCTGAACGATCACCGCACTGTGCGCGAGAATCAGCCTCCGTATATCATCGAACTGCCGCCGGAACATGAGATACGAGGCGGCTTTCAGCATGGTTATGTAATCTGTTCTCGACTGGAGAAATCTGACAAGGCCCGCATTGCGGGTTAAGTGTCCATCCGACAGGTCAGCCCTGACGAAAATCACTTTTTTTTCAATGCCACCGCCTCTTGCATGGAACATGATCTCAATGGCCACCGGATCGGCAGTTCCAGCGTCTTCAACAATCCCTCCATCATCCGCAAATCTGATGTTTCGAACTCTTGTCACTTCATAGCCGGACCTTACGATAAAAAACTGCATTATTGCGCTTACGGAGTTGAGCGGCCCGCTCCCCACATTTTTCTTCATGATGTTGGTATGGAAAAAATTGTGGTCCAGAATCTGCCGGAGCGAATCGTTCAGCGTCGAGAGCCCCCGCCGCACATCATCGGCCTGCATCGAATTCAGGTCAAAAACACGTCCGGGTTTTTCCATCCCGATGAGCACATATTCACTCGCGTTGGGGAAAAATGCCAGGGCATTCAACACGTCCGGCCCGGAGAAGGGATAGAGCACCGCATGTGCGCCTCCCACCTGCAGATGTGAATCGCTCCACGATCTTATCTTTGAGTGGTTCTTTCTGTCATAGCTCCGCCAGAGCGCATCCACTGATTTTGCATATTCACGATAAACAGATGTCCTGACGAACGAATTGCCGGGAGCGTTTTCGTCATTCGCAAATCCGGCAACGAAACGAGCCGTTCTGGAGAATTGCATACCGTTCTGGGAATGCGCGTCTGCGCAGCACAAACACAAAAAAGCTGTCTCCACGGCGAGCGCTGCTGTTATCAATACTGTCCCCGCCGCCCGCACCGTGGAGGATAAGGATGGTTTCATTGCATTAACCCCATTATAACAAATTCGCATTTTCAGGTAATCACGCAGCACTGTCATAAAAACAAGTACGTGTACAACACATGAAATGTTTGATTGCTTCCGTTGCAGATGTAAAAGTCAAGCGAATTGCCGCCTCACCGGCTCATCAATCACTAAATCCGCATAACGCAGGCTGCTCCCGTACTTTCATGAAAATGTCTTGAAAAATTGCATGTATATTAATTAGGTGTTTTTGTACATCACCTTCGAGGTCAACATGATTGTAAAGCTCTGGGGGGTGCGCGGTTCCGTTCCCACACCGGTGAATAACGAAGAATACCGCGGCAAACTCCGTAGGATTCTTCATCGCGCCGTTCAATCCCGGCTGAGTCGTGATGCCGACATAGGAGCGTTCATCGACAGCCTTCCGCATGACCTCGGTTATTTTTACGGCGGCAACACAACATGCGTTTCAGTAACCAGCGAAACGGGAAGCGTGTACGTGCTCGATTGCGGAACGGGAATGCGCCCTCTCGGGGAAAAGCTGCTTGAAGGAGCCTTCGGAAGGGGTGAAGGCCTGGTGCGCATATTCATCACCCACACACACTGGGACCACATCCAGGGCCTCCCGTTTTTCAAACCCATTTACATCCCCGGCAACAAAATCGAGTTTTACGCCCCTTATGAAAGCCTTGAGTATCGCCTCATACAGCAGATGGAACACCGCTACTTCCCGGTGGACCTCCATAAAACTGCCTCCACCAAGAGCTTTCATCAGATTCATCCGGGACTTCCGGTCAGCATGGAGGACAACCTGCAGGTCGATTGCCATCCCCTGAAACACCCCGGCGGATCATACGCCTATCGTTTCAGGGAAGGCGATAAATCGTTTGTTTTCTGCACAGACACGGAGTTCACCGGGGAAATCCTTGAAAAGCAGGAAGATGAAACTGATTTTTTCAGGGACGCCGACCTCATGGTCATCGACTC
>CAZPZJ010000156.1:0-3630 GCA_964591055.1 uncultured Leptospiraceae bacterium
ATGTACACGCGTGGAACGCGTTTTGAGATGCCGCAGGTCACCTCGTAGGGGATGGTGCCGACCATGTCGGCGATGGTTTCGGCGGTGATGGTGTCCCTGCCGAACAGCACCACTTCTTCCCCCGCCTTGCAGAAATCATCTCCCATGTCGACGAGAATCTGGTCCATGCACACCCTGCCGACAAGCGGGTAGGTCTTTCCCCGTATTATGACCTTCCCCCTGTTGGAAAGCGCGCGGCTGTAACCGTCCCCGTAGCCGACGGGGACCGTGGCGATGGTCGTGTCGCGCGCGGTGGTGTGCGTGAGCCCGTAGCTCAGCGGCGTTCCTGCGGCGACGCGTTTCACGAACATCACACGGCTTTTCAGCGTCATTGACGGGATTATTTCCATGCCGCCGGGGCATCCGTGAGCGGGGCTGTAGCCGTATGCCGCGATGCCGGGCCTTATCATGGAGAAGAACGAGTCATGGAAGTTGAAAATGGCGGCGCTGTTGGCGGCGTGCACGAGCCCTGTGTCGATCCCCTTTTCCCTTATGCGGGTGACAGCGCTTTTAAAAAGCGCAATCTGACGGGACGTGAAGGGTGAAGCGGGCTCGTCCGATACGGGGAAATGGGTGAAAACGCCTTCGAGCCTCGCTCCCGTCATGCCGGCTATCGTTCCGGCGATTTCCGGCGCCCGTTCAGGCGTACAGCCGATCCTTCCCATGCCGGTGTCGATTTTAAGGTGCACCGCAGCCTGCATTCCGCGCCTGACGGCTTCGTTGGCAAGCGCCGCGGCCAGGGATTCGTCTGCAACCGTCTGGGTGAGGGAGTAGCGCAGGATCGCCTCCAGGGATTCCGCGTCGGGCAGTATCAGCCCCAGGACGAGAATCGGAAGCCGGATACCCGCTTCCCTCAGCTCGGCCCCCTCGGCGGGCGATGAGACGCCGAACATGTCGGCGAGGCCGCGCCGCTCAACGTAGCGCGCAACGGGAACCGCCCCGTGGCCATACGCGTCCGCCTTGATCGGCAGCAGCAGCGAGGTGTGGTCCCCGGCAATGCTGCGGATATGAAGCAGGTTGTGGCGTATCGCCGAGAGATCTATTTCGACCCGCGCATTCTGAAGCATAATACATGCGGTTTTTCCCTGTTTCGATAATCCGTCAATAATTTTTACTGAGAAAGGCCGATTATTGTTTTTTTATTGTGGATTATGGGGTATACCCCGAATGTGTCAGGAAAGACGGTGCGGGGAAACGCCGGACGGGCGGGTCGAGCGGCTTGATCCGCCAGACGGTTTTTGATTGACACTTGCTCTTTGTTTTTTTACTATGCATGCCTACCCGATCCTGATGGAGGACTTTGATGAAAAGTTCGCATGACTTTCCGAACCTCAATCCCAAGCGCGCGGACGGTCTCAAACCCAGCGGCCGTCCGTATCAGGTGATCGTCGTCGAGGATAAGGATTTTCAGCGCAAGCAGATCGTCCAGATTCTCGAGTCCGAGGGTTATAAAATCATGGGTTCCTTCGCGAACGGGAAAACGGCGCTTGATTTTTATGATCGCAACAAGACCGACGTCGACCTGATAACAACAAATCTTGACATGCCGATCATGGACGGGTATGCTCTCCTTTTTGAGCTGCAGCAGAGGAACAACAAGGCCAAGGTAGTCTTCATCAGCGATGAGACGACCAAGGGAGTCGTGGAAGACCTTCTGAAAATGGGCGCCTCTGATTTTATCCTGAAGCCCATTCAGCGGGGCAGGATTCTCGAGAGGGTAAAACTCGCGTTACGGCGGGCGGAGCAGAAGCCGGGTAACGGCGCCGAATGAAGCCGGCGGACGTATGCTAATAATATTAACATGTGCTGGAATTGAATATGAGCGAGGAGCTTGATTCCGCGGTAAGCTCGCTGAGCGAGCAGACCAAGAAAATGAATATCGCGTTGCACTACGTGAACGGCGATATGCAAAAGGCCAAGCAAATGGTGGCAGGCTCCTATAAGGACCTGTATGTTCTGAAATGCTCGTTCACGTCATCCTCGCTGAACGGAGTGTTTATTATCTTCTACAATCACATGCAGTTCAAGGTCATCAACCTGTTCACGCTGGTCGCCCCTTCGTACAGCATGAAGAAGATCAATTCCCATGATGAATGGGTGATCTTTGAAAAGGAGTCCCACGCGTTTCTTGCGTCGGGTGAAAATGATGACATCCTGAGCCGTACGCTTCGGGACAAAATATTCAATAGCTTTTCCATAATGTTCATTACGGATCTCAACAGGTTCCTCACCAACAACGAGGAGATATCCCTCAATCGTCTTTTCCAGAAGCTGATACAGGACGCACTCGGACTTCAGCGCGTGGAATGCGACTTTTCCTACCAGCTCAGTACCTCGCTCGACATGGAAATGAATTCCATCACCTCGCGCAAGCTTGACCGGCAGACCATTGAGGGGCAGCCCCAGGCGGCGGCGGAAGAACCAGCGGGCAAGGAGGAGGTGGCCGGCGGTGATCCGAAGATCGGCGTCGACGGGATCAAGCTTATCATCAACTGCAGCCTTATCCTTTCGCCGATCAAGGGAAAGGAAATATCTAAAATCGTTTCAGGCGACAGGATTCGCGTCAATATCGTGGACAAGAATCCCAAGGCAATCACCGTGGCCCAGGCGTTCAACGCCTACAGTGACGGCAAGTTCTCCCCGATCAATGTAAGGGTCAAGTCGGTTGATTATCACGCCGGCATCGGGTACGTGTTGTATGTTGTGGTCGCGAAGGGCATCCTCGGAAAAATTGTAGAGGAGGAGGAAAACATCAAGGTTGCGATGGATCCCACCTACTTTGCCGAGGCTGCCGATGAGGTCGAAAGCAAGTCCAATCTCCCGGTTATCATGATCATCCTCACGGCGATCGGCGTCGCTGTCCTGGTCATCCTCGCCCTGCTGAAGATGCTATGATACTTTTCTGACGGGAATTCCGCGGGCCGAGATGTACTCCTTGACTTCCTTTATCGTGATTTCCCTGAAGTGAAAGATGGAGGCGGCAAGAACGGCGTCCGCCTTTCCCGCCGCGAGTCCCTCATACATGTGCTCAATGGTTCCTACGCCGCCCGACGCGATGACGGGCACGGGGACGCAATCGGCGATCCTTGCCGTGAGCTCGATATCGTAGCCGTTTCGCGTGCCGTCTCGGTCCATGCTTGTCAGCAGTATTTCACCAGCCCCGAGCCCGCAGCAGCGTTTCGCCCATTCGATGGCGTCGATGTCGGTTGGAGTGCGTCCACCGTGCAGGTACACTGTCCACGAGCCCCGTTCGTTCCGCCTCGCGTCGATTGCAACCAGAATGCACTGCGATCCGAAACGGTGCGCGGATTCGGTGATGATAGAAGGATTTTCCACGGCGGCGGTGTTAATTGAGACCTTGTCGGCGCCGTTCTCCAGTATTGCACGAACGTCGTCGACGGTGCGGATTCCGCCGCCGACAGTGAAAGGGATGTTCACGGTTTCCGCCACGGCTTTGACCATGTTCAGGATTATGTTGCGCCTGTCCGACGATGCGGTGATGTCAAGAAATACCAGCTCGTCGGCGCCCTCGTCATCATAAAAAAGCCCGTGCGCCACCGGATCGCCGGCGTCCCGCAGGTTCACGAAGTT
>CAZPZJ010000156.1:3730-8815 GCA_964591055.1 uncultured Leptospiraceae bacterium
CCCCCGGAGACGGCAGCGGCGGCGATGATCACCAGAGAGCACCACACCGCGACAGTGCATTTGGTGATGGTGACTGAAATGCCGGTTTTTTTCAGTAAGGCGTAAAGGGACACCGACAGGAAGACAACCAGCCCGAAACCGCCCTTGCCCCGAAGGATGCCGGCCAGCGTCTTCCTTTTTGACTTTTCCATGGCCTTTCGGACGTCAGGGGGGATGGGCCCGGTAAACCTGTATTTTGTCAACACTTCATTCAATTTTTCTGTCCGGCTCATAGAAGCTCCTCCAGGCTGTGAATCCCCTTCTTCCTGAAAAGATCAACAATCCGCTTTACAATGATACCGTATCTGTATCGCGCCTGTCTCTGAGAAATGCCGAGCTGGGTTCCGGCTTCGTGGTAGGTGTAACCGTACAGGGCGATCAGATCGAAGAGTATCATATCGGTTTCATCTTCGTAATTTTCCCCGCACGCGAGGACTTCCTCGATGAGCAGCCTTGTGTCCCTGAAGCCGTTCACGAACGTTACACTGATATCGTTGAAGACTTCATCCACGTCAACATCTTTCCCGTACTTTCTCCGGTAATACTCCAGCAACACGTTTCTCATGGTGCCGAACAGCCATTTACGATGATTTTCCACGGTTTCAAATTTCTCGAAAAAGCGGGTGAAAACCTCCTGGCACAGATCGGACGTGTCATCGGCATTGCGTGTCTTGGAGTAGATGACGCTGAAAATTGATGCATAGTATCGATTGTATGCTTCAGTAAACAGGGATTTCTGTAACGAGGTATTTCCTGGATGCATTTTCTCGGCTGCCTTCATGGTTTATTGATAATTGGCTGCATTTATTGTAATTATGACTGGTTAATCGAATTTCGCCCTGTCCCAACATGAGGAATTGAATTTCCCCGTTTCCATGTCCCGGTTGAACATCGTTTCTTCAAGCGTGTCTGAACAGCTGATCAGGGTCAAAACAACAATCGCGGCGAACGTGGCAATGTGTTTTATCATTGGGGCCTCCTCGAATGTATTTAAAAAAGTATCCGTATCCCGGCCGCTATTCCGAGAATGTGTCCTGCGTGTTCACGCTCAAGTACGCTCGAGTAGGAGGGCACAAGCGCGAAATACCATCTGCTGTCCAGCTTGATGTCGATTCCGCACTGCACGGACAGCACGGGATTGTAGTACATCCTGGATTCATATTCGCGACTGCCGTAGGTGCGCTCCTCAATGATGTCATGCGCAATACGGCTTATGAGATAACCTCCACCCGCGGCCGGGACCAGTCGAATTTGTCTGTTGACGGGTATCTCCCGTCCCGCGAGCAGTTCCAGGGGCACGGATTCGTGAGATGCGATTGAATCGCTGGAGGGAGTGAAACGGCGGTAACCCGTACGTAGTATCAGGGGAACTTCATTTCCCGCAATTTTGTTGAAGTTCACCTGGACATGAGCGCCGTAGCCTTTATCCGCACCTCGCCTGAAATCACCCACAGGACGGAGGATGTCGGCGCATACAAGCGCGTCGAAGTCTCCCGACAGGGGAGGGATGCCGAGATAATGGTCGCTTACCCGGTCCATTATCCTGCCAACCGCTTCTTCGATATCGTCTTCATCTCCCGCGCAGCGTGTTAATGTAATATCAACTTTACCGTCCATCACGTTGATAATTCTTGTTTCAATCCTGTAGTCGCCGATTTTACTGATTGAGCCGACAACCACTTTTTCCACCGGTATGGTGGATGATGACCTGCGGGGCGTTTTTGAATCATTCCGGCTGTTCCGCAGTTCATTTTCAATATTGTAAAAATCCCCGATGCTCCTGTCCAGAAGCATAAAGCGCTCGTTTTCGAACAGCTTACACGTTACCATATCGGTCACCGCCCGAGCGAGATCGGCCGGGCAGTTGTTGGCTTCGAATTTCATGACGGTGATGGTTATGCGCTCGTGCACCCCGGATGTATCCACCGCGCCGGGTGCCGAATCCTGAGTGCAGAACAACATCCAGGCAATGAGCAACATGTGTGTATTTTTCATGCCCTTCTCCCCTCGACGTCAGTGTTTGATGATATAGAGCACGGCCGCGTTTTTGGGGCGCGTTTCACTGCCGCCTGACACACTTGTTGGGTATGGAAAGGGTGATTCGTCATTGTCGCCCGTATTATTCAATGCATAATTATCCTCATTTCCATACTGGTCTCTTGGGATGTATGCAATATGGTTATGGCTTTGTAGCTCATCCTCCTGATACGATCCCGGCCTGTCGCCCGCGAGGCCGCCGCGAATGTCGGTGCGCTTTTTTGCGTCGGGATCGCGCCCGGTGTGCTGGTCGGCCCCGCGCAGGAAAAATCCCCGCAGATCCGGGACGTTAAATGTCTGAACACCGTCGCCGTCGCCCCAGAGTGTGCCGATGACCAGAAAGAGCTCCTGGTATTCTTCGCGGTAGTAGTCCTTCCCGTCGCACAGCAGCCAGCCTTCAGGGACAGTATCGTGTTTTCCCCCGTAGGCGAGGATTGTGCCGACAGGCATGGGGCAGTACTGCCTTTCGATCCTGGCAATGTGCTGCTGAAGGGCCTGGAAATTCTCGTTGATCTGCTGGGCGGATATTACCTGTCCGGACTGGAAAGTGTGCGGAACCTGCACAACGCCCGGGATTATCACCGTGGTAAAAATGACGACGAGGAATAAAGCGATCACGAAAGGCCGGACCAACCGTAATGCGCGCAGCGCGCCTGTCGTTTTAATGCTTTGAATAATTCGCCGGAATTTCATAGCATTGACCTCCCTGAGTATGTCTTTTTTTTCAGTGGAATTTATGTTTTACGCAATCCTTCTTGTTAAACGGGCATGTTCTCCATGAATGTGGATGGAAGTTTATATTATGATAGATGATCCATAGAAATTAATATTTTCAATAAAAAAACTGATCAATAAAAAAAATTATAGTGATAAAATCAGGGTTTTATAAAACAAATATTTAACTGTAAAAAAAGACCTGAAATGCCGGTATTGTTTGGGATGTCCCGTATCTGAATCCCGTGAAAAAATGATTGAAAAAGGTGTTTTTTCGTGCAGGCTCTTCCCATGAAAAACACCGTGATGGTCGATTTGCACACCCACACCACCGCTTCCGACGGTGTGTATTCCCCCATACAGCTTATCGATCTTGCGGTTTCCAAAGGAGTGAGCACGCTCGCGATTACCGATCACGATACGGTGGCGGGCTTGTCGGAAGCGCTGAAATATGCTGCCGGGATAGGGTTTCATCTGATACCCGGCATCGAATTCAGCATCGACTATCCGAATGGATCGTTTCACCTTGTGGGACTCCACATCGATCATACCCACGAAGGATTTATCGAAGCGACGCGCTGGCTCGTTGAGGAACGGGGGAAAAGAATTGAAAAAATATGCGATGATCTGGCCGGAAACGGAATCAATGTCCTTCTTGATGAGGTGCTGGAAGAGGGCGGCGGGGAGTCGCTCGGCAGGCCCCATGTGGCGAGAGTGCTGATCAGGAAGGGGTATGCACGGGACATGGCGGAGGTCTTTCAAAATTTCATGGTGAAGGGGAGGCCGGGATATGTGAAAAAGGCGAAAATTCCCTTTGCAGAAGCCGTCTCCCTTATAAACCAGTCCGGCGGCATTCCCGTAGTTGCGCACCCGGTTTCCCTGAATTTCTCTTCGTTTCGGGCTTTCATTCCGGTCATGGAATCGATGATTGATGCAGGTGTCAGGGGGATCGAGGCGTTCGCCTCAATGCACAGGGATGACGAGGTGGAACAGTTCCTGGAGATAGCCGAAATGTACGGCCTTGCCGTTTCCGGGGGCAGCGATTTTCATGGTGACAAGCAGGAAGAGCTGGGATATTACGGCCCCGGAAAGCTGATTCCTGCGGACATCCTGGATCCGATCATCCGCGCCCGCTGATTGCAGGTAAATATACACACAAAAAACCCGCCTGTAGAGCGGGTTTCTGCCGTCAGTGTGTTGTGTCAGTCTTACGCGTAGCGATCGACCATCTCACCCATGCCGGAAATGGACGCGATCACGTTCTGGCGCATCATCTTATCGTCAATGCCAACCTTGGCCATGTTCAGGTTGATGAGGAGCTGGTTGAGCTTCTCAATACTGGCGGTTACTCCGGTATCGAACGCAGAAATGGGTTCCATGACTCAGCCTCCTCCGTCTTGGATTTACTACACTCATTATCGGTTGTTAGTGGAAAATACTTGAGCACCGCCGCCCGGCTGCCGGGCGCTCCATTCAGTCTCCCTGGTTTCGATGTACGAGAGGATGGCCTGTTCCTTCTCCCTGTCGTGCAGCAGCTTCAGGAAGTCCTTCTGCTGGCAGAGAAACGATATTTTGGAGAGTATTTCCAGATGGCGCTTTGAGTTGGAGGATATGATGACAAAGAGGATGTCCACCGGCTCGCCGTCGAGCGCGCGGTAATCAATTTTGTGCTGGAGAAAGCACAGCGCCAGGCATTCGCTTGTTGCGTCGGAGATGATTGGATTTCGTGGGTGGGGGAAGGCGATTCCCTTCCCGACTGCGGTCGGCATCATTTCCTCGCGCTGGAGGAGGGAGGTTGTCACCGCCTTTTCAGGTATTTCCGCGGGCAGCCTGATGTCATGAACCGCGTTTTTAATTGCCGATTCGACGTTTTTGCCCTTGATGTTGTAGTGAATGCCTCCCCGTTCAAGAAGTACCCTGATTGACACGGGTATGGAGGCGTGTTTTGGGCTCATTGAAAATCCTCGAACTACTTCACTCGTCACTGCTCCGGATAATTCTTGATTATGACGAGGTAGCCGCGTTTTACGCAACACAATTTTATGTGACAGCTCCTGGATGCGTTTTTTATGAACACTAAAACAAAAAAAGCTGCCTGAAGCAGCTTTTACACGCCTGCCACTCTATGGAATGGTGGCCTGATGAAAAACTATGTGTGACGTAGCGGAGGAGGGACTCGAACCCCCGACACGCGGATTATGATTCCGCTGCTCTAACCGGCTGGGCTACTCCGCCTGATTAGCGAGGGCAGGATTTGAACCTGCGACCTTTGGGTTATGAGCCCAACGAGCTACC
>CAZPZJ010000157.1:0-8761 GCA_964591055.1 uncultured Leptospiraceae bacterium
AGATTTGTGAATACGAACAGCGCATCTTTGAAGTTGCTTGTTTTATCAACGAGGGAAAGCTTCTCAAAAGGATGAAGATAGACGGCAGCGAGGTGAAAAGGGCTCCGGAGTATTTCGGTCACCTGTTGAGTGTTACAGTTTCACCCGAGGATTTGTCGATAGTGACCGGAGGTCCTGAACACAGAAGGAGGTTTTTTGATTCGCTGATATCGAAGATTGACAGGGATTATCTTTCAACGCTTGTCAGATTCAGGAAAGTGCTTTCGGAAAGAAATGGTCTTTTAAAGAGCATGCGTGAAGGAAGAACGGCGAATTCACACGAGATCAGAGTCTGGAACACAATGATCGCTGATTTTTCTTCGAAAATAATTAAAAAGCGTCTTGATGTTCTGTCTCTTTTTGAGGTTGATTTTTATGAAAGCTACCGTCGAATATCTGATGCTGAGGAACCGCCTGAAATACGATATAAGAATACCGCTTCTTCATTGAACAGAGATGAGATCATTGCAAATCTGGAAAGAAGGATTGACAAGGATATTGCCGCAGCAACGACAACAATCGGTCCGCATCGCGATGAGTATGAAATAATCGATAAAAACAATGTCCGCTTTCAGGATTGCTCTTCACAGGGACAGAAACGGACAGCTTCAATCTGCATCAAAATGGCTGAAAAACGGCTCGTTGAGAGGATTTCAAAAAAAAAACGGTTGTACTCGTAGATGATGTTTTTTCTGAGCTCGATCCGGACAGGAGAAAGAATCTTTTTTCATTCCTTGATGATGGGAACCAGATACTTTTCACGCTGACGGATCCGCACATTTATCAAAACTGTCTTTCATCGAATTCAAGAATCATCCGTGTTGAAAAAAATAGTGTGATGACAGAATGAAATTCAGAGTTAGGGAAAAAAGGAACAACAGCACTCTGCCGCTTGCGCAGCTGCTACAGGATCTTTTCCTTGAAATAGAAATAAGCGAAGCTGTTCTCGTTGAAAATCTGAAAGTTGCATGGAAAAGCGCGACTGACGCAATTCTCGCCTCTCACAGTGAGCCTGTCAGGATTGTGAGGAATACGCTGTACGTGTGGGTTGATCATTCAATATATGCAAACGAACTCATGCTCATGAAAAACTCGATACTTGAAAAAATACATAATGAAGCGGGACTCACCGCGGTAGAAGATATCAGGATTGAGACAGGGAAGAGAAAAAGAAATGTACAGGTTTAGCTTCCATCGTTTAAATAATTATTCACACAGGAAAGGGTGAGATATGTTTATTCACATTGGCGGAAGGAAGATTCTGCCGGAGAGGAAGGTTGTCGGCGTGTTTAATGTCGAAACGCTCAGGATTGCCTGTGACAGCGGAATGTCTGTTCCGGAATTTGACGGCAACATGAAATCGGTTGTTGTTGATGTTGAAAACGACATGCACCCGAGCATCGTCAGCTCTTTCACCCTGATGAAAAGGGAATCAATCAAGGACGGCATTGTCTGGAGAAGGAAAAATGACTAAGGAATACGGCGCGGATAAAATCCAGGTTCTCGAAGGCCTGGAGGCGGTCAGAAAGCGCCCGGCGATGTACATCGGATCGACAGACGTAAATGGACTTCATCACCTTGTATATGAGGTCGTGGATAATTCCATTGACGAGGCGCTTGCAGGATTCTGCGATACCATTATTGTGACTATCCGCGGAGACAACTCAATTGAGGTTGTCGATAATGGACGGGGTATCCCGGTGGAGGATCATTCACAGTACAAGGTGTCGGCGCTTGAAATTGTCATGACGAAGCTTCATGCGGGAGGAAAGTTCGACAACCAGACCTACAAGGTTTCCGGTGGTCTTCACGGGGTCGGGATTTCAGTGGTAAACGCGCTTTCGAGCGAGTTGAAGGTGGAAGTGTACCGTGACGGGTACGCATACACGCAGAGTTACCGGAAAGGCGCTCCTGAAGCAAAGGTGAAGAAGACCGGAGAGACGAAAAAAAGGGGAACAAGAACGTGGTTTAAACCGGATGCGCAGATATTTGAAACGCTTGAGTATAATTTTGAAACGCTGTCCAAGCGTCTGCGCGAACTCGCGTTTCTCAATGCAGGGATTAAAATCGTTCTTCGCGATGACAGAGGCAAGGGAAAGGAGCACATATTCCAGTTCAAAGGGGGTATCGTTTCATTTATTCAGTACATCAACGAAAACAAGTCCTCCATCACAAAGAAGATTATAAATTTTCAGACGGTGAAGAGCAATGTCGATATCGACATCGCGCTCGAGTATATCGACACATACAATGAAACCGTGTTCACATACGCCAACAACATAAATACACGTGAAGGTGGTACGCATCACGTGGGATTCAAATCAGCGCTGACAAGAGTGCTCAACGATTTTTTGAAGAAGGAAGGCTACGACAAAAAGATGTCACAGCTCACCGGTGACGATGTGAGGGAGGGGCTTGTAGCGATCATAAGTGTTAAACTCCCCAATCCCCAGTTTGAGGGCCAGACCAAGATGAAGCTCGGCAACAACGATGTCAAGGGGATCGTCGAATCGGCCGTGTACGAAAATCTCAGCCAGTTCTTTTACGAAAATCCTCCGGTTGTCCGTAAAATCCTGGACAAGTGCATTCAAAGCGCCCAGGCGAGGATCGCGGCGAAAAAGGCCAAAGAGCTCACACGAAGAAAGAGCGCTCTTGAGGGCGACACCCTCCCCGGCAAGCTCGCGGACTGCTCAGAAAGGGACGCATCGCTGTGCGAGCTTTACATCGTAGAGGGCGATTCCGCGGGTGGTTCCGCCAAGCAGGGCCGTGACAGGAAGTTCCAGGCGATTCTTCCTCTGAGGGGAAAAATCCTCAATGTTGAAAAAGCGAGATTGCATAAAATTCTTTCCAACGAAGAGATTAAAACGCTCATCACCGCGATAGGGACGGGCATCGGTGAAGAGGAGTTCGACATTACAAAAACACGTTACCACAAGGTAATCATCATGACCGACGCGGACGTCGATGGCGCGCACATCAGGACGCTTTTGCTCACTTTCTTCTTCCGGTACATGCCGGAAATAATTCGACATGGGTATCTGTATATAGCGCAACCTCCGCTTTACGGGATAAAAGCCGGCAGCGAGATCACGTACGTATATAATGATGATGAGCGCGACAGGGTGCTTGTGAAGATGGACAAGGAGAAAGCGGTCATTCAGCGTTATAAGGGCCTTGGTGAGATGAATCCTGATCAGCTCTGGGACACCACCATGAACCCGGAGAGGCGCACAATCCTGCAGGTGCAGCTGGAGGACGAGATAGAGGCTGAAGAGGTGTTCTCGGTGCTGATGGGTGACGCGGTTGAGCCGAGAAGGAAATTCATAGAAGAGAACGCGCGCAATGTGAGAAATCTCGATCTATGATGCGCGCACATTGCGATTGTTGAAACGAATACTGAACCGGTGTGACAGGAGCGGGCCGTGCCAAAGAAGACCAGCAGTGAAAGCGATAACAACGAGCGGATTATCAACGTTGAAATAGAAGAGCAGATGAAAAGCGCCTACCTGGATTACGCGATGAGCGTAATCGTAGGTCGCGCGCTCCCTGACGTCCGGGACGGATTGAAGCCCGTACACCGGCGCATCCTTCATGCGATGAACGTTCGTGCGTGGAGGAGCGACAGGGCCTATGTGAAGTCGGCAAAGATTGTCGGGGAGGTCATCGGTAACTACCATCCTCACGGCGACGCGGCGGTCTACGACACGATGGTGCGCATGGCGCAGGACTTCACCATGCGGGCCATGCTCATCGACGGTCAGGGCAACTTCGGCTCGGTGGACGGCGATCCCGCGGCTGCCTACCGCTATACCGAGGCAAGGCTTGCCAAAATAGCTGAAGAGCTGCTCAGCGACATTGACAAGGAAACGGTCGATTTTTCGCCGAACTTCGATGATTCAAGGCAGGAGCCGTCAGTGCTTCCCGCGGCCTTTCCTAACCTCCTGGTCAACGGCTCCTCGGGCATCGCGGTGGGAATGGCGACCAACATCCCCCCGCACAACCTGGGAGAGGTGATCGACGCGACGGTGCAGATGATCGACAATCCCGACATCACCGTAAAACAGCTGATGAAGATCGTCAGGGGGCCTGATTTTCCCACCGGCGGAATCATTATGGGGATAGACGGGATTTTAAACGCATTCAACACCGGCAGGGGAAGCATCATCGTCCGCGGCAGGATCGAGATAGAGGAGACGAAGAAGGAGCGGGAGAACATCATTATCACCGAGATCCCGTACCAGGTGAACAAAGCGTCGTTGATCGCCCGAATCGCAGAGCTCGTCAACAACAAGGAGATTGAAGGAATCGGCGAGCTCAGGGACGAATCGGACCGCACCGGAATGAGAATCCATATAGGTTTGAAAAAAGGCACCAACAGTGCGGTGGTCATCAATCAGCTTTACAAGCACACACCGCTGCAAAGCTCGTTCGGCATCATCATGCTGGCGCTGGTAAACGGGGAGCCGAAGTACCTCGACCTGAAAAGCATGCTGTCCCACTACATCCTGCACCGAAAGACGGTGATCACGAGACGGACGCAGTTCCAGTTGAAGAAAGCCGAGGAGCGGGCCCACATACTGGAAGGACTCAAAATCGCACTGGACAACATCGACGAGGTTATCAGCATCATCCGCTCCTCAAAAACGGTGGACGAGGCGTCAAAGAGGCTCATCAAGAGATTCAAGCTGTCCGAGATTCAGGCAAAGGCGATCCTGGAGATGCGGCTGCAGCGGTTGACGAGCCTTGAAGTAAAGAAGGTTGTGGATGAACTCAATGAGCTGCACAAACTCATAAAGGATTTGCGGGAGATTTTAAAAAGCGACAGGCGAATCCTCGGCATTGTCAAGGACGAGCTTGTCAAGGTCAAAGAGAAGTATGCCGATCCCCGGAGGACCGAAATACAGGTGGGCGGAGAATCGTCGACAAGCTTCGACGTGGAGGACCTGATCGCTGAAGAGGACATGGTGATCACCATCACCAACGACGGATTCCTGAGGCGCGTTCCAATCGACACGTTTAAAAAGCAGCGCCGCGGCGGAAAGGGAGTGAGCGGTATCACCATCAAACAGGAAGACTTCATCAAGATGATGAGCATCTCTTCTACGCACGACATGGTGTTCCTGTTCTCCAACAAGGGCAAGGTCTTTGGCATGAAGACGCACGAAATCCCCCTGGTTTCGAAGGCGGGAAAGGGAAAATCAGTCAAGGGCATCCTCAATCTCGCCAAGGGTGAGGACATTACGGCGATATGCTCGGTGCCGGACGTTGCCGGGGATTCGTATCTGTGCATGGTGACGAAGGGCGGCATCCTGAAAAAGACGGAAATCATGGATTTCAGCAACGCGAAGAAGGGAGGGATTATCGCCATCAATCTGAAAAAGGACGATGAGCTGGTAGACGTCAAGCTCGTCGGCAAGGACGACGATATTGTGATCGGCACAAGCCAGGGGCTTCTGCTCAGGACCAATCTCGGCAAGATGAGGGCGATGGGGCGCAACGCGGCGGGGATCATCGGCATGAGGCTTGCGCAGGGCGACCAGATCATGGGCCTCGACGTGGTTCGAGAAAAATCTTCGCTGTTCGCGGTGACCTCCTCGGGGTATGGCAAGCGCGTACAGTACAAACACTTCGCTTCCAAGGGCAGGGGCGGCCGGGGAATGACGTTCCTGAAAATCTCGGAGAAGGGCGGATACGCGGTGAGCATTCACTCCGTGTTCCCGGATGACGAGATCATCATCGCCTCCAAGAGCGGCATGACGATACGGCTGCTGGCCAAAGAGGTCTCGGAGCAGGGCCGGTCCGCAATGGGGGTCAAGCTTCTTGAAGTGACAGGAACCGATGTGGTGTCCGATGTGGCGATCATCACCGAGGAAAAATAGCATGAGAGCGGAGAAAACCGTTGAAAAACTCGGTAACGGTTCTCCGGTCACAATCGTCGGACTGGGAGATTCGCTGACGCAGGGGTGGCTCGTACCGAAGGGCTATCTCGCGTTTCTCGGCGAGATGCTGAAGGAGAAATATCAGGAATCGAGAGTGACCATTCTAAATAAGGGTATTCCCGGTGACACCGCGCAGGGAGGGCTTCTGCGCCTGCGTGAGGACGTGATCGAACAATCGCCGGACTGCGTGCTGGTTCAGTTCGCGCTCAATGACGCATATATGGGGGTCCCGGAGAGCCGTTTCGGCAAATTCATCCAGGCCATCATCGACGGCGTTAGAAACGACACAGACGCTGAAGTGGCGCTTGTCTCGTCCGTGTTTCTTGATGATCCGCGCGAATACGAGATGGCGCGTGCCTACTACCGAAGGCTTGAGTCGCTCGCCCTGAAAAACAGCCTGCCGTATGTCGCGGTTCACGAGTACTGGGCCGACAGGATACAGAACGGGGGATACGTGTTCCGTTCACTGGTGCAGTACGATCTTATTCACCCGCGTGTTGAAGGCTACCGCCTCATGGCGGAAGCCGTAATGTCAGCATTGTAAACCGCCATCAAGGGTGGTCCTCCTTGACCAAAAGGTCTTTTTTTAACTTGATTTTTCCCACTTTCTACCCCTATATATAATGGAATAAAATGCGAATCGTGTTCCGGGCTCTGGAACGCGAAGGTACAAAGTGAATTTATATTACTGCATTGTGCATGCTCCATGCGGTTCAGGAGAATTTTTAATGAAAACACTCATTCATCGTCGAAGCGCGTTTTTATGTGTCATAATGATCAGTGCAAGCGTGATTTTTCCATCATGCGCTTCATTGCTCCAGGGGCGCGGATCGCAGTCCCTGCCGTTCATAAAACAGCTGCAGACCGGCGCAGAACAGTCCGGGTCCGTACAGGTTACAGGTTCACATCTGTACTCTCTTAAAATTGAAGGCCCGCGGGATGTGGTAATTGAGGCGAAGGCGGACCAGGGTTCACAGATCGATCCGGTGGTGATGATCCTCAACGCCGAGGGGCAGCGTGTCGCGATGGACGATGACGGGGGCGGGGGAACAACGGCAAGAATCAGCCGGAGAATGGAGCAGGGACACTATCTTGTGGTGGTGTTCGGATACGGCAGGACTTTCGGGGCCTACAGGATTTCCCTGAATGCAACAGCGGCTCAGGGCCAGACGCCGGTTCAGCCGCAGACACAAACGCCGGCAGGAGTAACGGAACGGCAGCCTGAATCGTTCTCCATTCAGCCCGGGCAGGCGAGGACAGCGGTACTTGGTCCGAACGGGAGGCATCAGTATACAATGACCCTGCAGAACAGGGCGATGGTCGTTATCAACGCTGAAAAAACACCGGCTTCGACAGTTGATACCATGCTGGAGCTTTCCGATGTGAGCGGAGCGTCGCTGGTCAGGGACGATGACGGGGGTGAGGGACTGAACGCCAGGATTACCAGGTTCCTGCAGCCGGGAACGTATACTATCACCGTGAACGGATACCGCGAGAGCTCGGGAGAGTACAGACTGTCGGTGCAGGGAAGTGAGGGCAGATCACTGGCAATCGGACAGGCGATGGCGGGAAGTGCGGGACAGAATGAACGCATGCCGTATATCCTTGAAATCGCAAGTGCGGGACTGTATGTGATTGATCTCGAGCGCGGCAGGGACTCGGCGCTTGACCCGATGCTGGAATTGCAGAGCGCATCGGGGCAGATGATCGCGTCCGATGACGACGGCGGGAGTGATCTCAACGCGAGGCTGACCCATTACTTTGAACCGGGAACATACCTCGTTTTCGCCCGGGGGGCTGACCGGCAGGCTGGATCTTTTTCAATCACTGTGCGGGCAAGCACGCAGCCGCTTCAGCCTTTTCAGACAATTGATCCGGGAATAACGCGGGAAGGGTGGATCACGCCCCGGCAGAAACACCTCTACACAATGAATATAAAAAAAGAAACGCTCCTGATGATCGATGGCATGCGAAAAGGGGCATCGCAGATAGATCCGTATCTCACCCTTGAAGACACGTCCGGAAAAACAATGGTCGAAGACGATGACGGCGGCGGTATGCGCAACGCGCGCATCGTGAGACGGGTGTTGCCAGGAGGCTACAGGATCGCGATAAACGGCCTTGGAGATACCAGCGGACAGTATGCGCTTTCTCTGCGTGAGGTGAAAATGGAATCGCTTGCGCTTGGAGCGGCGAAAACAGGCAGACTTGATCAGGGCGGAATGAGCGTGTTCAGGCTTTCCGTAGACCGGGAAAAACTGGTGATAATAGATTTTGAAAGGCTTGAAAACTCGCCCCTGGATCCAATTATAACGCTTAAAAACCAGAGGGACGAGGTGCTTGCAAGCGATGATGACAGTGGTGGCAACAAAAACGCGAGGATAATGAAATCCCTCGGGCCCGGTACGTATTCCATATACGCGTCGGGATATAATATGTCCGGGGGAGCGTACAGAATCATCGCGTCCGAAGTTCGCCCCCTTTCCATTGCGATCGGTGAATCCAAAACGGGTCGTGTTTCCCCGCAGCAGGTTCATACTTACGAGTTCACGGTGACCGGTGAAGACGAATATGTCATAGAGCTTTTCAAAGAGGGCGATTCGACCATCGACCCGTTTCTCGTGCTCCAGCACCAGGCGGGGGGCGATCTGGCAACAGATGACGACAGCGCGGGCAACCTGAATTCGCGGATCACCAGGAGGCTGCAGCCCGGAAGGTACAGAATAATCGCCAGGGGACTTGGTATGAGCAGCGGCGCTTACCGGTTGACCTTGAGGTCGTCG
>CAZPZJ010000158.1:0-8705 GCA_964591055.1 uncultured Leptospiraceae bacterium
GAACCCCCAGAAGTTCATCCCCGAGGTCGATTTCATCACCTCGCCGGGGCACCTGCAAGGCGGCAATTCGCGCGCCGAGGCGGGGCTGATCGGGGAGGGCCCGGTCGCGGTGGTCACGCCGGCCGCGGTCTTCGATTTCGAGCCGGAGAGCAGACGCATGCGCGTCAAGTCGCTCCACCCCGGCGTGTCGTTCGAGCTCTGCCAGCTTGCGACCGGCTTTGAGCTCCTGCGTCCGGATGGAGAGATTCCCGTGACGGAGATGCCGTCAGACGAGATACTTGAAATCATACGAAACGACGTGGACCCCAACGGCGTATTCACCAGCATCCCCGGCATGTAATCCGCGGGTCGCCGGCGGGCGGGCAGGGCGTTTTAAAATCGAAAAAGGATTGCCTGTTCGCCGGTGTCTTTCTCTAATAACCCATACGCAATTATTCCAGTTCCATTTATACGGGAGGCATGCATGACCGAGGATCATCTTGCCAGAATGATCTTTTCGCAGGCGGGCAGGTACGGCGAGCACGCGGCGCTGTGCTTTAAACGGGACGGGCAGTGGCGGTCGCTGTCGTGGTACGAGACGGGGGAGCGCATCCGCGCCGTCGCGAAAGGGCTCCTCGCGATCGGCGTCGGGGAGCAGGAGTGCGTGGGGATTTTTTCGCCCAACTGCGCGGAGTGGTGCCTCGCCGATTACGCCATCCAGAGCATCCGCGCCGTTTCGGTGCCGATACACGCCTCAAGCACCGCGTCCCAGGCCGCGGAAATCGCCGCCGGGGCCGGGATTTCCGTGCTCTTCGCCGGCCGGGAGGCGCAGCTCGGCGTCGTTCGCGAGCTGATGAAGCAGGGGTCGGCGATAAAAAAGGTGATCGTGTTCGACGCCCGGCTCGCCGCGGGCAATGACGGAAGCGTAATGAGCTTTGACGAGCTCGCCGGCTCCGGGGAGCTCGCCGGCAATGACGCGCAGTTCTTCGCGCGGCTGGAGGCCGCCTCATCGGCCGACATCAGCAACATCATCTACACGTCGGGCACTTCGGGCGAGTCGAAGGGCGCGGTCCTCACGCACGAGTGCTTCCGCCGCCAGCTGGAGTCGTTCAGGAAGCGCTTCCCGCTGGGGGCCGACGACATCGCGCTGTCGTTTCTGCCGCTCAGCCACGTGTACGGCAAAACCATGGATTACCTGGTGCAGTCGGGCGGCGGCACCGTGTACTACTGCGAGGAGCTCATGGACGTGGTGGAGGGATTCTCGTCGGTGCGGCCCACCTACATGGCGGGGGTGCCGCGATTGTACGAGCGGATGTACCGGGCGATCAGGGACAATCTCCTGAACAAGGGCCTCGCCTACCGGTGGGCGATCAGGGCGGGGAGGCGCTACAACTACCGCAGGTACTCGGGAAGGACAATCCCCCTCACGGCAAGGCTCGCCTACGCCCTTGCCGACAGGATGGCGCTGAAAAGGATTCGCGACATGCTGGGAGGGCGAATCCACTGGTTTTCCGCGGGAGGCGCGCCGCTGTCCGGCGAGGTGGAGGATTTCTTTCTCGCCGCGGGCGTGTTCATCGGGCAGGGCTACGGCCTCACCGAAACGTGCAGCGCCGTGTGCGTCAATTACCCGGGCCGGTTCAAGTTCGGCACGGTGGGGACCCCGATGGACGGCATCGAGGTGAGGGTCGCCGACGACGGGGAGGTGATGGTCAAAGGCCCCACCGTGATGTCGGGATACTACAAAAAGCCCGTGGAGACGCAGGAGGCGTTCACGCCGGACGGCTGGCTGAAGACGGGCGACACGGGCTATCTCGACGATGAAGGCTTTCTCAGGATCACCGGCCGCAAGAAGGACCTCATCGTGACCGCGGGGGGCAAGAACGTCGCCCCGCAGCGCATCGAGTCAATCATCACGGGGGATTCCCTCATAGAACAGGTGGCGGTGGTGGGCGACGGCAGGAAGTACATCACCGCGCTCGTGGTGCCCGCGTTTGAAAGCCTGGAGGCTTACGCGCGCGAAAATGGCATCGGCTTCGCGCGCCGCGACGACCTGCTGCAGGACCCCGCCATCGTCAGGCTCTACCGGGAGCGCATCGACACGCTGTCGGAGCCCCTTGCCAATTACGAGCGGATCAGGCGCTTCACCCTGCTGACCCGCGAGTTTTCACAGGAGAGCGGGGAGGTGACCCCCACCATGAAGCTCAGGCGCAAGGCGATCGACCGTAACTACCATGACGTGATCGAGGCGATGTACGCGGAGGATGGGCCGCGCTGAAAGGGCGCGCGGGCGCCCTCAGCGGCCGGCGGCGATGTCGGCCAGGCGGTCGGATTTGTAGATGGCGGTCCCGGGAGCTTCCCGCGCGGCGATCTCAATCATCGCCTTTGCGACGTCTTCAGCGCGGATGGGCCTGTATTTCCTGAGCGGGCCGGCGAGGAGCGGAGAGAACACCGGGGCGAGGGCGGCCATGATGGATTCTCCCGTGCGCTTTTCATCACGCTTCCCCAGCAGAAGCGAGGGCCGCAGTATGCTCAGCGAGCGAAACCCCCCGCCCGCAAGGCCCGCTTCGACTTCCCCCTTGACTCTGCTGTAAAAGACGCGCGAGGCGGGGTTTGCCCCCATCGAGGAGACGATGAGGTAATGCCGCGCGCCATTCGCCTTCGCGATGCGCGCCGCGGCCAGCGGGTACTGCAGGTCCACCCGGCTGAACGCCTCACGCGAGCCCGCCTTTTTGATCGTGGAGCCCAGGCAGCAGAACACGTCGTCGGCGGCAAACTCCTTTGCAAAGGGGTCCATGCGGTCAAAGTCGATGACCGCCTGCCTGAGTTTGGGATGGCTGATCGCGAGCGGTTTTCGCACAAGCGCCGTGACGCGGCCGTAGCGCTCATCGTCAAGGAGCAGCCGCAGCAGCAGGCCTCCCACAAGCCCCGACGATCCGAGAACAAGCGCCTTTCTGGCGCGGGGGCGCCGTGTACGTGCCGAAGCCCTGTGTTCGGGCACGGATGCATGTTTTCCTCGCGGCGCCATCGCTCAGTCCATGGGGTTGCCGCAGAACGGGCATTCCCCCGCGGGAAGCTCGTCCTCGAGCGAATTGCGGTCGCGGTAAATGGATTCGCACTCGTCGCAGATCAGGAAAACCTTTCTGCACGCGGTGCATCGCATCTTCTCAAGCTTGCCTTCTTCGCAGTAGGGACAGATGATTTCCGCCATCTCCAACCTCTTTGTCTCAATGTATCCGGCGCATTTTTCCGCCGGGCGCGCCTTAACGCCGTGTCACCTGACCGGGAAAAAGGTGATCACTTCGGCGGTGTTTTGCCTGACGACAAGCCGCACGGAGCGCAGGCGCGGCTGCCCCTTCCGGGTCCCTTCGCGGCCTCCCAGATACCCGATGTCCCGGCCGGTATTGTCGGTGTAGGCTGCGTTGCGGCCCCTCACGCGGGGGTGCAGCCTCCCGGAGCCGGCTTTCCTCCACACGGCGTCCATCAGCTCGATCACTTCCTTCCTGCTGACAGTGAACACGCCGTGCCTGGGGCGCCGGGGATCGTCCGAGGCGTGCCGCATGATGTGATCGAGCCTGCTCATGCCATGGGGATCGCGGCCCCGGATGACAAGGCCGGCCCTGGTTGTCCACGAATCGGCGCCCTGCCGCACAAGGTGGCCCGACTGTTCAAGATCGCCGGCGCCCCGTCCGGAGGAGCGCCGCTCCCCGGCATGGATCGTGGACAGGGACAGCGCCATCGCCAGTACAAGCACTGCAACTGCCCTTCCCGGATGAGAGCCCATTCCCGCTTCCCCCGATGTTCAGGCTGTGCGTTTCCGCTGCCGGATTGTTCACAGGATTTTCACCGGTCTGTCAAATTAAAAATAGGGAAAACGGGGAAATAATGCCCCAAAAAAAACGGGCAGGTCGATGCAGGGGGTAACCGCCAATAAGGCCTTTTCAGTGTATAAATAATTAATAAAATAATATTGAAAAATTTAATCCATCATTTCTCATAGGGCATATACACAGAAAAATCGCCTCAAAACAGATAGAGCAGTCGGAATCAAGGAGAGTTGCCGGGGTAATGATGGCTGCGGGCAATGAATCGTCAATTGCGCAGGTGTTTGTGCGCAATGCATTGAAGTATGGCGCAATGCCGTGCGCTTCTTTTAAAAAAGAGGCAGGCTTTCACGACATTTCGTGGGAAGGGATGCTTGGCCTGGTCAGGGGGCTCGCCGGCTACCTTATCATGCGGGGAGTGAAGAAGGGCGACAGGGTGGCCATCTTCTCGCGAAACCGTCCCGAGTGGTACGCGGCCGACATGGCCTCGCTCGCGGTCGGCGCGGCGGTCGTCCCCGTGTTCACCACGAGCTCCACTGAGGAGGCCGCCTACATACTGGAGCATTCCGGAGCAAAGCTGTGTTTTGCCGGAAGCCCCCACGAGCTTAAAAAGCTTGAAAAGATAGGCAGGGACGGCGGTTCACTGCGGGAGGTGATCGCTTTTGACGATGTCAAAGGCCAGGCCAGAAACGGCGTCACGTCATTCGCCGCGGCGGTGGAGCAGGGGGCGCTCAGGGGCGACATGGCCGCGTTTGAAAAGCGGCTGAAATCCATCAAGTCCCAGGACCTTGCCGGCATCATCTACACCTCCGGGACCACCGGAGATCCCAAGGGCGTCATGCTCTCCCACGGCAACTTCATGGCCAATGTCATGCAGATCCAGTCGGTGCTGGGCGGCGTCATCGCCGAGGGCGACGTGTTCCTCTCCATCCTTCCCATTTCCCACGTCTACGAGCGCACCGCGGGCTTTTACTGGCCGGTGTTCGCCGGCGCAAGGATCGCCTACGCCGAGAGCTTCCGTACGGTGCTCGACGACCTGCGCTGCGTTCGCCCGCAATGGCTGGTGAGCGTGCCCCGCCTGTACGAGAAAATTCACGCCAGGGTCGCGGCCGCGATGGCGCAGGCGCCGGCTTTCAGGAAGGCGTTGTTCGAATGGTCCATGCGCCTTGCCCGCCACAACGTGGCGTTCGCCTGCAACGGCAGCAGGCGGGAGGGCCTTTTCGATCTTCTCTACCGCGTCGCCGACTCGCTGGTGTTTTCCAAACTCAGGGAGGCGTTCGGGCTCGACAAACTGCGCTGCGCCATCTCTGGCGGAGGGCCGCTGTCAATCGCAGACGCCGAGTTTTTCCTGGGGATCGGTGTCACGCTGCTGGAAGGCTTCGGCATGACGGAGACCTCGCCCGTCACCAACGTCAACAGGCCGGGGATGATCAAGCCGGGATCGGTGGGGCCCGCCTTCGAGGACACACAGGTCAGGATATCCGACGAGGGGGAGCTGCTGGTCAGGGGCCCCCAGGTGATGATGGGCTATTACCGCAACAGGGTCGCCACCCGGCACGCGTTCACCCGCGACGGATTCTTCAAGTCGGGCGACCTGGCCGTCATGGACGGGGAGGGCAGGGTCACCATCATGGGCCGCCTCAAGGACATCATCGTCACGTCGGGCGGCAAGAACATCGCTCCGCAGATGATCGAAAGCCGCGTGCGCCAGTCGAAGTTCGTTTCGCAGGTGGCGCTGGTGGGCGACCGGCGCAAGTACGTGACGGCGCTCATCATCCCCGATTTTGCGCAGCTCGGCCGCTGGGCAAGGGCCCGGCGCATCGAGTACTCCAGCAACAAGGAGCTCATCTCCGACGAGCGCACCATCAACATGATCTCGGCCGAGATAGAAAAGCTGACTCGCGAGTTTTCACAGGTGGAGAGAATCAAGCGCTTCAGGCTGATCGACGACGTGTGGAGCCAGGAAAGCGGGGATTTGACGCCCACCATGAAGGTGAAGAGAAGGGTGATCGAGAGGAAGTACGCCCGCGAGATCGCGAGCATGTACCCGGTCGAGTTTAACTGACGGACGCCTCCGCCGCAAGCTCCATGCCCCTGCGCAGCGCGGCCAGGTTCCCGGGGATGGTGTGCTTGAGCCTTTCGGGGATGACCGAGCCCATCGCCTTTTCGATGTCGTCGAATCCCACGATTTTCGTCCTTTCCAGGAACGCCCCCAGCGCGATCATGTTGGAGACCCTGGTGCCGCCCAGCTTGAGCGCCTCGTCGTTGCAGGGGATTTTCAGCGCCGTGATGTCGTTGCGGGTGATGATCTCCTCGGGGATGAGGCTCGTGTTGGCCACGAGCAGCCCCTGCGGCGCGATCATGGGCATGTACTTCTCGAGCGCGATGCGGTCCATCGCGATCACCGACACCGGGTGGTTGGTGATGGGAGAGCCTATCTCCCCGTCGGAGACCACCAGCGTCACGTTGGTGCGCCCGCCGCGCTTTTCCACGCCGTACGAGGGCAGGTACGAGAGCTC
Organism: uncultured Leptospiraceae bacterium; assembly: GCA_964591055.1. GTDB lineage: Bacteria > Spirochaetota > UBA4802 > UBA4802 > JAGODF01 > CAZPZJ01. The sequence goes on from CAZPZJ010000158.1 coordinate 6,320, forward strand.
AAGTCCCCGCCTGATGCACGCGTCCGCCACGAGCTGGCTGATGATCTGGATGCCCTGCCCGCCGAAGCCGGCCATGATCACGTCGTAGTACATGATATCGTCTCCTCGCGCTCTTACAGGAAGTCCTTGCCCGTCCGCTCCTTGAACACCCCCAGCGGGTAGTAGGGGATCATCTCGTTTTCAATGACCTTCAGTGCGTCAAGGGGGGACACGCGCCAGTTGGTGTTGCAGGTGGAAAGCATCTCCACCATGGAAAAGCCCATCTCGTTGATCTGCATCTCGAAGGCCTTCTTGATGGCCTTTTTGGCCTGGATCACGTGGCGCGGGCTGTGCAGCGACACGCGGGCCGAGTACGCCACGCCCTCGAGGGTGGCCAGCATCTCCGCCATCTTGATGGGGTAGCCCTCGCTCTTGAAGTCGCGCCCGTAGGGGCTGGTGGTGGTCTGCTGGCCCAGCAGCGTCGTGGGGGCCATCTGCCCGCCGGTCATGCCGTACACCGAGTTGTTGATGAAGAACACGGTCACGTTCTCGCCGCGGTTGGCGGCGTGGATGATCTCCGAGGTGCCGATGGCCGCAAGGTCGCCGTCGCCCTGGTAGACGAACACCACCCTGTCGGGCTGCGCGCGCTTCATGCCCGTGGCGCACGCGGGGGCGCGGCCGTGGGGCGCTTCCAGCACGTCGATGGGGAAGTAGGTGTACAGGAACACGCAGCAGCCCACGCCGGGGATGCCGATGGTTTTGTCGGCGATGCCGAGCTCGTCAATCGCCTCGGCGACCAGCCGGTGGGCGATGCCGTGGGTGCATCCGGGGCAGAAGTGCGTCTGCGCGTCGGTCAGGTTGTCGGGCCGTTTGAATATCGCGTTCATGGAGTGCCTCTTTTCACGCGAGCGCCTTGCCGAGCTCGCGGACGATGTCGTCGGGGAAGGGCATGCCGCCTCCCGGACGGCCGTAGAATGAGATTTTCGCGCCGGGATGGGCGGCGATCTTCACGTCCCTCACCATCTGTCCGGTGTTCATTTCCACCACGAGGATGTGCTTGATCCGCGACGAGTACTCGTAGACGGCCTTCTCGGGGAAGGGGAAGAGCGTGATGGGACGAAGCAGCCCCGCCTTGATTCCCATAATGCGCGCGGCGCGGATGGCGGTCTTGGCCACGCGCGAGGGCGTGCCGAAGGCGACTATCATGATCTCCGCGTCGTCCAGCTCGCGCGTCTCGAAAAGCGGCTCCTTTTCGCGGATCACGTCGTACTTGGCCTTCATCACCAGGTTGTGCTCCTCCTGCTCGCCGTCGCCCAGGTAGAGCGACTTGATGAGCTGGGGCTTTCTCCCGGCCCGGCCGGTGAGCGCCCAGGGCTTGTCGGGGAGCACCACGGGCTCCTTCGGCGTCAGGCGGCAGGGCTCCTGGAACTGGCCTATCATGGCGTCGGCTATGATCATCGCGGGATTGCGGTAGCGGTCGGCCAGCTCGAACGCCTTGATGGTGAGGTCGAACATCTCCTGCACCGAGGCCGGCGCGAGCACGATGTTGTGGTAGTCGCCGTGTCCCCCGCCGTGGACCGCCTGGTTGTAGTCGCCCTGCGTGGGCGCGATGCCCCCGAGCCCCGGCCCCACGCGCATGATGTTGACCACCACGCACGGCGTGTCGGAGGCCGCCATGTACGAGAGGCCCTCCTGCATCAGCGAGATGCCCGGCCCCGAGGACGAGGTCATGGCGCGCTTGCCCGAGGCGGCCGCGCCCATCACCATGTTGATCGAGGCGATCTCGCTCTCCGCCGGGATGAACACCCCGTTGCGCCTGGGCAGCTCGCGCGCCAGGTACTCCGGGATGTCGTTCTGCGGGGTGATGGGGTAGCCGAAGTAGAAGCGGCAGCCCGCCTGCAGGGCGCCCTCCGCGAGGGCTATGTTGCCTTTGGTCAGCACGCGGTCGCTCATTTGTACACCTCGATTGCCGTGTCCGGACACATCAGCGCGCAGGTCTTGCAGCCCGTGCAGCGGTCTTCCTGCTCGTCAATGAATTCCGCGGGAAAGTAGCCGAGTGCGTTCAGCGTGTCGGATTTGCGGATGAGGTTGCGCGGGCAGAACTCCACACAGAACAGGCAGCCCTTGCAGCGGTCGCGCTCGATCTTGATATGTGCCATCGTCGTGTGTCCAGGGAGCGTAATGGGTTCGATACAAGTTTGTGAACAGTTAATAGAAGGGGGGCTTTCTGTCAAATAAAAATAAAACAAAATGCCGGAGTGTGTTGGAAGGCGCGAGGAATGGCGCATTGCCCCCCGTCCCCCCGGAGGGGGCGCGATTCAGAGAGGCGATGTCCGTGCGACGGCGCGGGCGCGAGGCGCGGCACATGGCCCCCCGTCCCCCGGAGGGGGCGCGATTCACAGGGGCG
>CAZPZJ010000159.1:0-8567 GCA_964591055.1 uncultured Leptospiraceae bacterium
CACGTCAATCTGCACCACCTTGAGGCGGTAGTACAGGTCCTCGCGAAACTGCCTGTCGCCCACCATGCCGAAGAGGTCGCGGTTGGTCGCGGCGATCACGCGCACGTCGATCTTGCGCGCGCGCTCTCCGCCGATGCGTGTCACCTCGTCCTGCTCCAGCACCCGAAGAAACTTTGCCTGCAGGTGGATGGGGAGCTCACCGATCTCGTCGAGGAACAGCGTGCCTCCCGAGGCGAGCTCGAAGTATCCCGCCTTTCCGCCCTTCCTGGCGCCGGTGAACGCGCCCGAGTCGTAGCCGAACATCTCCGATTCGAGGAGGTTCTCCGGGATGGCGCCGCAGTTGACCTTGATGAACGGCATGGAGGTGCGCAGGCTGTTGGAGTGGAGCGCCTCGGCGACAAGCTCCTTGCCCGTGCCTGACTCCCCGGTGATCAGCACCGTGGTTTCGTACTGGGCCACCCTGACGACAAGCTCCATGAGCTTGCGCATCCTGTTGGAGTTGGCCACCATCTTGTCCATGCCGGCGTACTGGAGCCGGAGCGAGTTGATTTCGTTCTTATACATCTCGCTGAGCTTCTGGCTCCTGTCAAGCCGCTCCATGAGGAGCTTGATCTCGGTGACGTCGCGCACATTGGTGACCACCCTCTCGATGGCGCCCTGCGCGTTGAACACCGGGTTGCCCGTAACAAGCAGCGTGGAGCCCGTGTTGGTCTCCTGGATGATGGTGAACGGCTTTTTCTTTTCCAGCACGTGCATGGTGACTGATTCGGAGAAGTAGCCCTCGTCCACCAGGTCCTTCATGTTGCGCCCGTAGAACGTGGGGCAGGGCAGCCCGGTGATCTCGGCGTAGGCCCTGTTGATCCGCAGCACGTTGCCTTCGCCGTCGGTCACCCATATTCCGTCGTGCGAGGACTCGATGATCGCGTCGAGGTCCCGGTTGAGCTCGCGCACGTTTTCAAGCTCGTGTGAGATCGCCTCGAGCTCGCTGATGTCCTGGAAGCGGAGCACCGCTCCCGCGGGGGCGTCGTTCTTCAGGTTGGGGTACGCGCTGAATATGAAGGGCTGGCCCCGGACCTCGATCCTTCGCATGTGGAAGGTGTTGTCGTGTTTCAGCAGGGAGGGAACGTCCATGTCGGGGAAGATGTCGTTGATGCTGCGTTTCCCGGGGTCGACGGCGGGATCGAGCTTCAGGATCGCCTCGGCCGATCTGTTGAACACGTTGATTGTCCCGGCCGCGTCGATCGAGATGATCATGTACGAGGTGGAGTTGATGATCGCGCCGAGCTCGCGGTATATCTTCTCGTTGAACTCGGCGAGGGCGGTCGTGTAGTCGGTGCGTGAAATGATGCCGACTACCTTTTCGTTGTCGACAATGGGGAGCTGTCCCTGTGTGAAGTCCCTGATGGTGCTGATGTCGTCTTCGGGAGCGCCGGTGATCACGTCACGGAGCATCAGCTCGCCCACCGTCACGGAGGAGCCGGCGCCGGTGCTGAGCGCCTTGTTGATCTGCCGCGCCGAGAAGAGCCCCCTGAGCGCCCCGTGCGCGCCGACGACGGGGGCGCAGTCGGCATATTTCGAGACGAAAATCCCGGCCGCCTCGAGGAGCGTGGTGTCTTCCCTCAAAACGACCGGGTTCGCGTTCATGATGTCCTTCAGCTTCATAACGGTCCGCCGGTCATTCACGTTTTGTACGGTTCAGCCCCCATTACATGGCCGGCCGACGCGTTTGTCAACACTTCTCAAAAATCATCGCCATTCCCATGCCGCCCCCGATACACATGGAGACAAGGCAGGTTGCGGCGTTGTCGTGCTCCATCGCGTGCATGGCTGACACCGCCATTCGCGCACCGGTGCACCCGATGGGGTGCCCCAGGGAGATGCCGCTTCCCCTCGTGTTGGGGAAATCCGGGGCGATGTCAAGCTCCCTGAAACAGCCGATCGCCTGGGAGGCAAACGCCTCGTTGAGCTCGATCATCGCAAGATCGCCGATCGCCATTCCCGCCTTCCGGAGCACGGCGCGGATGGCTGGCACGGGCCCGAGCCCCATGAACGCAGGGTCCAGGCCGCCCGAGGCGAATGCGCGGATTTTCACCGCGGGGCGGATTTGCAGCTCCTTCGCCCTGTCGGCGCTCATCATCACCACGGCGGCCGCGCCGTCGTTGATGCCTGAGGCGTTCCCGGCTGTCACGGTGCCGTCCTTCGCGAACGCCGGTTTCATCGACGTCATCTGGGCGAGCGTGGTTTCCATGGGCCTTTCGTCGGTGTCGAATGTGATATCGCCCTTGCGGTCCTTTATGATAACCGGGACGATTTCATCCCTGAAGAGCCCCGATGTGATGGCCCGGCGCGCCCTCTGGTGGCTCTGCAAACCCAGTGCGTCCTGCTCCTCGCGGCTGATGCCGTAGAGCTTCGCGATGTTTTCAGCGGTGATTCCCATGTGGTATCCGTAGAATATCTCGTAGAGCCCGTCGAATACCATCAGGTCATGGACCGCGCCCGTCCCCGTCACTTCCATGCGGTGGCCCCAGCGGGCGCTCTTGAGCGCCATGGGCGCCATGCTCATGTTCTCCATGCCGCCCGCCACAATGACGTCGGCGTCGCCGCACGCGATGGACTGCGCGGCGAGCGCGATCGCCTTGAGGCCCGATCCGCACACCTTGTTGACGGTGTACGCCGGCGTCTCCCTGGGCACACCCGCGTAAATCGCGGCCTGTCGCGCGGGATTCTGGCCCATCCCCGCCTGGAGCACGCAGCCCATTATGGTTTCGTCAACCGCAACCGGGGTTGCGTCGGCGCTGAAGTCGTACCCTTTCTTTTCCAGATCGATTCTGCCTGCGCCCCTCTGCGTGTCAGGAGCGCATTCCACCATCTCCGCCGACGTCACGGGACGAATCCCGGCCCGCTTCAGCGCCTCGTTGATTACCAGGCGGCCGAGATCCACCGCGGACACGGTCTTGAGCGACCCGCCGAACGCGCCGATCGCGGTGCGGGCGCCGCTTACGATAACAACATTTCTCATGATCATTTCTCCTTGTCGATTGTCTGATTGAAAACGGCTCATGGATGTGACCCGGACAGCCCTCCATTTCCATGCCGCCGCGCCTTCACGGTCCGGCTCAATTGCTCTTCTTCTTTCTGTCCAGGAACGCCTTCATCCGCTCCTTCTGGTCGGCGGTGGAAAAGCATAGTCCGAACAGGGCGGACTCCATCCTCAGCGCGCGGTCCAGGTCCATGTCCGCACCCTGGGTGACGGCAATTTTGCAGAATCGAACCGCGTCCGCTCCGCGCGAGGCGATTTTTTCCGCGATGCTCTTTGCCGCCCGCATCAGCTCCCCTCCGGGAACGACGCGGTTGACCAGCCCGATGCGCAGCGCCTCATGTGCGTCGATGAGTTCGCCGGTGAAAAGCAGCTGTTTCGCCATGCCCTGACCCACGAGGCGCTGCAACCGCTGTGTGCCGCCGAAGCCGGGGATTATTCCCAGCCCCACCTCCGGCTGGCCGAACGTGCCCGTGTCGGAGCATATCCTGAAGTCGCACGCCATCGCGAGCTCGCAGCCTCCGCCCAGACAGTACCCGTTGACCGCCGCGATGACCGGTTTTTCGCACGAGCTGATCGCCTGAAACGCGCGGTTTCCCAGCGTCCCGAACTCCATTCCCCGGAGCGCATCCATCTCCGCCATGTCCTCAATGTCGGCGCCGGCGACGAATGCCCTGTCGCCCGCGCCGGTGATGATCAGCACCAGCGCTTCGTTGTCCGCGCTGAAGCATTCCATTCCCGATGCGATCTCCCTGAGAGTCTGTCCGTTCAGGGAGTTCAGCACCCCGGGCCTGTTGATGGTGAGAACCGCGATCGCGTTCTCCTTTTCGTAGGCAATGTTTCTGTAGTTCATTGTTTAGCCGCCAATTCGCTGTGTTGACCCGCGGTCCGCCTGCCGTGCGATCCCGACGGGAGCCGGCACCGCGGAAAAGTTCGGGTACGATGCCGCGCGGTTGCGATCCGCGACACCGTACCCGCCCGGTACGGCAACAAGGTTTTCAGGGTTTTATGGACAGGATCAGGCATGCCGGATCAGCGGCGCACCCGATCTCCGGTTTTACTGGCTTTCCTCCATTGCGAGCTCGATTTCCTTCGCAATTTTGTCGGGAGAATCGCACGGGAACACGGGCTCTTCCGGTTCGTACGCCTTTCTCCAGTTCTGACTGATGTACACAAGCGCTGTGAGTATGAACGCGACTCCAAGCCCCCATGCCGCGCCGCGCACCGCGAGCACGGCCCCCGCCACGCCGGCGATGCCGAGGTCGTTGAAGGCGCGCGATTTCAGCACGCCCACGCGCACGCTCACGTAGCCCTGGATGAGCATGGTGGACGCCAGTCCCACGCCCAGGATCGGTTTAACCGTGGACACGATGGGAGCGAAGAAGTAGCCCGCGAAGGTGCCCCAGCGGAAGCTGCCCGCGCCGCCGTTGATCGACTCCATGGCCTTGGGCCCGTGCTTGTAGCGCTCGCACACCACGACCTGCATGGCCGCCCAGAGAGGTCCGCACATCGAAATGTCGGGACCGAAGACGCTCATGATGACGTTCCTGCCGCCGAAGATGATGTGGGAGCGGTTGGGATTGTAGTCGATCTTCTCGTCCGGGCGGTACTTCTGCGCGTCGCTGATGAGCGCGTCGCTCTGGATCACATCCCCGAACACCACGATGTAAGCGCTGATGACCATCGGCAGCGACGAGATGAACATTCCGATTTTAGGAAACGGGATGGCGCCGAGGATGGTGAAGTTGGCCCACAGCGTTGCGAAGTCGGGACGGCTGAAAATGTTGCCGTCGTAGGTGGGCCAGGGAATCTCGCCGAACAGCGGGCCGATGACGATCGCGAGCGCAAGCGCGGGCATCATGCCCAGGTTGCCCAGGTGATAGGCCCACCTGTGTTTGCGCCTGAACAGCTTGAAGCTTTCGGAAAAGATAAGGTAAAAGGCGAGTCCCACGCAGATCGATATGGTCCACGGGCTGGTGCTGAAGCTCCTGATTCCCTGCTTGGCGGGATCGAAGATCATCATCACCGCGGCAAATCCCGCGCCTATGAGAATCGCCGACTGGACTGCGTTGGGGATAAGCGAGATGAACTTCTTCGCGAATCCCGTGATTCCCAGCAGGACGCAGAACGCGCCGAACGTAAGCTCGAACGCGATCAGCGCCTGCATTCGCTCCACGCCCATGGGGTACACCTCGCAGAACGCCACCAGCAGCGGTATGGCGGGCGTCACCCATCCGGGCACCACCGGGTCGCCCAGCAGCACGTGCGTACAGTACAGCGCGCCGTTGAGTATCACGATGGCGAGCGCGACCTCGAAAGGCATGCCGAGCTTCGCGGTCAGCACGGTGATGATCGAAAGGCACACCGTACACATTAAAAGTCCCTGAATGAAGTCAGCCCATTCAAACCGGTAATGGATGAACGGCACCCTCAGGGTGAGGGGGCCCATTTTAATGCCCGGCTGAATCTGACCGTACTCCCTTTTTATGCTCATACAATCCTCCTCCGCGTGTGCGGGTGAATTTATACTATCAAGAATAGATTTTTACGAACTCTTTCTCGAGGGTTTCCCTGAAGTCCGGATGGGCGATGGCGATAAGGCTCTTCGCCCGTTCCGGTATCGACTTGCCCCGCAGGTCGGCGATGCCGTTCTCCGTCACAATGAAGTGCACGTCGGTGCGCGGGGTCGTCACCGAGGCCCCTTCGTCGATGTGGGAGCATATCCGTGAGATTTTGCCTCCCGAGGCGGTTGAGTGAAACGCGAGTATGGAGCGTCCTCCCTTCGACCACGCCGCTCCCCGGATGAAGTCCACCTGCCCGCCGGTGCCGCTGAACTGCCGGTAGCCGATGGTCTCGGACACCACCTGGCCCGTCAAGTCCACCTGAAGGGCCGAGTTGAGCGAGACCATGTTGTCGTTTTTCGCGACGATGGCGGGATTGTTGGTGTAGTCCACCGGGAACATCTCCACCATGGGATTGTTGTCGACAAAGCGGTAAAGCTTTTCGGTGCCCATGAAGAAGGTGGCCACCATCTTGCCGGGATGGAAGTTCTTGCGCGCGCAGGTGATCACTCCCGCTTCGACGAGGTCGGCGACGCCGTCCGAGAACATCTCGGTGTGGACGCCAAGGTCCTTCTTGTCCTTTAAAAATCCCAGCACCGCGTCCGGCACCGCGCCTATGCCGAGCTGCAGGCAGTCGCCGTCGCGTATCAGCTCGGCGCAGTATCCGCCGATCTTCTCGTCGTTGGGCGTGATCTTCGGCGGGGCAAGCACCAGCGGCTTCGAGTCCGCTTCGACGATGTAATCTATCCTGGAGAGGTGTATAAACGAGTCGCCCAGCGTGCGCGGCATGTGCGGCGTCATCTCGGCGATGACGATCTGAGAGCTTTCGGCGGCGGGCTTGGTGTAGTCCACCGAAATGCCGAACGAACAGTAGCCGTGCTCGTCGGGGGGGGAGACCATGCACAGCGTCACGTCGGCGGGGAGGATCTTTTCCGTAAAGAGGCGCGGTATCTGGCTGAAGTGGCACGGCGTGAACTTCGCCCTGCCTTCCGCGATCGCCGCCCTGCTGTTGGCGCCTGCAAAAAGCGAATTGTGGACGAAGTGCGCCGAGTTTTCCGGCAGGCAGTACTCCGACGGCCCCATGGCCACCATGTGCACGACCTCCACGTTCCTGTATTTCTCCCGGTTTTCCACCATCGCCTTGAGCAGCACTTCGGGCGAACCGCATGCGTGGCCCACGACCACGCGGTCGCCGCTCCTGATATGGCTGACGGCCTCTGAGGCCGTCATAATTTTCAATTTATACTTCTCTTTCCAGTCCATGATCGATCTCCGATTTCAATGATAATCGCTTCAGGCTCGCTTCACCTTTCTTCCACTTCGTCGATGAACGCCCGGATGTCGTCCTCGCTTGTTATGTAGCGAATCGTTTTCCCTCTGAAACCGGCAATGTCGGCGCAGGCGGTTTTGCAGCCCGTCACAACCAGCACCAGCCCGGCATCGCCGCATTCCCCGTACATCCACTGGACCCGTTCGCCGAGGCGGCGCTTCATGTCCGCCACCGCCCCGACGCGGTCGTATTCCGGGCGGCACCCTCCGCAGTATTTCACGCATACCTTCAAGCGTGGGCGCTCATTGTCCTTATTCTTTGACTCCAGAAAGCTCCTTCGCGACCTTCTGTTTCTGCTTGAGGTTCACCTGGCGCGCGATCATGATCCTCTGCGCCTGGGGCGATCCCGCGCCGTGCATGGATTCGGTGAGATAGCCCACCGCCGCCGTGCCCATGGTGATGTTCTCTATGAGGCGCAGCACCCGCTGCCGGTTCTCGGTCGATACGCCCTCCCGGGCCCTGTAATATTTCTGGCACCACTTCCCGACGGCCGGGGATTTGAAATCCTGTTCTGACGGCAGCGTCACCATCAACCCGCCCGCGATGTCCTGCGCGATGCGCGCGATCTCGTACGGGAAGCGGGTGATGTTCTGCTTGTGCACATTGGCGAGCAGCGTGTTGACGTAGTACGTCCCCGACGGCTCGCGATGGCCTTCCGCCGCACAGGCGATGCAGCCGCAGTACAGCGTCTCGTTGAGGTGGTTCATTTCGATGATTTTGTCCTTGACGTGCGACGCCTTCTCCGCGCCGTTGTATTCGGCGATGGTCTGGGCCGCGCCGATGAGCACGTCGCCCACGCCCACCTTGCACGCGTAGCTCTGGCGGTGGTACGAGGCGAACTGCTCGACAAGCTGCCCGGAAAAATCGTACTCCCTGCACATGAAGACCCTCTCCCACGGGACGAAGACGTCATCGAACACCACGAGCGCCTCATGGCCGCCGAAGAACTGGTTGCCGCGGTCGATGGTCCCGCCTTCGAGCTTTCGGGTGTCGCACGACTGGCGCCCCATGATGTAGGTGATGCCCTCGGTGTCGGCCGGAAGTGCGAACGAAATGGCGAAGTCCCTGTCCTCCTCGCGCATGGATATTGTCGGCATGATGATGATCTCGTGGGAGTTGACAGCGCCGGTCTGGTGGGCCTTGGCGCCGCGCACCACGATGCCGTCCTTTCTCTCCTCGACGATATGCATGAAAAGGTCGGGGTCCTTCTGCTGGTGCGGCGCGAGCGAGCGGTCGCCCTTGGGGTCGGTCATCGCCCCGTCGCACACCAGGTCGTTGTTCTGGACGTACTCCAGGTATTTCAGGAAGCGCCTGTTGTATTCGGTGTTGTACTTTTTGTCGATGTCGTATGTCACCATCGAGAGTGCGTTCATCGCGTCCATGCCCACGCAGCGCTGGAAGCAGCAGCCGGTGAGCGATCCTATGAGCCTTCCCATCTTGCTCTTTTTAACAAGGTCTTCGACGCTCTGGTGGATATGGCAGAAGCGGTTGATCTTCCTCCCGGTGATGTGGGATTTTACTGTCATAAGGTCCTCGTACTCCGGCATGTGCGCCATTTTATACGTCATGGCCACCGCGTTCATCGACGGACGGATGATCGGGTTGTCGACGACGTTGGTCACCCTCTCGCCGAACATGT
>CAZPZJ010000160.1:0-3071 GCA_964591055.1 uncultured Leptospiraceae bacterium
TGCCCGGCCACGTTGGCGATCACCGTCGCGCCCGCCTTTTTCAGGAAGGGGAGCTTCTCGTCCAGAAACTTTTCGATGCCAACGTTCTCCAGGCCGATGGAGTTGAGCACGCCCGCGGTCGTCTCGACGATGCGCGGCCCGCTGTTCCCGGGACGCGGTTTGACCGAAAGCCCCTTCGTGAAGACCGCACCAAGCCTGGATATGTCAAAGAGCTTCGCAAGCTCCTCCCCGTAACCGGCCGTGCCGGACGCCACGGTCACGGGATTTTTCAGCGTAAGCGATCCAATGTGTACCGATGTATCTGCCATGTCCGTACCGGTTTCACGGGGAATTTGAATTGCAACAGCGTGGGCCGAATTCGCCTATCATTACCAACCCGGCCTTCAAATGTAAAGTCAAATAAAAGGCGAATGCGCCATGGTCCCAACTCAAACAATAAACCGGCGGAAATATCCCGCCGGTTGCCTGCACTGAAGACGGACAATGCAACGCCCCTTCCACTATCCGGGGAACGCAAAGTCTGTTACGGGGGGAAGACAGAATCGCCGCGAGGCTACTCCCCGCTGTCCTGCTGTTGACTGTCCGGCTGATGGTCGTCCGAGGGCTGATCGTCATTCTGCTGATTGTCGTCCCTGTCCGCCTGCCTCGACCTGTCGGGGCGCCTGTTCCTGTGGGAATCACCGGTGTCCCGCGAACCGCGGGAAGACGTGTGAATGGAGACCCTGTAGTTTCCCGACCCGTTGGCCGACCAGACCTTGATCTTGCCCTGTCCTGGCACCGCTCCCCGGCAGCAGGTGCGGGTTCCAGTCTCGATGTTGCTGCACACTTCCTGATCATCGTTGTAGAGCGCAATATCGAAATCAACCCCCTCCTGATGATGGAGGCACACCGTGGGATTAGTCCCTTCCTGCCCGGCGAGGATCAGCCAGTCAGTATCATCGGTGCCGCTCATGACGCCGGAAAACGTCATCTCGCTCACCTGGTACTCGGCCGCGAACAGCAATCCGCCAATTACCAGCAGAAAAGCGAAAAGGCACGCGAACACCATGTTCCTGTTCATTTTCATTCCTCTTTAAAATGAAGAAGTGTATTGTTGAAAGCCGCTCATTCAATAAAAAGAACACAACTCCGTCAAACAAAAAACTCACTTTAATATATAAAAAATAATTTAATAATTCAAACATTCTGTATAATACATATATTACATTGTATGTGTGGAATGAGGGACCCGAAACCAGACATCCGTCAATATATGGATTTATGCGGGACAGTTAGGATAATATATAAAGCGAAAAAACCCGGCTGATGGATTTTGCGCTCATCCCGCAAAATGCGGGAGCGGCCCATATCGGGCCGCTTATTATTTCTTAACGGCTTTCACCGCTCACCGTTCTTCACTGGGTCCTCGCGATGCGGATGCCTACATCGGTGTACCTGTAGTTCGTGGTGAAAGAGTCCCAATGACCTACTCGCGCGTTAGGGACATTGTCATCCCAACTGCCTCCCCGTCCCACTCGGTAAGACCCGTCTGCCGTAAAGCACCACTCCCAAACATTGCCGCTCATGTCATGAAGGCCAAGCTGATTGGCGGCTTTCTTGCTAACCGGCATCAGTGTGTCACTGCCGCCCATGGCGGTATCGCCCGAATACCATGCCACGGCCCTGGTTTCCGTTTCATTGCCTGAATCCTTCATGGCGCCGCTTGCATATAGAGCCGGTGTCCAGTAATATCCCGCGGTCAGATCGGTATGGCCGCCGTTGTGGCCCTGAGCGATATATTCCGACGCGAGGTCTTCAACTGTTGGGGCAGTGGTGCCGATATACCTGGCCGCGAATTCCCATTCCCCGCTCGAAGGGAGGCGGTATCCGGACCTGCTCGCGTTTTCAACGGTTTCTGTATGATTCCAGGTTGTATCAATCCCGGAGTACACCACATTATCAGTATTACCGTTACGCATCTCGGTAAGCCAGTTGCAGAACATGACAGCACCGTACCAGGTCATCAATACCGCAGGATGGTCCTCATACCCGGAGGCAACGGAAAAAGAATTTGTGGTTGCGTTATAGCTGATTTTCATGTAGTCTGAACCATAATCGAGATCAATGAGTTCCTGCCCGCCATACTTGACTGTGGCGACACTCACCTCATTATGCGCCCCGACGGTCTCCACGATTTTTCCGTTATCCACAGCCCACTGCAGAACTTCCGCAAAAAGGGCGTTGGTCACCTGGGTCTCCGACATGAAAAACTTTCTCGTGAGCGTTGCTTTCTGGTCGTCAACGGGTGTTGTAAATAACGGTGAAAAGGGAAAAGTAATGCTTGTCTGGTTGTTCGCGTAGATCATGTTGACTGTTTCCGAGCCGACGGTTATGGACACCACCTGCCCCGGGGTTGTGGCTGAGTCAAAGGTAACGGGCGCTGAACCATCGCCGTCACTGCTGCTGCTTCCTCCCCCGCCGCCGCACGAGACCAGGCATGCAAGCGAGAGCAGCATGGCCAACAAAATTCTTATTACTGTACTCATACAATTTCCCCTCCACCGTGAATAGTTCATACTGTTTTCACAGGATGATTATGCCCTTCCCCGGGACACCGGACAGGCATGGGCAGGTCCGAGATAACAGGGCACCGGTTATTTCATGAAAAGCCGCAGGCATCAGCCGTTGATCATCCCCGCAGCCCCTGTTGACGGCCATAAACCCGAACCTGCTTTCAGTAAACCCACTTCGCAATATTGTTCACAGTTACCCCACCTGCCGTGGAAAGATCCCCTCCCACATAAAGGTTACCTGATGAATCACACATAAGTTTATATGCCTCTGTATTCACCCCTGAACCAAGCGTTGACCATGCCGTACCGTTCCACCGGGCTATATGGTTCACAGTTACCCCGCCCGCGGTGGTAAAGCCACCACCTGCATAGAGATTACCCGTTGGATCAAAGGCAAGGGCATTTACAGATATATTCATTCCTGATCCTAGTGCTGACCATGCTGTGCCGCCCCACTTAGCTACATAGTTTACAGTTACACCCCCTGCCGTGGTAAAACTCCCTGCTGCGTAGAGGTTA
>CAZPZJ010000160.1:3171-8526 GCA_964591055.1 uncultured Leptospiraceae bacterium
AGGGCATATACATTTCCATTCATCCCTGATCCTAGTGCTGACCATGCCGTGCCGTCCCACTTAGCTATATAGTTTACAGTTACACCCCCTGCCGTGGTAAAACTCCCTGCTGCGTAGAGGTTATCCGAGGTGTCACACACAAGGGCATATACATTTCCATTCATCCCTGATCCTAGTGCTGACCATGCCGTGCCGTTCCACCTGGCTATGCGGGTGGCAGTTACGCCACCAACTGTAGTGAAAATCCCTCCTGCATAAAGGTTTCCAGATGAATTACACGCAAGGGCACTTACAGCCAAATCTGTACCTGAACCGAGTGCTGACCATTCAGTACCGTCCCATTTTGCTATATGATTAACAGTTACACCTCCCGCAGTAGTAAAACCACCCCCCGCGTAGAGGTTCCCCGAAGAATCAAGCGCGAGGGCATTTACATAATTATCCGTTCCTGAACCGAGTGCTGACCACTTTTCGACATAACTGCCTGAATCATCGTCCCCCCCGCCGTCCCCGCCGCCGCACGAGACCAGGCATGCAAGCAAGAAAACTGTTGCCGCAATAAATGACGTTATTCTGTTCATTGCCTTCCTCCTTCCCTGAGAAAAATGCTGTAGTTAAAACTTTTTTTGCTTTCGTCTCGTAGCTTTCGCACTTTCACTCTTCACCGCTCACCCTCCTTACTCCAGCGGCAGGCCTGTGGTCAGGTTTATGGCCGCGACATAGTTACAGCGATAAGAGGTGAAAGATCCTGCGGCATAAATAATATTTTCCTGTGAATAGAGAAACATGGACATGACGTTGGTGCCTATACCAGGATTCCATGATGTGGCATTTCCGTTGGAGGTATTTAATGCGGCTATGCCATTCCTGTTCTGACCGCTTATTATAGTGAATGCTCCTCCCGTATACACTGTTGCATCATCTGACTGGATTGAAAATACAGCATAATTTGCCGTGGACTCCCATGATGTTGCGCTTCCGTCGGATGCGTCCAGTGCGGCAATACGGTACCTGGTTTCACCTCCTATATCTGCAAATTCTCCCCCGACATATACCAGGCCGTTAGATCGTACAATGGTGTATACAAAATTGTCAGCATCGGGATCCCATGAAGTGACTGTGCCGTCGGAGAGGTTTATCTCCGCTATGCGGTTCCTTGTTTCGCCGCCTATATCTGTAAACTCCCCGCCGATATACACTGTTGAACCGTTCAATACTATTGTATTCACCTGGCCGCTGACATTAGGATTCCAACTGTTCAACGCACCTGTTGATTTGTTCAGAGAAGCTATTCTATTGCGCGTGGTGACATTCACCTGTGTAAAATTACCGCCGATATATACATTTGTGGAATCCACAGCCACAGTGCGAACGTCAACTATTCCTGATCCTGCATTCCAGTCCGTTGCAGAACCGTCCGAGGCATTGAGCGCGGCAATTGAGGCGCGTGTTTTTCCACCTATAGTCGAATAGTTCCCCCCAACATAGATTGTGCTGCCGTCAGGCACGATGGAGTAAATAATACCATTTGAATCAGGTTTGAAGTCTGTGGGCCGCCCTGTGTAGGCGTCGAATGCGGCAATATTATCGCGTGCAACAGCTCCAATATAAGTAAAAGCTCCGCCAGCGTAAATGGTTGCTCCATAAATCGCCAGTGCCCGTACTTCATCCTCTGCATCTGACCCCCACGAAGTCGCAGTGGCATCAGAGATATTGAGGCAGGCAATACATTGTTTCCATTCTCCGCCGATGAAATTAAAAGATCCGCCTACGTACATACTGCTGCCATTGATAAGAATTTCCCTTATGAAGCTGTTCGGTGCGGGGTCCCATGAAGAATCAACTGTCCCGTCAGACATGGCTATACGGGCCAGGTAATCGATGCCGATCAGATTTGTAAATTCGCCTCCGGCATAAATATATGTCCCGTCTGTTGCAAGGCAGTATGGATAAACATTGAAAGTATAATTCGGGACCCAGTCTGTTGCCGTGCCGTCAGTCAGGTTGATTTCAGCGATATATGTCCGGGAATCGGTCCCTATCGTATTAAAATATCCGCAGATGAATACCGTAGTGCCGTTCAGGAGTATGTCGTATACAATCCCGGATATCGCATTATATTTAACTACCGGTGCCCACGATGTTACAGACCCTGTGGATTTGTTTATTGACGCAAGGCCGTAACGGGTCTCCCCTGCTACAGATTTAAAAGGCCCCCCTATATACACATTGCTCCCGTCAACCCTTACTACATCAACCCAGTCATCTGTACCGGGATTCCATGACGTGGCGCTACCGTCCGACACCGCGAGCGCTGCGATGTAGTTTCTGTCTTCGCCTCCTATGTTTGTGAAATCACCCGCCGCGTATACGGTAGTGCCGTCAACAACAATGGACCTCACGACATTGTTCGCGTTCGGGTCCCAGTCGCTCAGTGAGCCGTCGGCCTTTATGTGTGCTATATAGTTGCGGGTTGTGTTCCCGATTTTAGTAAATTCACCACCGACGTACCAGCCGCCATTGCCGTCTGAAACGACTGCATATAACTGGTCGTTAAAGGGAAGCGCTCGGACTCCTTCAGGCAGAAGCCCGGTTGACGTGCTCAGGGCTGCCCCGTATGAATTTGAAGGAGCTACGAGGCTGAAGTCTCCGCCTATATACACTGTGCGTCCGCTGCGCACTATAGTGTTTACCGCATTGCCTATAGCGCCCCATACCTGATGCGGTACGGAAGGATCCGTGCTTCCGCTGTCATCGCCGTCACTGCTGCTGCTTCCTCCCCCGCCGCCGCAGTGACACACAACGCCTGTGAAAAGAAGTAAAATAATGAGCGAAAATACTTTCTTCGTCATAATCAACACCTCCCGGAATCAATGCATAAAAGTAAAACCGGAAGGCCTGCTCTGTCATCGTGAAAAGTACGTAGACGGGAAGGTTTTCTCTTAAAATCTTTTTTTCATTAACTGCAGATCATCGCGGGTTACAGAAGCTCTTCAATCCCTGTGATTAAATTATAATCGCCGGTCGCTCTGGCGAGCTCCATCCGGTTGTTTACACCCAGCTTGTTGTAGACGTTATTCATATGTGTATCCACCGTTCTTTTGGTCACATTCAGCCTGCCCGAAATCTCCCGGCTGGTGAGACCGGACAGCACGAGCCCGATTATCTCCATTTCCCTTTCGGTGATTTTAAAACGAGTCATGAAGAGGGTTTTGTCCCTGTTTTCACGCAAAATCATCATATATCCGGTGAGATCGTCGTACGCGTCATGGACAGAAATGAATTTCATGTCCATCGGCCTTGTTCCGTCTTCGTCCTGGAAATGGACGCCGTACGTGAACTCCCTCTCCCGGCTTTTCACCATCACGGATAGCCTGTTTTTCACCTGTTCGTGCTCCCGGATGATTACCGAAAACTCCCTGTTCATCAGGTTGGCGCTTTCTATCCCCGACAGCTCCTCGGTTTTATTGTTGGCGAAGATTATCTTAAGGTCTTTATCAAGCAGGATTACCGATTCGTCTATGTTGGCGATGATATCGTACGAGACAAGCTCCGGCGAGAGAGACAGAAAACGGTATTTTGTAATCGAATAGAGGATTCCGGCAAGCCAGAATGCCATTAAAACAGGGGAGATCGCGGTCGCCCTGTAAGCTGTCAGCCGGGGCAGAAGGAGCTGTTCAGCCATTCCGGCAATGAGGCTCAACGCCATCGTTGAAAGTATTACCAGCGACTGTCTCTTCACCTTGACCATTGCCGTGTTTCTACCCCACAGGTAAATCAGCGTGATAGAAATCAGGAAATACACGGCAACATACCCGAAAAACAGGCATGACCAGAGGTTGCAGTGATAGGTATATCCCACGATGCCGTTTTTACGGAAAACGGATTCTATATGCCGGTATCCTCCCGAAAAAACATACAGGCAGGCTATGAAAAAAGCGAACGCATACGTTATGACCCTGATGTTTTTTCTCCCGGGTGTTCCCGTCAACTCAAGATAGAAGTCCATGATTACGGCGGAGAAACCAACAGCGCAGAAAAGCGCTGTTTTTATAAAAATCCAGGATATGCCCGTGTTAAAGGTGACATCGGTGAGGATTTCCGCAAGACACCAGAAAGCCAGAAACATCGAACTGATAAAAAACAGAACATTTATACTTTTTTTTATACTCTTTGAAAGAATATAAATTCCTATTATGAGGTAGAAGGTCATGGCGACAGTGTTTAAAAGAATTACAATGTTCATTGCATAATACCCGGGACACGTCACCGCATCGCGACACCGCTCCGTTCGCCGGAGCGGGCCGTCCAATATAATGCGACAACGGCCCGGTCATGTCAATAATGAATTGTCACCTGTTGTTCTTTACCCTTCTTTTCTCTTTTTCAAGTCTAGGGCGGCCTTGAGCCCCTTTTCACGGATTACCTTGATCTTGAGCCCGGTTTCCGTGAGCTTGAAGAACCGCTTTCCGTATTTCCGCAGCAGCTTCTTGTTGATGGTGAATCCAAGCCCCGGGGAGGTAAACGGCTTGAGCATGGCGTTTTTATCCGGGATGATGGGATCGATGATGCCTTCGCGGTATTTTGGAATCCATGAAGGCGATTCAAAGGGGTATTCCAGAGGCAGATCATTCCCCCTGTCCGCCAGCACCAGGTTCCAGTTCACGTAAAACCCGATTCCATTGGTCCAGGTGTGCGGAGTATAGAGGCGCTTTTTCTCATGGCACATGTCGATTACCTTCTTCACCTGCGCAATCCCACCCGCGAACGTCGCGTCGGGCTGGTAGATGTGGAAACAGTCCTTCTCGAACATGATCTTGATTTCGTCCCAGCCGTAGTTGAGCTCGGCGCCCGATATCTTGACCTTGGAATACTTTTTCAGCGCGGCGTTTCCGTCGTAATCGCGCGAGTCGAGCGGCTCCTCAAGCCATTCAATGCCATTCGCATAACACGCATCGGCGAACGCCTTGGCCCGGGCGAGATCCCACGCTGGAATTTTATCGACGATGGTCACCAGCCATCCCTGGTTGGCGTCGACGCCTAGCACGAAATCGCCCCCCACCTTTTTGCGGACCACCTCAAGCTGTTTGATGTCGTCCTTCAGCTCGATGCTCTTGACGCGCAGCTTGGCGCACTTGTAGCCCATTTCGCGGATCGCCATGATCTCCTCGGCGCGCCTGTCTGGCTCGTGCATCTCACCCGTGGAGCAATACACTTCAATCGGCCGCGCGTCGCCTCCCAGAAGCTCGTACACCGGCTTACCGGCCTTCTTGCCCATGATGTCCCAGCACGCCGGCTCAATCCAGAAATTCCTCCAGCCCAGAATCCCCGCCTGCTTGATGAGGTCCTGCACCC
>CAZPZJ010000161.1:0-8371 GCA_964591055.1 uncultured Leptospiraceae bacterium
GATTCCTTTTCCTGCGCCTCGCGCTGCTCTATTTCAAGAAGGCGCGCCCTCAGCACGCGCATCGCCTTGATCTTGTTTTTCAGCTGGGATTTCTCGTCCTGGCAGGTCACCACAAGGCCGGTGGGGAGGTGGGTGATCCGCACCGCCGAATCGGTCGTGTTGACCGACTGCCCGCCGTGCCCGGAGGAGCGGTACACGTCGATCCGAAGATCCTCCTGGGCGATCTGGACCTCGCTCTCCTCGGCCTCGGGAAGCACGGCCACGGTGACGGCCGACGTGTGGATTCTCCCACCCGATTCCGTGGAGGGAATGCGCTGTACGCGATGCACTCCGGACTCGAACTTCAGGCTGTCATAGGCCCCGTCCCCGGAGACCGAAAAGGATATCTCCTTGTAGCCGCCGATTTCCGTGCCGCTTGCATCCATCAGCTCCAGCTTCCATCCCCGTGCGTCTATGTAGCGGCTGTACATGCGGAACAGGTCGGCCGCGAACAGCGCCGCCTCCTCTCCTCCCGTGCCGGCGCGTATCTCCATAATCACGTCCTTGCCCGAATTCGGGTCCCGGGGAAGCAGCAGCACCCTGAGCTGCTCATCGAGCGCGCCAAGTTTCTCCTCAAGGCCTTCAACCTCCGAGGATAAAAGCCCGCGCATGTCCTGGTCCTTCTCGGTCGTCAGGAGCTCTTTTGAATCATCCAGCTCGTGGCGGAGTTTTTTCAGCTCCTGGTACTTCGACATCACCGGCGAAAGCATCGAAAGCTCCTTGGTCAGCGACTTGAAGCGCTGCTGGTCGGAGACCACGTCCGGCATGCTGAGGAGCTCCTCCAGCTCCCGGTATCGCCGCTCCATCTCCATCAAACGATTGTCCATACACCACACTCCGGTTCGCGATGCGCGAGTACAATATACTAAAAAAAAAGAGCGGCTTTAAACCGCTTCTTCTGTTTTTGCTCCCGGGAGGACTCGAACCTCCGGCACATAGTTTAGGAAACTACTGCTCTATCCACCTGAGCTACGGGAGCGGATAGATCGCTAATAATTGCTCTTGCGCCTTGTGTTGACAATGCGCTGGAAGTCCCGGATGTTCTTCACGTGTATCCGGTCGTTGAACAGTTCAATTTTCCCAAGGCTGTTGAAATGTGTCAATATTTTTTGCACCTCGTTGATCTGCATCCCGGCCCAGTTGGCCACCTCCTGCATGGTCACACGGATCGTGATGGGGCCCTGCGTATCGAGGTGCGGATCGTCCTCGGCCAGCATGTTGAGCACGTCCATCACCTTGACCTGCGGCTCGTCGAGGAGCAGAATCATCAGCCGCCTCTTCGCGTCGTAAATGCGTTTCGAGAAGATGACAAGCAGCTTGTAGGCGATCTGCGGGTTCCCCTGCAGCAGCGCGTCGAAGTTATCGCGGTGAAACTTGAGGCATTTGGTCCGCTCCACCGCAAGGGCCGACGCCGAGCGGGGCTGCTCCTCGAGAATCGCCATCTCTCCGAATATATCTCCGGGTTTGAGCACATCCAGGGTTTTCTCGTTGTTGTTGATAATTTTTACGATCTTGACGCGCCCTCCCTGGATCACGTAAAACTCATTGCCCGGCTCGAATTCGCAGAAGATCAGCTCGCCCGCCTCGTACTCCACGGTGAACTTGTCAAATATTGGACTGTCCAGCAGTATCACTGTTATTTCCCCTGGTTTCTCTGAATTCTGGCCAGCCTGTTGGCCGCGTCCTTGTTGATCTGATCGCGAGGCTCCATGGACGCGACGCGCTGATAGTATCCCGCCGCCTTGTCAAAATTCTTTGTTTCTTCAAACACTATTCCAATGTAAAGATATGCGTTCTTCATGAACTCGGTGTTCGGAAACTTTTTAATCATGGCGGAAAACGAGTTGAGCGCCTCCTTGTAGTTCCTCTTCTTGTGAAAGCAGCGCCCGAGCTCGAAGTGCGCTTTTTCGAATGTTTTGCGCTCGGCCTCGTTCTTGAGAGTTTTGAATTCCAGTATCTTCCTGTAGAGCTCTATCGCCTCGTCGTACGATTCCTCGGAGAACAGCCTCATCGCCTCGTAAAAAATCTCGTTGATGTCCTGCGGCGAGGGCCTGGGAGCGGCCGGCTCCGGCTCGTCAAGGGAGAAATCGTCCACGGGCGCTGCGGTGTCTTCCATTAAAAACTCGTCCATCTCACCGGCGAGCGGCGAACGGGCGGGCGCCGGCTTTACCTCATCTTCCCCTTCCCCGAGAAAATCGGAAGATTCCCCGCCTGATCCGGAATCATCGAGCGAAAAATCGGTCATGTCGACGCCGGAACCAGACGACGCAGGAATGGGCTCCTCGTCAGCGGGTGCGGCGGCAAAGATATCGTCCGCATCACCGCCTCCCCCTCCCGACTGGATGGCCTGAATGCGCTGCCTGGCGACGGCGGCCTGCTTGGAGTCGGGGTAGAATTCAATGTACTTTTTAAAGGCATGCTGGGCCTGGTTGGTTCTGCCCGCCTTGTAGTAGTATTCGCCTATCTTGAAAAGCTCGATGTCCGGATTGAGCGCTTCGGTCTGCCCGAGCACTTCGCGCACCGTCTTGCCGATGCGCCGCAGCTGGTTGCTGAACACCTGGAGCATCTTCTTGACCACGTTCAGGTTCTTGAGCACCAGGCGCTCGAAGTCGGCAAGCGAAAGCACAAGCACAAGGGTATCGCCGAAGGTCTGGGCCGTCTCGTCGCGGGGATAGCGCCCCAGGGCCGACTTGACCCCGAAGAACTCGCCGGGCTTGACGTTTTCCTTGACCTCCACCCAGATGCGGTCTTCCACCTTCTTGGTCGTCAGTATGACCCTTCCCGACTTCAGGACATAGATGTTGTCGCTTTTGTCTCCCTCCATGTACACGATCGAGCCGCTCTTGTATGAGCGGGTCATGATTCCGGGAGCTCCTCCCTGCATTCCGTTGGACATGGCCTGAACCGTATCTCCCTATATATCGAATTCCACCGGCAAAAAGGGGAATTCCTTTTTAAAACCGACGGCCCTGCTGATCCTCTGCAAAACGCCTTTCAGGTCGCCCTTGATTATCTTCCTCTGGCCCGCCAGCACAATTTCCTGGTACGGCTGCCCGAGGCTTTCAAAAAGGCCCTGGAACTTCGCGTCTCCGTACACCGGCAAACCGCCGATCACGACAAGAAGCACATCCTCAAGCTCCGTCATCACAATGGAGCGATACGGATTGCTGTGCCTTGTCCTGAACACCGTAAGGTCCGCGGTGTTGCCCGCTTTCACCTGACCCCACTTTTTCATCCTGAAGGCTTTTGCCGGATTTTCCGTCACCATTTTCACCAGTGTTTTGTCGGGCAGGTCCGTCCCGTACGTCTTTTTAAACAGGTCCCTGTCGAACTTCAGCTCGTAGAGGATGTTCAGCCCGCCCGACATGGGGGAGTCCGTACCGATGCAGACGTTGATTCCCGCGTCAAGCCACTCCTTGACCCTGGCGGTTTTTTCGTACATGAAGATGTTGGAGTCGGCGCACCACACGGTCGAGGCGCCTTTCTTCGCGATGAGGGCGATGTCCTCGTCGGAAAACGCCAGCCCGTGCACCAGCACCGAGTGCTCGCCGAGCCCCCCTTTCCTGTCAAGCACCCTGATGTCGGTTTTCGTTTCGGCGTCGAATCCTTCCGAAACATGGGTTATGAAGGGCAGGTCGTTCTTTACCGCCTTCTGGTACTCGATATCGATTTCATCTCCCCATGCAAGCGCGAAAGAGGCGATAGAGTGCACGATTCCGTAGTCGTTGATCACGCGAACCGGCAGCATTTCAGCGAAAGGGTTCCTGACAAAGTGCGGCATGTGGTCGGCTACCGTGGTCACGCCCGAGACGAGGTTGCGGTACGCGCCAAGCAGGTAGAGGTCGCGGTTTTCAATCTGTTGACGCTCTGCGTACAGCGGCGAGCTTTTAAGGTCGTTGTCCCAGGGCAGCCAGTTTTCGTAGGGGCCGTTTCCTACTTTTGGATAATAATTTCCGAGGAGATGGTCGTGGGCGTTGAAAAGCCCCGGAAGCAGGATGCCTTCCTCGATGTTCACGGAAAGGATCGCCTTTGAGTCCTCATCCGAGATTTTCTCGATTTTTTCACCATTGACGACAACGCTGCTGCCGAAAAGCACCTCTTCTGGCGTCACGGTCGTGACCCCGGAAATTCCCCATTTCTTCATCATTCCTTCCTTGCCGCTGCGTATCGGACGGGCGGTTCGATTCCGCCGCATGCGGATGCGCCCGGGTCCCGGACACCGCACACGGCGGCAGCGTGAATATATCCTGAAAAAACCGATTATTCCGCATGAACACTAATAAACCGGAGCGGATGAGTCAAGCAAAAATAGGCCTCCCTCCGGAAGCCGTTCCCCGTCATTACTACCTATTTCGGCCTTGGGAAATGAAATATTAACATTTATTATCATTCCGTAAATCACGCCCGGCAACCGCGCGCTTCAAGAAAAAACACATGTACGCGCCATTAATTATTGGTTGAATTCTTTTTCATCCGGTTATACACTGCTTTCGATCTGCGTGAATAATTCCCATCGGCCCTGTATGAACAAGCACTTCCAAATCAACATTCACCTGGCCATGCTGCCGGATCTTTTAATAGCGGTGCTGATGCTGATCGCGTACGTCTATCGCTACGATCTGCCATCATCGTTTTTATACAACACGGTTCTGGCGTCCGGCATCCTGCTCGTCCTGAAGATGATTCTGACGGTGATGCTCCACAGCGGTTTCAACGCCAGGATACGGCACATCATCAACACCATACATGAATTCAAGAAAGGGCGATTCAGCCCCCCGCAGCCCGCCGAACCGTTCCTCCCGTCTTTTATCCCGTTGATCGGGAGCGAATATTTCACCTATATCAGCGACGAGCTTTCTGTTCTCGGGAAGCACTTTGAAACCCTTCTCTCCTCGCAGAAAAACGAGATTGAAAACCTGCGCGAGCTGTACAACAACATCGTGCTCTCCATCAGCTCGTACTTCCTCGCTCTCAACGGGCGCGGTGAAGTCATCTTCGCGAACGAAAGCTTTCTGCGCAAATTCCAGATGGCGCCCGACGATGTCATTGGCCAGAAGATTGAAAACGTATTCATCTTCCTCACCTCCACGATAAGGGACAGCATTAAATCCGTACTGGAAACGCAGGAGCCCGTGATCCTGGAGAAAACGCACCTTGTGTCCTCCAACAGGATATCCATTATCGCCGATATCAAGATATCCCAGATGCGGCTGCGGGGGGAGACGCAGATCAACTTTGTGATCGACGACGTCACCAATGTGTGCAAAAAGGATTTTCAGATAAACCTGATCAGCCAGGTGTCGGAGTCAATCCAGGGCGAGGGCGAGATCGACAGCGTGATCAACGCGCTGCTCACGGGGGTCACGTCCGGCTCCGGGCTCGGCTTCAACCGCGCGATGCTTTTCCTGCTTGACGCGCCCAGGCAGTTGCTGGCGGGAAGGATGGCCGTCGGCCCCGATACGATAGACGAGGCGATTGAAATATGGAGCTCGGTGTCGAGCTGTGACGTCAACATCTTCAGCCAGCTCAAGTCGTCCAACGGCGGAGTGAAAAAAGGGCGCGCGTTCCTCGAGAAAGTCCGTGCGAAATCGTTCAGCACCGGTGACGACAACATCATCACCAGATCGCTGAAAAACCGCGAAAACATCCACGTCTACGACGCCTGGAATGATCCCCGCGTGGGCGAAGACATCAGGGAATTCCTGGACGTCCGGGAGTTCGTCGTCACTCCCCTGATGTCGATCAACAATCCCATCGGCGTCATCATCGCGGACAACAAGTTCAACCAGGCGCCCATCAGCAACGACAACCTGGAGCTTCTGTCGATCTTCGCGTTCCAGGCGACATTGCTCATTGAAAGCTACAACAACCTGCACCTGATCAAGAAGGAGATGCAGAAGGTCCGTGACCGCCAGGAAGCAATGCTGGAGTCGGAAAAGCTTGCGGCCGTGGGCCGAATCGCCTCCCACATCGCCCATGAGATACGCAACCCACTCGTCACCATGGGAGGATATGCAAGGCGCATACTCCAGCTTTCACAGAGCGCAGGCTGGAAAAACGCCGATCGCATTTCAACTGCGGCGGCGGTGGTGCTCAAGGAGTCGGAACGCCTTGAAAAAACGCTTTCCAACGTGATGGACTTCTCGCGCACCACCAACTTCATCCTCGAGTTCAACAACATCAACGATATCATTCACGACACGCACGATCTTCTGAAAAACCTTCTTCAGGAAAGGCGCATCCGCTTCAGCATGTACCTGGACCCGGACCTTCCCCTGGTGAAATCCGACTTCAACCAGATGAAGCAGGTGATGCTCAACCTCCTGCAGAACGCGATTGACGCGACCCCGCCCGGCGGCGACATCGACGTGGTCACCGAAACCATCGACAACCACCTCATGATACGGGTCATCGACACCGGGACGGGAATCCAGAACGAGGACGTTATGCACGTGTTTGAGCCTTTCTTCACGACGAAAGTGACCGGCGTGGGCCTGGGGCTTTCCATAACGAAAAAAATCATCAACGACCACGACGGCGAGATCACCGCCCTCAAACGTGAAGGCGGCGGCACGGAGTTCCGCATATCCCTCAAAATACCCGGATAGCGGGAAGGGCCGAAAAAAAGCTTGAAAAGAGGCTGATTTTTTCTATCATTCAATATGAGGGTTTTATTCCGCCGGCGCGGAAAATGACCGTCCGGCGGAAAGTTCGGCCTTATTCGACGTCCAAATACAGACCAACGGGAGATAGCCATGAGCAAAATACTGATCGTTGAGGATGAGCAGCACCAGCGGGAGCTTTACGCCATGGAGCTCCAGGACGAGGGCTATGAAGTTGACCAGGCCGCCAACGGGAAGGACGCCGTGGACAAGGTCAAGGCGGGCAAGTACGACCTCGTGATCCTCGACATACGCATGCCGGAGATGGACGGCATCGAGGCGCTGGGTAAGATTCTCTCGCGCGACAAGAAAATCCCCATCATCATCTATACGGCCTACTCCAATTACAAGAGCAACTTCATGACCTGGACCGCCGATGCATACATTACCAAGTCATCCAACCTTCAGGAGCTGAAAGACAAGATCCGGGAAATCCTTTCGGCGCGCTCAAAGTAATGTCGCGGCATCTTCGAAAAACCCTCACCTTCATCCTTGCGGGAGGCCAGGGGGAGCGCCTTTACCCCCTCACGCGCGACCGCTCCAAACCCGCTGTCCCGTTCGGCGGCGTGTACCGAATCATTGATTTTCCGCTGAGCAACTGCCTGAACTCCGACCTGAAAAAGATCATCGTGCTGACGCAGTACAAGTCGCTCTCGCTGGACCGTCACATCAGAAACGCCTGGAACCTCTACCAGCGCGACCTGGGCGGCTTCATCGACGTCGTTCCGCCGCAGCAGCGCATCACCAGCGACTGGTACCAGGGCACCGCGGACGCCATCTTCCAGAACATTTACATCATCGAGATGGAAAAGCCCGAGCACGTGCTCATCCTCTCCGGCGATCACGTGTACAAGATGGATTACAACAAGATGATCGACTACCACGTGGAACACGACGCCGACCTGACCATCGCCGCGATCGAGACCCCCATCGAGGAGGCAAAACGCTTCGGCGTCCTTCAGGTCGATGAGGGCAACCGGGTGATCGGCTTTCAGGAAAAGCCGGACAACCCCATGCCGATCCCGGGCAGAAGCGACGTCGCCTTCATCTCGATGGGAATCTATATATTCAAGACGGAGCGGCTGGTTACCTACCTCTCGCAGGACCACAAGCTGGACGGGACCAAGGACTTCGGCAAGGACATCATTCCCCGCGTGTTCCCCACAGACAGGGTCTTCACCTACGACTACGTGCATCACGAGGGCGAGCGCGCCTACTGGAAGGACATCGGGACCATTCAGTCGTATTTCGTATCCAACATGGACCTCGTCTCGCCTTCGCCGAAGCTCAATCTCTACGACAGGGAATGGATCGTGCGTTCATTCATGGAGCAGTTTCCACCGGCCAAAACGCTGTGGGACGAGGGCGAGCGGCAGGGCGTCGCGGTCAACTCGCTGATCTCCAACGGGGCGATCATCAGCGGCGCGAAGGTGTTCCGCTCCATCATCTCGCCAGGTGTGAAGATCAACAGCTTCAGCGAGGTGCAGGACTCGATCATCATGATCGGCGCGAGCGTGGGGCGCCATGCCCGCATCAAAAACACCATCGTGGACAAGCGCATCCACATCCCGCCGGGCGAGGTCATCGGCTACGACCTTGAGCACGACAGGAAGCGCTTCACGGTGTCCGACGAGGGGATCGTGGTGATCCCCAAGGGCTTCATCTTCTGA
>CAZPZJ010000162.1:0-8179 GCA_964591055.1 uncultured Leptospiraceae bacterium
GCCATCATGGCCAAGGAAGGGAAGCTTTTGCTGTCACTTTCAGAGGAGCAGGAGAGACTCCTGGCCGGCATCCAGGAGCTTGAGCGGGAAAGACTCGAGTTAATCGCCTCCGCCGCACGCCGGCATGGCTGGGGCAATGATCCCCGGAACGTCACCCTGAGCGCAATCACGGGCCTTACGGACGGCACCGATCGCGACGAGCTTGCCCGGGCGGGCGCCGCGCTGAAAGAGGAAATGGCCCGAGTGCAGGCGCTCACGGACACCAACGCGAAGATGATCGACGACATCATGGACTTCTATCAGCACCTCGTGGCCGACCTGAAGCGCAGGGTTTCGCTGAAAACGGGATACAATCGCAGGGCCGTCGAGGAGACGAGCATCGACAACCCGATGATCTTTTCAAGAAGGGCGTAGGAGGAACGGCATGAACTCGACTTTCATGGGGCTTGAGATAGGCAAGAGGGGATTGCAGTCCCACCAGCAGGCCCTCAACGTGACCGGCCACAATATCTCCAACGCGGAAAACAGGGAATACTCGCGCCAGCGGGTGGTGATCTCGTCGGCCGACCCGCTCTACGTCGCGTCGCTCAACCGCTCGAACACCCCCGGCAATATCGGCCAGGGAGCGGCGGTTTCGATCGTGGAGAGGATACGCAACACCTTCATCGACGACCGGATGATGACGGAAGTCAACGTGATGGGATACTGGAGCACGCGCAACGATTTCATCCGCCAGGTGGAGCAGGTGTACAACGAGCCGTCGGATAACTCGCTTCGCTCGCGCCTGGACCAGCTGTGGCAGTCGTGGGAGGAGCTTTCGCGCTATCCCGAGCAGCGCTCGACGCGCGAGGTGGTGCGCGAGCGGGGAGTGAACCTCGCCGGCGAGGTGCGCAACATCTACCGCCAGCTCCGCGACCTCCAGGAAAACGCCAACCTCCAGGTGCAGGGCCGCGTCAACGAGATCAACATGTACGCGCGCGACATCCGCGACCTCAACGAGCGCATTCTCAAGGCCGAGGCGCTGGGCGACAATCCCAACGACCTGCGCGACCGCCGGGATGCGGTGATGGAAAGGCTCGCCGACCTGGTCAATATCTCGGTGAGCCGCAGCGACCGTGACGAGGTGATCGTCTACATCGGCGGGGAAAACCTGGTGCAGGGGCCGCTGATGCGCTCCCTGCGCGCCGAGGCCGATCCGGCCAACAACGGCTTTTTCCGGGTGGTGTGGGACGCGACCGGCAGCGACCTGACGCTGGAGGGCGGAAGGCTCACCGGGCTGCTGCACATGCGCGACCAGGTCCTCCGCGAGAACATCAACGACATCAACTCGTTCGCCATCAACCTGGCGGACCTTACCAATGAAATCCACCGCGACGGCTTCGGAAGGCGGGGCGAGACCAATAACAACTTCTTCAGGCACATGACGGTCAGCGACAGCGTTGACGGCAACCACGACCTCAACAACGACGGCGTGGCCGATGTGACCGCGGTGTTCAAGGTGTCGGGCAACAACCGCATGGACGCTTCGGCCCCTATCGGTATACGCGGCACTATCACGCTGGCGTCCAACGACGAGCGCGAGATGCCGGTGGAGATCGACTACGGGCCCAACGACACCGTGCAGTCCGTGATCAGGAAAATCAATGACGCCAGGGCGGGAGTGGTGGCCTACCTCAACCACAACAACCAGCTCACCATCAAGGCCACGCTGGCGCGCGACGATGACAGGCGCAACTTCATCATCCGCCACCTCGAGGACTCGGGGGAGTTCCTGGTGGGGATGACGGGGATCCTGCGCCAGAGCGGCGCGAACGGGGCCTTCGATTACCGGCGGGTCAACGACATCGCGCGCTTCCTGCCCGAGCGGGAGCACATCACCGTCACGCCTCAATACAATCCCGCCTCGTACATGGCGGTGGATGAGAACATACACAGGGATGTGGACCGGATAGCGGCGGCGCAGGGCCGCGACATCGGCGGCACGGGGGACTTCAACACCTCCAACGGCGTCGGTGACGGCTCGAACGCGCTTCGCATCGCGCGCGTCCGGCAGGCTAATTCGATGATCGACAACAACGCCACGTTCAACGAGTTTTACACGTCGCTGATAGGGCGCATCGGCACGCAGGGGCAGCAGGCGCGCGACAGGGTGACCAACCACGAGACGCTGCTCACCAATCTTAAAAACCTGCGCGAGTCGGTGTCGGGCATCAACCTCGACGAGGAGATGTCCAACATGGTGCAGTTCCAGCACGGGTACAACGCTGCGGCGCGGGTGATCAACACGATCAACGAGATGCTTCAGACCATAATAAAACTGGGGGCCTGACGATGGAACGAATAACCAACAGGATGATCAATAACACGATGATCCGCAACCTCAGCCGGCAGCAGTTCGAGATGGACCGCACGCAAAACCAGCTCGCGACGGGCCGCACGGTGGAGCTTCCCAGGGACAACCCGATCGCCGCGACCAACCAGATGATGTACCGCTCGCGGCTCACCGAGATAGACCAGTACAAGCGCAACATCGACGAGAGCCGCTCGCGCCTGCAGGAAGTGGACACGGCGCTCCAGTCGGCGATGCGCATCTTCCAGCGCCTCCGCGTACTCGCGGTGCAGGGGGCGCACGGCATCTACTCCAACTTCGAGCGCAAGGAGGCCGCCGCCGCGGAGATCAACCAGCTGCTCGAGGAGATCGTGACCATCGCCAATTCGCGCAGCGCCACCGGCAAGCCCATATTCGGCGGGTTCGAGACCGGCACCGAGGAGACGCCCGATCCCTTCGTCGCCATCTACCAGACGCTGACGGCCGGCAACCAGGGCGACGCGATGACCGGGGTCGAGTACCGGGGGAACATAGGGCGCGTTCAGCGCGAGGTCGCCACGGGAGAGTACCTTGACGTGAACATCCCCGGCAACATGGTGTTCTGGGCCACCAACCAGGTGCTGACGTCCAACCGGGACGCCGGCCAGTACAAGTCCGAGACCAACCAGTCCATCAAGATCGACGGCGTCGAGATCAACATCAACGCGGGCGATTCAATCGACAGGATCATCGAGAAGATCAACAACGCCGGGCTTTCGGTGCGCGCCTCCAAGGGCGTACGCGACAACCTGGTGCTCGAAACGACCGCCCCGCACCAGGTATGGCTGGAGGACGTGGGAAGCGGCACGACGCTCCGCGACCTGGGGCTCATCAACAACGACTACCCCAATCCTCCCAATAACGTCGACCCGACGGTCACGGTGGACGGCATGTCGATATTTGAGATGGTCATCCAGCTCAGGGACGACCTGGTCAGAGGCGACCAGGAGGTGGTTGGCGGCAGGGACCTCGGCCTCATCGACATGGCGCTCGACAACATGCTTCGGCACATTTCGGCCACCGGCGCCAGGCAAAACAGGGTTGACGAACTGGCGCACAGGGCGGAGTATGAGCAGACAAACGTGATGGCGATGCTCGCGAGCAACGAGGGCATCGATTACGCCGAGTCGATCATGAATTTCCGCTGGCTTGAAAGCGTGCACCAGTACGCGCTTTCCGTCGGGGCCAAGACGATCCGCCCCACGCTGATGGATTTTCTGAGGTAACGAACATCCCGGGAGGAGTTTCGACATTGAGCATTCGAGTGAAGACGCGTCCGTTCGGCGAGATTGAGGTGGACGAGCGGCAGGTGATCAGCTTCCCGGACGGCATACTGGGATTCGAGTACGTCAGGAAATTCATCATCCTGGATTCGCATGAAAACTCGCCGTTCAAGTGGCTGCAGGCGTTCGACGAGCCCGATCTCGCGTTTGTGATCATCCGGCCGGTCGACTTCATGGGCGAGTACGAGCTGGTCGTTTCGCAGGCCGAGCTGGAGGCGGTGGGGGCCGAAAACGACAGGGAATTGCTCGTGTTCGCGATCGTGACGATACCCGCAAACCCCAGGGACATGACGGCAAACCTTCAGGGGCCGATCATCGTCAATCCCTCGTCGAAAACCGGCAGGCAGGCGATCTCCCTCAGCGACAGATACCGCGTCAGGCACCGCGTCCTCGATGAGATGGAAAGCGCCGCCGGCAAGGGGAAGGGGTGAGCGTATGCTGGTGCTGGCGAGGCGCATCAACGAGAGCATCATGATCGGCGACGACATCGAGGTCGTGGTCATCGACATAAAGGGCGACCAGGTCAAGCTGGGCATCAAGGCCCCCAAGAGGATATCGGTGCACCGGCGGGAGATATACGATGAAATCCAGCAGGAGAACATCGCCGCGATGAGCTCCGACCTCAAGCCCGACGCGCTCCGCGAGATATCCGACATGCTCGGCCGTGACAAGGGCGCAAAAGACGATAAAGGGAAAAAGTAAGTGACGGGCTTCCCCGCCGCGGGCATCGAGGTCAGGGCCCTTCTGGGAGTGTTCGCGGCCGCCTTCCTGGCGCGCGAGTACGTCGCGTACAGGAGAATCCTTCCGCTGAAATACGTCCTCACTCCTCTGCTCACGCTGATCGTCATCGCCGTCGCGCTGCTTTCGCTCGCCGCGTATCCGGCCACGCCGTACCGCCTGCTGATCGTCACTGCGCTCGTTTTTTCGCTGGTGGGCGACGCGCTTTTGATGATCGAGGAGGTCAATCTCCTCTACCAGGGAATGGTCTTCTTCTTTCTGGCGCACTGCCTCTACATCCCGGCCTTCGCGTCCTACTATTATCCGCACTGGAGCGGCGTGTTCGTCGCGGCCGCACTCGTCGTCGCCGCCGCGTTCATGATGGCGCTCACCTGGAAACACTCGGGCGGGAAAGCCGCGCCGGGTTTTGCCTACATGGGAGTGCTTGCCGCCATGGTGTTTTTCGCCGCGAGCGGATTTTCCGCCGGGGCCGATGCGCGCTCGGTGATGGTTCTCGCGGGCGCGATCCTCTTCTTCGCCTCGGACTGCCTGCTCTCCGTCAACCATTTCATCAGGAAGATCAATCACAGCACGGTGTTCACCTGGCTTCTGTACGCTCCCGCGCAGATGCTCTTTGCCCTCTCCTGC
This sequence comes from uncultured Leptospiraceae bacterium, assembly GCA_964591055.1. Classification (GTDB taxonomy): domain Bacteria; phylum Spirochaetota; class UBA4802; order UBA4802; family JAGODF01; genus CAZPZJ01. Next base: position 5,017 of record CAZPZJ010000162.1, read on the forward strand.
CACTGCTGAGCAGCTCTCCCATATCTTTCTTGACATTCCCGGGCGCGGGCGGTACACTAACGGTATTCGTTCTGGGCGGACTGCGAAGCCGGCGGGCGTCTCTTCGCCCGTGGGGGAATCAGGCGCTTCCCGCACCGGACAGAGGAAAAGGGGTTAGAGCATGTATTGCGGATTGGATGTCGGGGGCACCCACACTGACGCCGTGCTTGTCGACGAGGGCGGCGCGGTGGTCGCCGCGGGCAAGGTGCTGACCGACCACAACGATCTCATCGACACCGTCCACCGTTCGCTGGACGGGGTGCTTGACGGCAGGCAAAGCGCCGGCATCCGCTGGATCAACCTGAGCACCACCCTTTCCACCAACGCGATCGTCGAGGGTAAAAACGAGGAGGTCGGGGTGATGGTTTCCGCCGGGCCCGGCATCAATCCCTTCAGCTACGCCATCGGCGAAAATTACCACTTCATACGCGGTGCGATCGACCATCGGGGATTCGAGATCCAGATGCTTGACGAACGGGAGGCGGGCGTCATCGCAAAGAAGTACGCGAAGAAGGGCCTTCGGGTGTACGCCACCGTCTCCAAGTTTTCGACACGCAATCCCGCGCACGAGCTTCGCATCGGGGAGATGCTCAACGGGCAGGCCGACTTTGTGAGCCTGGGGCACCGCCTCTCGGGAGAGCTCAACTTCCCCAGGCGCATCAACACGGCCTATTACAACTCGTCGGTCTGGCGGCTGTTCAACCGCTTCGCTGTGGCGGTCGAGGAAACGCTGCAAACCAGGAAAATCAGCGCGCAGGTGAACATCCTCAAGGCGGACGGCGGCACAATGCCGCTCCCGCTTGCGCGGAACATGCCGGTGGAGTCGATCCTCTCGGGCCCGGCTGCGAGCGTGATGGGAGTTCTTGCGCTGTGTGACGTCGCGGAGGACGCGGTCGTGCTCGACATCGGCGGGACCACCACCGACATCGCCATCTTCGCAGGAGGAGATCCCATCGTCGAGCGTGAGGGCATCACGCTGAATTCGCACCGCACGCTGGTGCGCTCCCTCCGCACGCGCTCCATCGGAGTCGGCGGCGATTCGGCGATCCGCTGCGATGGAGGGGAAGTATCGGCGGGGCCGGACCGGGCAGGCCCTTCCATGGCCGATGGAGGAGTGAGCCCCACGGTGGTGGACGCGTTCAACTTTCTGGGCGTGATCGACTACGCGAATGCGGAAAGCTCCAGGCGCGGCATCGTCGAGCTCGCCGCGAAAAGCGGCATGGAGCCCGCGTCTCTCGCGAACGCCGTGATTGAAAAAGCGGTTGCAACCATCAGGGCCGCGGTTGACGACATGCTCGACGAAATCAACAGCCGGCCGGTGTACACCATCCACGAGCTCCTTGAAGAGCGCCCCATCCGACCGGCGCGCATCTATGTGATGGGCGGCCCCGCGCACGCGTTCAGGGAGGCGCTCGGCAAGGCCTTCGCGCTGGAGGTCGTCATACCCCGCATGCACGGCGTAGCCAACGCCATCGGCGCTACGCTCGCGAAAACCACCGTGTTTGCCGAGCTCTTCGCGGACACGGAGAGAGGGACGCTTCTGATACCGAACCTGGGAGTTAATACGGGCGTTACGGGCGCCTACGCGCTGGAACAGGCGCGCGAGGACGCGCGAAAGTACCTGCGCCTCCACCTCGAATCGATCGGCAGGGGAGGGGAGGCTGATGTCGAAGTGACGGAGTCGTCGTCATTCAACATGGTGCAGGGGTTCACCACGACCGGGCGCAATATGCGCGTGAAGTGCCAGGTGAAGCCCGGCGTGATGTTGAAGGTTTCCGCGAAAGGCCTTGCATGAAACGGGGCGTGAGAACATGGTGAAAAAAAACGACAGTGTGCTTGAGGCGAAGAACAGGGTGGGAATCGTGTTTTTCCCGGCGTTCGACTGGGCGATCACCCCGGTGCATCCCGAGCGCGAGGAGCGGCTGCTCTACACGCAGGACCAGCTCCGGGAAGAGGGCGTCTTCGACATACAGGGCGTCACGGAGCACAAGCCTGACCTCGCCACCGCCGACGACGTGAGGCGCGTCCATTTCTGCATCCCGTCCGTGGAAGCGGTCACCACCGAATCGCACATGATCTCCGCGGGCGGGGCCATCAAGGCTGCCAGGCTGGTGATGGAGAAGCGCGCCGACAGGGCGTTCGCGCTGGTGAGGCCCCCGGGGCACCACGCCATGAAGGTGGTGCACGGCAACAGGGGATTCTGCAACATCAACATCGAAGCCGTCATGATCGAGTACATCCGCGAGCGCTACGGCCACAGGCGCGTCGCCATCGTCGATTCCGACTGCCATCACGGGGACGGCACGCAGGACATCTACTGGCACGATCCCGACACGCTCTTCATTTCGATGCACCAGGACGGGCGCACGCTCTACCCGGGCAGCGGATTCGTCGACGAGATCGGCGGGCCCAACGCAATGGGGCGCACCATCAACATCCCCCTGCCCCCCATGACCTCCAACGAGGGCTTCGAGCAGGTGATCGACAAAATGGTGCTTCCCATCCTGGCGGATTTCAAGCCGGACATCATCATCAACTCCGCCGGCCAGGACAACCACTACACCGACCCCATCACGCAGATGAACTTCTCCGCGCGCGGCTACGCCCGGCTCAACGAAAAGCTCGCACCCCACATCGCCGTGCTGGAGGGCGGCTACTCCATACAGGGGGCGCTTCCCTATGTCAACCTCGGCATCGTGCTGGCGATGGCGGGGCTCGACTATTCCGGCGTCATTGAGCCCGATTACGACGACGAGGCGATGGAGCAGGAAAAGGAAATCACACAGTACATCAAAAAGCTGGGCGACGTGGTGCTCGAGCGATACTTCAATCCCCGCTCCACGGGAGTGGCCCGCGGCATGGTGAACAACTACCATGTCCGCAAGAAGAACATCTACTACGACACGGACGGCATCCGGGAAAAGCAGAACGAGGCGGTGATGGTGTGCAACGAGTGCGCCGGCGTCCTGAAAATCGAGACCGTCTCATCCGAAAATCCCCTCTCCGTCGGCATTCAAATTCCCGTGAACGGCTGTCCCCGCTGCCGGAAGGAGGGGTACCGGATACTCGATGAGGCAAGGAAGAAGGGCAACTACTCGTACATCAAGTTCATCAACAGGCTCGA
>CAZPZJ010000163.1:0-8027 GCA_964591055.1 uncultured Leptospiraceae bacterium
GCGTTTGGAACGGTGGGACTTTCCATGGGGGTCACCGGCCAGCTTTCGTTTGCGGGAAAGCTTTTAATCTGCGTTGTGATGTACGTGGGGAGGCTCGGCCCCCTCACGCTCATCGCCGCCATGACCTCGAACAGGAAGGATGTCATCATCGAATATCCTGAAGAACATGTGATGATAGGGTAAGCCATGAAAAAATTTGTCGCGATCGGTCTGGGTAATTTCGGCGTCAGCCTTGCAAAAACGCTTGTCGACAGCGGGTGCGAGGTGCTTGGCATCGACTCGTCGCGCGAAACGGTCAACAGGGCCAAGGACTTCCTCAGCCACGCCGTCATCGGCGACGCATCCAGCCGGGAGGTGCTTGAGGCGCTGTCAATCAGGGACTATGACGGCGCGATCGTGAGCATAGGGCAGGAGATGACGGCGAGCATCCTGATCACCCTCTATCTCAAGGAGATTGGCATGCAAAACATCATCGTGCGTGCTATCTCGGAGGACCACGTCAAGGTGCTTTCCATGCTCGGAGTGAGCGAGGTGGTGTTCCCGGAAAAGGACATGGCGGAGAGGCTCGCGAGCAAGCTGGCGATGAAAAACGTCGTGGACTACCTTCCAATCGGCGCCGATTACGGCATCGTCGAAGTGTCGCCCCCGAAAAGTTTTTTCGGCAGAACGCTGCGCGAGCTCCAGATCCCCGGTAAATACCGCTGCCAGGTGATCGGGCTGAAAATGAAGGAGGGGGGAAAGGACGACTCCTACAGGATACCTCCCGCGGCGGACGACGCGATCAGCGAATGCACCATGATGATCATCATCGGCAGGCACGCCGATATCGACAAAATACAGTCGCTGCCGTAGGCCTCAGCGGAATTTCATCGAGAAGTCGAACGCGTGCGCCGAATGGGTGAGCGAGCCCATGGAAATGTAGTCGATCCTGAGGTCGACAAGGTCGTGGATGCGGTACTCGTCGATGTTGCCGGAGACCTCGATCTTTGCCCTCCCCGCAACGATGCCGATCGCCTCGACGATGCTGTCCCTGCCCATGTTGTCCAGCATGATGATGTCGGCGCCGGAGCTGGTTGCTTCCCGGACCTCTTCAAGAGAAGTGGTCTCCACCTCAATCCGGTAGCGGTCACCGTGCTCTTCACGGACGCGCGCCACGGCTGCGGCGATGCCTCCCGCCGCCCTGATGTGGTTGTCCTTGATCATCACCATGTCGAAAAGTCCCATGCGATGATTCAAGCCGCCGCCGGTTTTTACCGCGTACTTGTCGATCAGCCGGTGGCCCGGAAGGGTTTTCCGGGTGTCCAGCACGCGGATGGGAGTTCCCTTGAGCATCGACGCGACCTTCGCGGTCCTGCTCGCGATGCCCGACGCGCGCTGCAGGAAGTTGAGTGCGGTGCGCTCGCCCGCGAGGATGCCCCTTACCGGGCCAACCACGGTCATGACTTCGTCGCCCGCAGAGACGGCGCCTCCCTCCGCAACCATCTGTGTTACGGCGATTGCGGGATCGACGACCTGAAACACGAATGAGACCAGCGGCCCGCCGCAGAACACGCCCCTGTCCTTGGCGCTGATCACGGCCCCGGACTGCTCGGAGCCGTCGAAGATCGCGTTGGACGTGATGTCGCCCGCGCCGATGTCCTCGATCAGCGCCATCTCGACTATGCTCCTGACATTTTCAAACTGAAGCCCCTCACTCATCGTCCACCTCCCTCGGTGTAAGCGGCGCAGGCGCGCTGCCGGCAGATCCTTTCATGTAGTATCAGGGAAAGCGCCGTGGTCAAGCACAAAAGGACGGCTTCACAGGGTGAGGGCGGTGAGGTTTTTTAGTTGAAAATAATCACTTCCATCCTTAAAAAGAGAGAAAAGGGCGCAGGTGATACCGTCAGGCGGCAGGCACGCGAATGGCACAGGAAAACGAACAGAAGAAAATCGAGCGGAAGGCGAAAGCGCTCCTGTTGAACAAGGAGATACCCCCGGCGAAAATGGAGGTGGTGCGCTCCCTCCTTCAAAACCAGACGCTTGTCGACGGGGAGAAATACCGCGCCATCATTGAGCTTGTGCAGGGGTGTCCCGACAAGCCCCGCTCCGCGCCCCTTCCCTCGCCCATTGAAATCCGCGGCCGGCAGGCCAGGCCGAAGCAGCCTGCGGTGAAACCCGAAGCGGCGAAAGCGCACGTGGATGTTGCGCAGAGCACGGTGTTCGTGAACGATCTGTACAGAAAGTATAAAAAGCTGAACTTTTTCAAGAAACGATACCTGGTCCACGCGGAAAACCGCTTCGGCATCGGGTTTAAGAAGCGGCTGGTGCCGGCGCGGCGCTTCTTCGCTGCGATGAACGGCATCGCCGCACTTCAGGAAAAACTGCTGCTTCACTATCCCGGCGTGCTCACCGGTGTGCTTGCCGACGAATCGATCTCGGATCCCACGCTGTTTAACCTGCTGGTGCATCTTCGCACGGTCATCTCCTCGGTTCCGCTCGGAAGGTATAACGAGGGAATCGTCAAGTGGATGGAGCGAAAGGACTTCGAGAACGAGTTTCGCGCGTACACCGTGGATTTTTTCTCGTTTTACCTGCTTTCCGCCGAGACCAAGGAGCAGATGATTTCGCTCGCGGAGCAGCGCCTGCGGGAGATGGACGAGTTCCGCAAGGAGATCATCAACGAGAAGGACCCGCTTCCCTCGAAGGCTGAAAAGGAAAAGCGCAACCTCGAGCGGGAAAAAAAGGTGTACGATTACCTGTACGCGCTGCGCGCCTTTCTTGCGGCGGGAGCGGAAGGGGACAATGCGGCGTCGAAATACCTGAACTCCGCGTTCGGCATCTCGTCGATCCCGGAGCTGCTCTTGGTCGCGCTTGAGGCGCTGGTGTTCCAGCGGGAAATCGAGCTTCCGGACGTGGTGGAGTATTTCGAATTATCCGCACCGGTCGTCAGCTCCACGCGATGGAACTACAGCATGGACGTGCTGAAAAAATTCGGCAAGGACCCGGAGTCGCAGCGGAAGCGGAAGGCAAACGAGCTGAGAAAATCGCTTGAGCCTTACGAAGACCTCTTCACCTTCCTGAAGTTCGACGTGAACGGCCACAGCCTTCTCGAAAAGGCCTTCGACGAGCAGTGGAGGCTGGTGGATAAGAAGAGGGGAGACTCGCTGGAGAAATACGAGGAGGATTTCTTCTCTTTCATCGACGGCTGTGTCAACCACTTCAACCGCAGCTACATGCAGGTGGTTCGCGGGGGAGGCGTCACCTTCGAGGACGCGAAGGGCGTGGTGCACGATTCCCAGCTTTTTTTGCCGAGGGTGTTTGAGCGGGAGGACAAGGCGCTGCAGGAGGTCCTCCGGGAGATATTTTACCTGAAGAGCAACAATCCCAACCTCGTCATACCGTTGCAGGAAGCGAAAAAAATATTGAGGGGGATGATAAAATCCATGGCCCATGTCGAGGTGCTGCTCAAGAGGGTCGGGAGCCTTTTCTACTCGATTGGCGAGGGCATGCACCGGGTGTTCGAGCTGCACCGCGATTGGGTCAAGTCGGGTGCGGCGCTCAGGGACCCGGGCATTGTGCGGGCTCCCCTTGCGGAGCGCGGCCTGGAGGAAGGTGCCGGGAAGGGTGGAAGGCCCCTTCCATTTTACGATTGCAGGATCAAGCAGTTGCGTGACCCCTCGCCGCTCGCAAAAAGCGTTACCGATTTGCGCGTCATCAACCCGGACCTCAACGATGGATTTGTGGTGCACGTCATCGCTTTTGCATACCAGATGGCCCTGGAATGCCAGGACGAGACGGTTCTGCGTGATCTCGAATCCCGCAAGGCGATCATCGTCGAAATAAAAGAGCTTCTGGGAAAATAGCAATGACAACCATCCGAACGCTTGCCCTGTCGGTTTCGGCGCTGATACTTGCATGCCCGCTTCGCGCCGCTGAAATGCCGCCGGTCCCCGATGTGAAACCGGTCGCGGTGGTAAAGGCCCGGTACGACAGAATAGAGACGGTCTTAAAGCAGTACCGCGTCGACCATAACGTTGTTGAGTTGAAGGAGTTTGAGCGCGAACAGGCGTTCGCGAAGTACCGCGCCATCTTCTTTCCCTGCGGGATCATGAAGGCCCCGGAGGAAAACATCAGGGTGTCGGCGTCGGGATATTCCATCCACAATGTCGTGCTTGACCAGAATTTCGACAGCATTGACACCGCCCGCGTGTGCGCCCACATCCGCGGGTTTATCTACGAGGGAGGGTCCGCCTATTTTTCGGACTTCTCCTACTTCCTGCTGCAGGGAGCGTACTCCCCGCTGTCGTTCCATGATGATTTCCCGCACCTTGGCATGTCGGACTCTTTTCAGGCGGGGCTTAAAGGCCGGCTGCGGCAGTTTGCCGGTGAGGATTCAATGCGGCTTTCAATTGCCCACTCCGCCTGGGTGGCGGTGCGCAGCGCCCGGGATTCCGATACGCTCGCCGAGGGGCGCTACAAAACCCCTCTCGGCGAGAGGCAGGGCCCTGTCGCCGTTGAGATGAAGCGTGGCGGCGGAAACATCATCTTCACAAGCTGCCACAGTGAAGACGCCGGCAATCCCCTCATGCGATACTCGGTGTTTCAGACGGCGTTCACGTACATGGTGAGAACGCTTGAAAACGAAGCCTACCGCTGGGGTCAGATCGTGCGCACGGCGTTCGCGGACATGCTCGCGGGCGGCGAGAGCGTCCGCTCGTACGAGGTTTTCCCGGCGGGCGGAGTCAACACGGTTTACCTGCTGGCGCGGGAGGGCTCGTACCAGGTTGATGTGATGGGGCCGGACGGCGCTCTGATCCGCTCCATCGACAGCCCCGAACCGGCCTTCTTTTTCGAGTTCGACTACAATCGAGACGGGCCCTGCCGCCTTCGGGTGTTTCCCGGAAGGAACGCCGCGTACGTTCCATTCGCCCTCGCGCTTGCCTCTGGGCCCAGGGTGTTCCCGCATTTTTCCACAATAATTTATGTCTCGATCTTTATATTTGCTTTGACAATTATTTTCGTGCTGGTGAAGCTGTTAAACCCCAGAAGGTTGTCCGGTCGGCTGTACAAAACCTTTGACCGTTTTAAAACCCAGTGAAATCGAGCGGGACGGAGAGAGCGATGGGCAGAGTCATTTCGGTGTCGAACCAGAAAGGCGGCGTGGGGAAAACCACCACGACCATCAACCTTTCGGCGTTCCTTGCGGAAAAGGGCAAGAGGGTGCTCATCATCGACATCGACCCGCAGGCGAATTCAGGGTACGGAATCGGCATCAACGTCGAGGACATGGACAGCACCATCTACGAGGTGCTGATCGAGCACACGAAAATCAGGGACGCGATCTACAAGACCGACATCGAAAACCTCTACATCGTGCCGTCGAACATCCACCTGTCCGGCGCGCAGATCGATCTTCTCTACGTTGATAACAAGGAGTTCATCCTGAAAAAGGCGATTTCGGACATCAGGGAGGATTTCGATTACATCTTCGTGGACTGCCCTCCGTCGCTGGGCATCCTCACGCTCAACAGCCTGGTCGCGGCCGACAGCGTGCTCATCCCTCTGCAGTGCGAGTACTACGCGCTCGAGGGACTGAGCCAGCTTCTCAAGATCATCGCCATGGTGCAGGAGAAGCTCAACCGGAACCTCAAGATTGAGGGTGTGGTGCTCACCATGTACGACTCGCGGACCAACCTGTCGCAGCAGGTGGTTTCGGACATTAAAGCCTATTTCAAGGACAGGGTGTTCAGCACGATTATCCCGCGCAACGTGAAGCTCTCCGAGGCGCCGTCGTTCGGCAAGCCGATAGGGCACTACGACCGGCACTGCGTGGGAAGCGACAGCTACGAAAAACTGGCGGACGAGGTGATTCAAAATGGCTAAGAGGGTGCTGGGAAAGGGGCTTGACGCGATCATCGCGTCGTCGAGCACTCCGGTCGACGAGATCGAGAAGGAGTTCATCCGCGAGCCGGACCGCATTGTCGAGCTCGACAACGGGCTCATCAAGCCGAACCCCGACCAGCCGCGCTCGCACTTCGACAACGACGAGATACTCTCGCTTGCCGAATCGATCAAATGCGCGGGTCTTTTACAGCCCATTATCGTGCGAAGGGTGGGAGATGAGTACTTCGTGATCGCCGGCGAGCGCAGGCTTCGAGCGTCCAAGATAGCCGGCCTGAAAAAGATCAGGTGCATCATCATGGAGGCGAGCGAGGAACAGAACCTCACGTTCGCGCTGATTGAAAACATCCAGCGCTCCGGCCTGGACCCCATCGAGGAGGCCAAGGCCTACCAGGTTCTCATCAACCGGTTCCGGCTCAGGCAGCAGGACATCGCAGAGAAGGTCGGCAAGGACCGGGCGACCGTGGCGAACTCGCTTCGGCTCTTGAACCTGCCCGATGAAATCCAGCAGGGGCTGTCGGAGGGCAGGCTGAGCGCGGGGCACGCCAAGGCGCTGCTGCCGCTTCCCAGAAAGCAGCAGCTTTCACTGTACCGCGACATCGTGGAGAAGGGCCTTGCCGTGCGGGCCGTCGAGCGGATCGCCGAGGGCGCCAGGGAAGGCGAGGGGCGTGAGGCCGGGAAGGCGCAGGGCAAGAACGCGCACGTGCGCCAGATGGAGGAAAAGCTCGTCTCGATTCTGGGCACCAAGGTGGAGATCAAGCACTCCAGGAACAAGGGCCAGATCGTCATCCACTACTACTCGCTCGAGGACTTCGACCGGATCGTCGAGCTGCTGTCCTGACCGTCAGGCGCGGTCCGGCGATGCCATTCCGTGATCCCCCGCGTCAGTTCCCTGCCTGAACCTTTCAGCGAGAGGCGGTGAATCAGCCTGCCGTCCCGCCCGTCCCCTGAAACCTGTGATATCACCGTGTCGCCGTATTTCGCCTCGCCCTTGAAGCTCACTGAAATGTCGGAGAGGTCCAGGTGCCGGATGACGTCCTCCCCCGTCTCCACCATCCAGGCGATGTAATACGCGTTGTTGACGTGATTGTTGATGTCGAGATCGCCTCGCCGTACGATGAACTCCTTTTCGTACACCGGGTTGCTGACCACGGGAATTGATTCGAAACGGTCATCGAGGGCGCGTTCGGGATTGATGGGGTAGTCCGGGTGGCGCGACGAGGGAGCCACGGCCCTGCCGTTCCTGAAATCGAGCAGCACCCACGAGCTCGTCCCGCGCGTGAGAACGGCGCCGCTCCCATTCGAAAGAAGATATTCCCTGATTGCGAAGTTGCCCGTCTCTCCGGAGCGCCAGGTGCTGATGGTGAAGCTCTCAAAAAGAGCGGGCAGCGACGCGATCGAGAGGCGGTAGCGGGAAATAACCCAGGTAAAGCCCTCCTTCAGGATGTCGGCCGTGCCGAAGCCTATTGAATGGGAATGGGCGCCGGTGACACCCTGAAGATGGTTGAACAGCGATGAAATCTTGATGCGCCCCCCGGGCCCTGTCTCGCCAAGCTGTACCGTGCGTTTTTCGGAATAGGTGCTCATGGCCCGCGCTTACTTCCGTTTCTCCATGTCCAGCCGCCTGAGCTCCTTGCGGTCGACTTTTCCGATCGCCGTCAGGGGCAGTTCGTCCAGGAATTCCACCTCGCGCGGAATTTTGTAGGCGGTCAGGTTCTGCCTGCAAAACTCGATCACCTCGCTGGCGGTCATGCTCTCGCCCGGCTTGAGCACCACGCACAGCTTGACCGCCTCGCCGCGCTTCTCGTCCGGTACGCCGAACGCGCAGGCGCGAAGCACCCTGGGGTGAGTGTGCATCAGCTCGTCGATGTCCCTGGGGTAGACGTTGAACCCGCTGGAGATGATCATGTCCTTTTTCCGGTCGACGATGAACACGTGCCCGTCGGAGTCGATGTAGCCGATGTCGCCGGTGTAAAACCAGCCGTCGCGTATCGCGAGCGCCGTCTCTTCGGGCTTCTGCCAGTACTCCGACATGATGCTCGGCCCGCGCGCGATGATCTCACCCGGCTCGCCGGTGGGAAGATCTTTCATTCCGGTGTCGATGTCGACAATCCTGAGATCGTTGTCGGGCATGGGAAGCCCCACGC
>CAZPZJ010000164.1:0-6243 GCA_964591055.1 uncultured Leptospiraceae bacterium
TTCTCCTCTACTTTTTCGATTATGTTGATCGCATGGTTGTAACCTCGCTCTTTCCCTTTATCAAGGCGGAATGGGGATTGAGCGATGGCCAGTGCGGCATGCTTGTTTCCGCCATTTACTGGTCGATAATCCTGTTTACCTTTCCCGCTTCAATAATGGTGGACAGGTGGAGCCGAAAAAAAACGATTGGTCTGATGGCCGTGCTGTGGAGCTTTGCTACATTTGCATGCGCGTTCACAACCAACTTCACGCAACTTTTCACAACGCGCACGGCTATCGGGGTGGGTGAGGCCGGATACGCTCCCGGAGGTACGGCGATGATATCCGGCCTCTATCCGCAGGAGAAGAGGGCGTCCATCATGGGTATTTGGAACGCCTCGATCCCCCTTGGCAGTGCGGTAGGTATTGCACTGGGCGGCATCATCGCTACGCACTGGGGGTGGCGACACGCCTTCGGCATCGTCGCGCTCCCGGGATTGATTGTCGCGATTCTCTTCTTCTTCGTGAAGGATTATAAGACGGTCAACCTTGAAAAGACGGTCACGACGGGGGACAACAAGGCTACAAAAGTGAGAATGAGCAAGAAGGATGTTTTCCGGGAGTTCATGCACACTCCTTCGCTTATTCTTACGTATATCGCATTTGCCGGGATGACGTTCGTTACAACGTCGCTTCTCACCTGGCTCCCGACGTATTTTCACCGTACGCAGGGATTGCCGGAAGCGCAGGCCGGCATTAAAGCGAGTATTGTCATGGCGCTTGCGCTTATCGGCGCGCCGCTGGGCGGGTATCTTACCGACCTGTGGCTGAAAAAGCAGAGCAACGCAAGGCTGCTTTTTTCCTCGGCGTCGGCCATCATCTCGGCGTTTTTCCTGTTCATCGGATTCATGTTTTTCAGCGGGAACGCTCAGTACATAATGATACTCATTGTGGGACTGACGGTCATAGCGTTCCTCCCCGCGGCGGCGGCGGTGACGCAGGATGTGGTGCATCCCGGTTTGCGGGCGGTTTCGTACGCAATCTGCGTTGTCGTGCAGAACCTGCTCGGTTCGTCGATGGGGCCGCTGTGCGTCGGTTTCATTTCCGATTCATACGGGATAAAAACGGCATTGATGATTCTGCCGGCATTTCTGGTGTTTGCAGCAACTCTGTTTTTTATCGGTTCATTTTACTATGTGAAGGATTTTAACAAGGTAGAAAAGGTCGTACTTGAAGCTGAATAAAGCCTTTACGCGCTGGCGCCGGCAGGAGCGCAACAGTCCTGCCGGCGCTAGCTCCCTCCTGACGGTCCGGGAATCAGCGACGGCATGGGGGAAAATTGTTGAACAGAAATTACATATGGTATCGAGTATGATTCATCCGGAGTTGTTATTCTGATAAACGTTTCTACCGTTTATGAGAAGTGGAGCAAATGAACGGTTAAATTCACAATGGAACAAGGTCACTATGGGTTCAACAGAAAGGCGTGAAAGGGAAAAACAGGCGAGAAAGGACCAGATTCTGGACGCGGCAAGAAGTCTGCTTTTCAAAAAGGGGCTGCACGCAACCACCATCAACCAGATTGCCAAGCTTTCAGAGTTGAGCGTAGGCACGATTTACCTTTATTACAAGAACAAGGAAGAGATTTTCGCGGCGCTTCAGGAAGAGGGATTCGGCGTGATGTTCAAGCTGATGTCCAAGGCGGAGGAAAAGTCGTCTGATCCCTTCGAAAAGGTAAGAAACATCGCGATGACCTACATTGAATTCAGCGAAAAATACAGGGATTACTTCGATATTTTAAATTATTTTCTGTCAACGCCCGAACTGCTGTTCCCCCCTGTCCTTAAAAGCAGGATTGACCGGACTGCCGGCCGAAGCCTCAATGTCCTGATCCGGGCAATGGAAAGCGGAGTTGAGGCCGGCGCGTTTAAACAGATGGACCCGGAGAAACATGCCGTTTCCCTGTGGGCTGCTCTGCACGGGCTTATCCACTTCAAGAAGCTGGAAAAAACCATGCTCGCAACGGAAAATTACAGGGTGTACGTGGACTACATGCTTGATGATTTTCTGAAAAATATATCGGCACAAAGAGCGGAAAGATCATGAACGAAACCGCAATGAGATATATGGCCTCGCATCGCAATGAAATACTGCTGGCGATGACGCAAGGCCTGTATGAGCCATATTCGCCCGAAGCGGTGTCTTCATTCAGGCGGAAGGTCGATCCTTTTGAGAATCCGATTGGCTCGACCTTCGGGCGTTCGGCATCGATAATCGCAGACGGGATCGCCTCAGGCATGCCTCCAAAGGCGTTCCGGCAGACCTTTGACGACATGATACGAATACGGGCAGTGCAGGGCATCAGCCCGTCGGAGGTGATGAGCTTCCTGTTCGCCGTCAGAAAAGCGCTGAGCGCCGTAACCGCAGGCAGAGGCGACGATTACCTCTCGGTGTCCGATCTTGTGGAGATTAACGAGTGGATAGACGGCGCGATTGCGCTGTGCATGGACATATACATGGAGTGCAGAGAAAACATCTTTAACCTGAAGGTTATGGAAATAAAAAAATTCGGCGCTTCCGGCCGCGAGATGAGGGAGAAGCGAATATGAACCTGGTGGTCCCCTGTGGAGCTGTCGCATTGCTGACGGCGGGCGTGCTTGCCGCGCTTTCGCTGGATTGCGGCCGGTTTGTCATTGCGGTTATCGTACCTTACGCGGCTGCCGCGGTGTTTCTTGCGGGATTCGTCTGGAAGGTGCTGCGCTGGGCGGCATCGCCGGTGCCGTTTCGAATACCGGCGACATGCGGGCAGCAGCGCTCGCTCAGGGGCATCAGTGCATCACGGCTGGACAATCCATCGGGTGTTGCGGGCGTGATAGGAAGGATGTTTCTCGAGGTGCTGTTTTTCAGGTCGCTTTTCCGGAATACGAAAGCAGAGATTCATCAGGAATCGAAAATCGCCTTCGGTTCGAGCAAATGGCTCTGGGTGGGGGCCATGGCGTTTCACTGGTCCTTCCTTATAATACTGCTGCGGCATCTCAGGTTCTTCACCGTGCCTGTCCCGTCATGGGTGGGGTTTCTTCACGGGCCGGACGGCGTGTTTGAGATCGGGATTCCGGCCCTGTATATAACAGACATCCTGTTTCTCGCGGCGATCTCATATCTTTTCATCAGGAGAATTGTCGTCCCCCGGGTGCGCCTTATTTCGCTTGCCGCTGACTATTTTCCGCTTGTGCTGGTCGGCGCGATCGCAGTGACGGGCGTTCTGATGCGCTACTTCGCGAAAGTGGATCTCGCCGCGGTAAAAACGCTCATGCTGGGACTCGTCCATTTCAGTCCGTCGGCCCCCGCAGTACCGGGAGCGCTGTTCTATCTGCACCTGTTCTTCGTCTGCGCGCTTGCGGCGTATTTCCCGTTCAGCAAGCTGATGCACATGCCGGGCGTGTTTTTATCGCCGACACGAAATCTCGCCAACAACAGCAGGGCGAAATTTCATTCCAATCCCTGGAATTGCCCGGTCAAAGTCCACACATACGAGGAGTGGGAAGAAGAGTTCCATGACAAGCTGAAAGCGGCCGGATACCAACTGGAGAGGGAATAGCATGGCGGAAAGAATCCGGATTGAACCACTTGACTGCAACCTGCCCCGGTCTGCCGGTGACTGGCTGAAACCTTCAGCGAGCTTCAGGAAAGGAACGTACTGCCATGCGGGCACAAAAAAGCATGTCGAGTACCTCTCGCTTCCGAATCCCCGCGAATGGCAGCCGCATGACGCCGACTGGAAGCTTCCGGAAAACTGGAAGGAGATCATACTTGAGGGGTTCAGGGAAAGGCTTGATAAATTCAGGTCATTCAGGCTGTTCATGGACATCTGCGTGCGCTGCGGCGCGTGCGCGGACAAATGCCATTACTACATCGGGTCGGGCGATCCCAAAAACATGCCCGTGATGCGCGCCGAGCTGCTGCGGTCCGTGTACCGCGGTCGCTTTACCGCGACAGGAAGGATCATGGGCGCCCTTGCCGGGGCGCGCGAGCTCACCGAAGACGTGCTCAAGGAGTGGTTCTACTACTTCTACCAGTGCACCGAGTGCCGGCGCTGCTCCGTGTTCTGCCCCTACGGCATCGATACGGCGGAGATCACGATGATGGGGCGCGAGCTTCTCAACCTCGTCGGAATCAATATCAACTGGATCGTCGAGCCGGCGTCCAACTGCTTTCGAACCGGCAATCACCTTGGCATCCAGCCGCACACCTTCAAGGACAATGTCGAGTTTGCGGTCGATGAGATAGAGGAGATCACCGGCGTGCGGGTGAATCCCTCGATCAACAGGAAGGGCGCTGAAATCCTCTTCATAATACCGTCGGCCGACATTTTCGCCGAGCCGCACATCTTCACGTTCTACGGATACCTGATGCTCTTCCACGAGCTCGGCCTCGATTACACGCTGAGCTCATACGCTTCCGAGGGGGGCAATTTCGGATTGTTCTTCTCGCATGAGGTGATGAAGCGGCTCAACGCCAAGATTTACACCGAGGCGAAAAGGCTGGGAGTAAAGTGGATTCTCGGCGGGGAATGCGGGCACATGTGGCGGGTGATGCACCAGTACATGAACACGATGAACGGCCCGGCCGATTTCCTGGAAGCGCCGGTCTCGCCGATAACGGGCACTCGCTTCGAAAACGCCGCGTCCACGAAGATGGTGCACGTGTGCGAGTTCGCCGCCGACCTGATACAGCACGGCGCGGTAAAGCTCGACCCGACGCGCAACGACGTCAGGCGCGTCACCTTTCACGATTCATGCAACACGTCACGCGCCATGGGACTTCTCGAAGAGCCGCGCATCATCATCCGGAACACATGCAACCACTTCTTTGAAATGCCTGAAAACACCATCAGGGAGCAGACGTTCTGCTGCGGCAGCGGATCGGGACTGGGCACCGATGAAAACCTGGAGATGCGCCTCAGGGGCGGCCTGCCGAGGGCGAATGCGGTGAAACATGTAAAGGAAAAGTACGGAGTTAACACGCTCGCGTGCATCTGCGCAATCGACAAGGCGACGCTCCCCACGCTGCTCGACTACTGGGTAAAGGACGTCGACGTATGCGGCGTGCACGAGCTCCTGGGCAACGCGCTGGTCATGAAGGGAGAGAAGGCGCGTGTCGCCAATCTCAGGGGCGAACCGATTGCATCAGCGGAGGAGAAAGCCGATGTATGACGCGAAGAAAATCATTCCCGGGCTCGTGCTGTTCATCGGAATAGTTACATTCCCGGTATGGTACGGAAGGGTGAGCGGGGCGCGCGAGATGGCGGCGCCTGTAATTTCGCCCGGGCACGGTGCGTGCGTGGAGTCCAAAGAGTTCATGCGATCAAGCCACATGGTCCTTCTCAACGAATGGAGGGATTCCGTTATCCGCGATGGAAACAGGATGAAAGTATCGGCCGGCGGGAAGTCGTTCGACAGGAGCCTTACGGGCGCCTGCATGAGCTGCCACGCGAATAAAAAGGATTTCTGCGACCGGTGCCACGGCGATATGAATGTAACGCCGACGTGCTGGGACTGCCACAACGCCCCGGAGGAGAGCGCCCATGCGATTAAGTAGAAAGCAGTTTTTGAAAAAAGCTGGCGTCGCGGGCGTTACGCTGGCGTCCGGCAGCGCCCTGTACAGGCTGTTCAGGGGGGATCTGCTGCTCGGCGCGGTTGATTCGGGAGCGCAGGAGGTGCGCTGGGCGATGGTGGTGGACCTGGCGAAATGCTCGGCGAGGCCGGGATGCACTGATTGCATTACGGCGTGTCACCGCTCGCACAATGTTCCCGCGATTTCCGACGTGAGGCGGGAGATCAAGTGGCTGTGGAAGGAGCGGTTCGACCGCGTCTTCCCCGAGCAGGTCACGGCGTACATGGACGCGGAAATGCGCGGACGCCAGGTGCTTGTCACCTGCAACCACTGTGAGAATCCTCCCTGTGTTCGCGTCTGCCCGGTGCAGGCAACCTGGAAGAGGGCGGACGGCATCGTGATGATGGACCACCATCGCTGCATCGGCTGCCGCTACTGCATGGCCGCATGCCCCTACGGCTCGCGCAGCTTCAACTGGAGCGATCCGCGACCGGCAATTCGGGCGGACCGTATCAACAGGGACTATCCAGTCAGGACGCGGGGGGTTGTGGAAAAGTGCAACCTGTGCGCCGAGAGGATCGACATCGGGCAGACGCCGCTGTGCGTAAACGCCTGCCCCGAGCGGGCGATGATGTTCGGCAATATCGCCGA
>CAZPZJ010000164.1:6343-8023 GCA_964591055.1 uncultured Leptospiraceae bacterium
GCGGCTTCGGCGGTGATGGTGGTGATTCCCTACTACCTGCATGATTTCCGGCAGTTCGGGAAGATCACCATCCTGGGCGAGTTTCTAGCGGTGGGCGCGGTGCTGATGTGCATGCTGTTCATTTTCATCGACATGGGGCAGCCTTCCAGGATCTTCAACATGGTGCTGCATCCGACACCCTGGTCGCTGATGTTCTGGGACATGATCGCGCTCATGGGGTATCTCGCGCTCAACATCACGATCGGATGGACGGTCCTCGGCGCCGAGCACAGGGGCGTTGCGCATCCGGGATGGGTCAAGCCGCTGATATTCCTGTCGATCCCCTGGGCGATCAGCATCCACACTGTCACGGCGTTTCTCTACGCCGGCATCCCCGGCCGGGCCCTCTGGATGACCGCCATCATGGCAGCGCGCTTCCTGGCGTCGGCGTTCGCATCGGGGCCATCGCTTCTCATCGTGCTTGCGCTGGCGGTAAGGAGGTTCGGCAGGTTCGATGCGGGCAGGGAGGCGCTTCAGGCCCTTGCAAAAATCGCGGCGTACGCGCTTACCGCGAACCTGTTTTTCCTGGGGCTCGAGTTTTTCACCGCGTACTACAGCGGCATCCCGTCGCACAGGGCGTCGCTGGATTACCTGTTCTTCGGGCTTGAGGGGCACGGCATGCTTGTGCCCTGGATGTGGGCTTCGATAATGCTGTCGCTTGGCTGCCTTCCGGTGCTGATATTGCCGGCGGCAAGAAAGAATGAAAAGCTCCTTGCAGCGGCAGCGACGTGCGTGTTTGCGGCCATCGGGCTTGAAAAGGGGCTCGGGGTGGTGATCGGCGGTTTCGTGCCCAACGCGTTTGAGACGGTGACGGAGTACGCGCCCACCGTGGGGGAAGCGCTTATTGCACTCTCGGTGTGGGCGATTGGGGCGCTGGTTGTCACGGTGCTGTACAAGGTGGTGGTCGGCGTACGTAACGCCGATGCGGTTGAAAATGTAATCAATCAAGTGGAATAAACATTAACAGTGCATGCAGGTTGAACGTGAACGTGATGAGCAACATAAAAAAATATCCATATTCCATTGAAAAACCGCTGGAGTTCAGAAGGTCGGACGAGTTCCTCAGAATTTTCTCATCAATACTGGAGACTTCGAACTACCGGCCCGTCCTTGACGCGTACTCAAGGATCACGATGGACTGTTCGCGCTGTGCGCCGGAATGCATGCTGTATTCCGCCGGTAACGATCCCGGGGAAGTCCCATGCTACCGGAGCTCTATCCTGCTGAATATCTATCGGCGCAACTTCACCTTCGCGGGAAGGCTGAAGGCGAAACTCTTCGGCGGGGGCGGGGTAAGAGAGTCGGAAATAGATGAAATGCTTGAGTCCTACTATCACTGCACCATGTGCGGGCGATGCACCCGCTATTGTCCGTTCGGGATCGACCACAGGCTTGTCGTGCGGCTGGGCCGCTACATCCTTTCTCAAATGGGAATCGTCCCCAAAAATCTCCAGGTGTCGGTGCGTGAGCAGCTCGAAGGTCCGACGAAAAACACGTCTGGCGTTCCATTGAAGGCGCTGAAGGACAACCTTGAGTTCCTTGAAGAGGAAATAATGGAGATCAAGGGTATCGATGTAAAATTCCCTCTGGATGTCGAGGGTGCGGAGTACGTCTTTTTCGCGCCTGTGAGCGACTATCTCG
>CAZPZJ010000165.1:0-3511 GCA_964591055.1 uncultured Leptospiraceae bacterium
TGATGTGCATGAACATCAGGTTGCGGTATTTCAGGTATTCTTCCTCGCTGTCAATACGGGTCAGAGCCTGTGAGGGGTGACGGAATTTACACTGAAGAGCGGTTTTAAGTCGCTCAATGTTCTTCCGGAGAGTGTTCTCATTGTAATGCTGTCTCATGGTATAGAGGAGATAATAGTCCTCAAGAAAGTGGGGCACGGTTTTATAATGGAGCCGGGACCGCGGGATGTAATCCGAGAAGGGCGTATACTTCTTCTCTTCGGTGAAATACTGATACTGGTAATCCTCACCGTGTACCGTCGCCTGCGGGACGGCAACAAGCGCGAGAGCTGTTGCAAAAATAATGTGTGAAAATCTCTTCATGTGTATCGTAACCGGGATGCATCGACTGTATTGATTATCGGACGGATTTCTCGGCGGATGAAGGCTTTTAAAGGGGTTTTGTTCTCAGTATGTACCGGGGTTTCAGCGATTTAAAGAACGCATATATTACTTGCTCGCGGCGAAAGTAGGCTCCTTTTTTACAAGTATTTCCTTGATTTTAGACTCTCCCGCTGAAAAATAAATAATATTGGACTCAAGTATCTTGTATTCACTCATCAGGTTTAAAAAATCATCTTCAAACGAAATTTCAAGGAGGTCAATTTCTTTCAGCTTGTTCTGGGTTATGAAAATTGCTTTCATGTCGTATCCTGAGTGTGGCATTTAAGAAAACAATCGGCCAATATGTGGCCGGTCGAATACTCATTATTCTGAACGCAAAATGTCGGAAAACGATGATTACAGTTTGATATATTTATTTGTACATACTGCCATTTTTAAAACAGGACAAAAAAGACTTTTTTGTAATAAGAGCAGTTACAATAATACTACAACAAATTATTTTGTCCACTATTATTAGAAAAAAAACAGGTTGTTTAAGGCGACAACTTAAACGCCAGCGGTGTTACAGGGGAATGCACGCAGGTGTGTCATTGAGCGGGCTGTTGACGATTGACTGCGCCTCGTGAAATGAAAGCGTACCGGCGGGGATGCTCTCAACACGTGTAAAAAGTTCACGATGATCGGTGATCGTGGTGTCAAGCCAGGCGGAGTGCGATTCGGGAGTAAGAATGAACGGCATTCGGTGATGCAGAGGCCTGATGTCGTCGTTGGCTTCCATGGTGATGATGGCGCAGGTGGTGAGTGTTGCATTCTCGGGGGATCGCCACCTGTCCCATATTCCGGCGAACGAGAACGGTGTGCCGTCCATTCGTCGAATGTAATACGGGATGCCGGATTTTTTTGTAATGTCCCTGCGCCATTCAAAGAAGCCTGAAGCGATTATCAGACAGCGCTGATGTGCGAGAGGTTTTCTGAACGATGGCTTTTCATGGATGGTTTCAAGGCGCGCGTTGATGAGTCCTGATGAGATTGAGAGATCTTTTGACCACGAGGGGACCAGTCCCCATCGAATCAATTTCAGGACTGACGGTTCATCGCCTGTCACCGCCCAGATGTTCTGTCCCGGAGCGATGTTGTATCGGGGGCCCGTCCAGAGGTCGATGTTGACTCCGGGAAGAAAGGACAGTATCTCGAATCTGGGCACGGCCAGGGCGAATCTTCCGCACATGAGATTCTCTTCTTTAAAAAAAGTTTGGAAGCCTGTAAATCTGACAGTATAGAAGACGCTGCAGTTCGTCAATACAATCTCCGGACAAAAAGAATTGTGGCATGAAATACGAGTTTCTGTTTAAACTGGCAGGGCGCGGTGCCGATAAAAATACTGTACGGTTTTCAGTAAAAAATGCAGGCGAGGATTACTCATGTTACATGGAGCGGTTCCCACAGAAGTCGCTGCGATTTATAATAACGCGCTTATGCTCTCCAACAGGGGCGAATTCGGATCGGCCCTTGATGAGTACCAGCGGGCGATAAAAATCATGCCGAATTTTATCGAAGCTTACAATAATATCGGCGAGCTGTATTCGAGAATGGGCAGAAGGGACCTCGCAATCTCTTCATACATGGAAGCGCTTTCCATACACAGGCATTTCAGGATACTGCTCAACCTGGGAGTCGAGTACTACAACATACATGACTACAAAACTGCGTTAAAATATTTCAGCGAGTCCGTCGCGAACAGGGCCGATTTTCTGGAGGGGAATTTCTACACCGGGATGGCGTTTTTCAACCTGAAGGACTATGCGAAATCGGAAATGTATTTTAAGAGGGTGGTGGGGCTGGACGAAAAACACCTCAAGGCGAACTACCTCCTTGCCTATATTTACTATGAATGGAAGAAGTACGACAGGGTTTTGCAATGCCTTGAACGCATAAAGGACACGGCCGATGACATGGTTTTCCTGAACAAGTACTATGGTTTCTGCTTTTACCACATGGGGAATTTTACTGAAGCCGTAAACTACCTGAGCGCTGCGCTTGAACATAATCCGGCATATGAAAAATACAGGGACTATCTCGCAGGCATGACGTATGAGAACAAAGTCAGGGAGATCGGGGACATTGACGCCGGGATCCTTGAGCTTGAACGCAGGATGATGAAGCAGCGCCCCACGCTCAACGAATATACGCGACTGAGCATGCTGTACATTTTCAAAGGCCAGTATAAAAAGGCCGAAGCGCTGCTTGAGGGCGCCAGAACAAAATAGTCCCGGGAACGGGCTGTGAGAATGCCTCTTTACAGCCCGTTCATTTCGAACTTCCAGTAAGGTCCTTCCCTGACGAACGCAAGCTCCATCCCCCCGGCTACATGGAGAACGCATTTCCCCGGGGACTCCCGCTTTCGCAGCACCTTTCCGGTGAACATGCCTCCCAGAATATCGTGTCCCGGGCGTTTGTCCAGCGCGATCTGGAGGGAAATGAAAGACGCCGGAGTTATGGTTTTCAACTCGTTCGGGGAGATTGCAAGCTTTTCGGCAAGCGCACCTGCCTGCGCATCGTCCATAGTCCGTATCAGTCGGGTGAGCTCCTCTACCTGCCTCCGGCTGGATGAATCGAGCAGGTCCAGAAAGGCGGCGCCGTCACCTTGCATGTAGGCGTCCTTCAGCATGGAATAGGCGATCTCGGGTGTAAGGGGGCTTCTTGCCCGGCAGGAGATGAATGTGGAAGCGAAAAGCACAGCAAGCAGCATCGGCATCAGTACACGCATGCGTAACCCCGCTCTTCCCTGGTGACGATCATATTATCGATAAGCCGGGTCTTGCCGAAAAACGCAGCGATCGCGATGACGTTCCGATCTCCGATCTCGCTGGCGGGTTGAAGGGTCTGATAATCGACGGCGGAAATGTAGTCAATGCGGTCGGGGCGGCCCTGCTCAAGCGTGTTCCTGATTTCGTCAATCAGCTTTCCGCACGCACGCTCGCCCGATTGTATCATCTCCTCCGCCCGCTTCAGGCTTGCGTGGATGGCGAGGGCGCGTTTTCTTTCGTCTTCGGAGAGGTGTTTGTTGCGTGAGCTCATGGCGAGCCCGCTCTTTTCCCTGATGATCGGGGCGATGATTATGCGGACGGG
>CAZPZJ010000165.1:3611-8010 GCA_964591055.1 uncultured Leptospiraceae bacterium
TCATGGCGAGCCCGCTCTTTTCCCTGATGATCGGGGCGATGATTATGCGGACGGGGAAGTTCAGATCGGCGACCATCTTCTCAATGCCGATTGCCTGCTGAATGTCCTTCTGCCCGAACACCGCCACATCAGGCTGCACAATGTTGAAGAGCTTGGAGACCACGGTGAACACGCCCCTGAAATGCCCGGGGCGCGCAGCGCCGCACAGGTGATCGGTGAGGGTGGCCATGTCAACGTGGGTGAGGGGAGCATGATACATTTCACCGTCGTCCGGGGTGAAAACGAGATCGACACCCGCCTCCTCCGCCATGTCCAGATCGCGCCGCAATTCGCGGGGATAGGTGTTATAGTCGGATTGGTCATTGAACTGAAGCCTGTTGACGAATATGCTCATCACCTGAAAGTTCGCGTGCTGGCGGGCGATCGAGACCAGGCTGATGTGCCCGTCATGCAGGTAGCCCATCGTGGGTACAAATCCGATGGTTTTACCCTCGAGGCGCGCTTTCCTGACCGCGCTTCTGATGCCGGCAATCGTTTTTTCCGTAATCATTTCAATCCCCCCGTCTAACGCGACATCGGGCATGCCGATGCAATGTGTGTTCCCACGGCGTATTTATAGCCATCAATGTTTCAACCGACAATAACAAATCTCTTTCTTTTCTATTTTTTTCTGGTGGAGACGAGCATCATGTCGCCAAGCTTCAGGTTTTTAGCCAGCCGGTCGGCGGTTTTCCTGAGAACCGAACCGCTTTCACCGAAACCGCTTCCGTATGTATGATACCGGTCAACGGAGAAACCGTTGCGCTCCAGCAGGATTTTCATGGTTTTTTTGCTGAAATAATAGAGGTGCTCGGGAAAATTGTAAAATCTCCATTGTTCACCATAGAGCCGCATGAAGTTCAACCCGCCCTCGCGGCAGGTGGTAAGGTAGAGATATCCTCCGGGGCGCAGGTCGCGGAAGGCTTTTGCGATGACACGTCCGGGATAATGCAGGTGCTCTATGGTGGCCCAGAGTGTTATCAGGTCGAACGCATCGTTATACTCAGTGTCCAGGTAATCTGCGAGCACGGCATCCACTTCAAGGCTTTTCACCGCGAAATCGACGCATTCGGGTGAAACATCGATTCCGGATGCCTTCCATCCGCGGTCGCGCATGAGTGCGACAAAGTAACCAGCGGCGCATCCGATGTCGAGGGCCCTGCCGGGCGATGAAAGAGATTTCTCATATTCAAAAAATCCAAGATCGCGCAGGTTCAGCAGCATTACCCGCTCAATCTCCCGCCGCAGCTCCGGTGAAAAGTAATTGTCATAGCCGCGGTCCGTCCTGCGGGTGAAGTACTGCGCGCGGTAGTATTCCGACATCCGGGAGTTGTCAGGGCGTGGTGATATGTATTTCAGCCCGCATGAGCGGCATCTGGCGAGTGTGAAGCTCTCGCCCGCCGACGACTTTTTTGTGAAGAGGGTATCCCTGTCCGGGGAGCCGCATACGGCGCAAACAGGGATTTCGTATTCCGTCATTATCCTCACTCCCGTGTCTTCAGGATTGTTGTTGCAAAAAGAGCCCGCGTATGCGTAGTATTTCCACAGGCGCAGGCGTGATGTACGGTGTAATTGTCGGCGCCTTCTCCCGTCATCTTGAACCCTTGTGTTCAATCCAATATTTGAGGTTGTGCGCATTTATATGGGAAAAGAACTGGCACCATCCAATAAAGCGCTCGTCATCACTGAAAACAAAAGACTGCTCATGGCGCTTCGGACAATGATGGCGAAGAAGAACATAGAGGTCGAAACCAGGTATTTAAACCTCACGAGCCTTGCGATCATAAGGAAGGTTGTCGGCAGTGTGAAAAATACGGCCCCTATCAGGACGGAAATATTCAGGTTCATAAAGGAATCAGGCATGCCCCACCTGATCGCGATCGATTACGAGATTGATCTTAAGCTCGGCGCCGATCTCGATCCCGACAGGAAAAAACTGCTCCGGACGCTTCTGATTTCCTACATCATCCTTTCCCGCGGCAGGGGATTTGAGACGCTCAGGGGCCACTTCATTATTCTCGCCGAGCCCCACCAGTATGAAAAGCTCCGGGAGTATGAGGACATGCCGGCGCGGATACTCGACCTTCTGAACACGCAAAGCGACGTGGTCAACTCCTTTATCAGCGACCTGCGGGCCAATCCGGTGATGTTCAACAGGCTGTTTTATTTCAAAGCAGTCGACGTGGCGAGCCCTCCAGGCGAGCAGCAGGAGAAGATTGAATTGTTCCTGAATGCGGTCGAGGAGCGCATTAAGCAGCAGGTGCTGCTGAAAAACAAACCTCAATCCGTGGTAGTCAACGAGGGGGGAGCGCCGGCCAGCGTGGTGTTCAGGGTGAGCGGTTCAACATGCATAGTAGACTGCGCGGAAAAGCAGGATGGCGATGAGTTCGCGAACGCGGTGGAAGGAGAGTTCACCATCGTCGGGCCATGGAACGGCGGCAACCAAACGGCGGTCTCCGGCATGCTTCTGACAATGGTCAACAAGCTGGTCGACGACGGCTTGTTCGATCCTGCGAACGGGGTCGTGATCTCGCTCGGAGACGCATGCCGGCCTGACGGGGCGACCGCCGCTTCGCTGGCGCAGGTGGTGGTCAAGGACTTGAAGCGCTACGGGGCGGTAAAAGTCAGGGCCGTCGAGAAACACAGGAAGACGCTCGAAAACTCGAAAGGGTACGGGCTGTTAAAGGAGTTCATCGTGTACTGAGGGCGTCAGTCATCCGCTACACGCAGCTTTTCATGGAATAGCGTATCGCGTCATAACCTACAAGCTGCGTAAGTTCGCGAATGAGCGTTTCGCTCGGGTTGACGCAGAATGTGCTGTGCGCCCGTATTATTTTCTCTTTCGCCCTGCGACCGGGCACATGAAAGAACACCGGGCAGCTGCCCCTGTTTTCGGCGATCAGAGTGCGGAGCTTCTCAAGCATTCTGTCATCAGTACCGGCCGGGTCGATCCGGATGTGCACCGCCGTCATCGAGTCCCTGCGGATTTCCCGGAGCGGTTTGACTTCCCTGATGATGATCTTCTTGACGGCGTCGGATTCCAGCTCGATTTTCCCCCGCAGCATGACCGGCTCGTCCATGACGATGCTGCTTTCGTACTGTTCGTAAGTCGCGGGGATGAAAACAGCTTCAATGGTTCCCTGCAGATCCTCTATCATGCCCACGGCGAATTTCCTGCCGTTTTTCGAGATGCGCACCTTGAGGTTGTAGATGACGCCGACGATTGAAACGCTGTCCATCCCGGCATAATCCGCGAGGTCGGGAATGGGGACGCAAGCGAAGGATTTGATCTCGTTTTCATACCTGGCGAGCGGATGACCGGTGATGTAAAGGCCGAGTACTTCCTTCTCGTACTGGAGCTTCTCGTTGTCATGCCAGTCCCTGATCCGGGAAAGCTCATACCCCGATGTGCCCGATCCTGAACCGTTGAAAGAGTCGAAGAGCGTGCACTGGCCCGTTGCCCTGTCGCGCTGGTTGTTCTTCGCTGTTTCAAGAATGAGCTCTATGTTCATGAAAAGCTGCGCACGGTTCGGGTGGAGGGAGTCGAAAGCGCCGGCCTTTATAAGGGATTCAGCAGCTCCCCTGTTTACGCTGAAGAGGTCGATGTTGTCGAAAAAATCCGGGATCGATTTGAAGTTCCCCGACGCGCGCGCTTTTATGATGGACTCGATTGCCTTTTCGCCGATCCCCTTGATCGCCCCGAGCCCGAACCTGATTGAAGCGTTTTCTATGCTGAAATTGAACTCACTGTGGTTGATGTCGGGAGGCAGAACCTCGATTCCGTTTTCGCGGCAGTCATTCACATACTTGGTCACGTCGTCCTGGTCTCCGGTAGAGGAGAGAAGGGCGCACATGTACTCAACGGGGAAGTGGGCTTTGAGGTAGGCGGTCTGGAACGTAATCACGGCGTACGCCGCTGAGTGTGATTTGTTGAAACCGTACCTGGCGAACTTCTCGATCGTATCGAATATTTCTTTCGCGGTTTTCTTTTCTATTTTGTTTTCGCTTGCGCCTTTAAGGAATTTACCCTCCATTTCCTCTATTATTTCAGGTTTTTTCTTTCCCATGGCCTTGCGCAGTTTATCGGCCTCGGCGAGCGAGAAACGCGCCATGTTCTGCGCGATCAGCATCACCTGTTCCTGGTAGACGATAACTCCGAGGGTGTCCTTGAGGATCGGCTCGAGCAGGGGGTGAACGTAGCGAATCTTCCCCGGGTTGCGCTTGCGTGTTATGAAGTCGTCAACCATGCCGGAATCGAGAGGCCCCGGGCGGTAGAGTGCGTTGATGGCGATGATGTCCTCAAAGCAGGTTGGGCCGAGCTTTCTCAGGATGTTCTGCATGCCCGCGCTTTCAAGCTGAA
>CAZPZJ010000166.1:0-8006 GCA_964591055.1 uncultured Leptospiraceae bacterium
CCTCGTGAAGCGACGACATCACCAACAGCGTGCAGGTGCTGTACAGGTGCAGCAGTGTCCCCATGTCCACCTTGCCGGTGAACGTAATGCGCTTCTGAAGGCCCAGCCGCTCGATCACGCTCCACGCCGAAAGGCGCTTTGGCGGACCCTCGTCCACGATGGTGAGGGTGATTTTTTCGGGGAGCATCGCGAGCGCCTCGAACAGGTATTGCAGTCCCTTCTTGTGGTCCTCGGTGTTGCCCACGAACAGCAGCGAGTTCTCCTTCCTGCGCTCGCCGGTGTTGCGGAACGCATCCACGTCGATGCCGTTGTACACCACGGACACTTTCCCGGGCCTTACGCCAAACGCATCCCCCAGCTCACCGACACCCTCGTGCGACGAGGTGATAACCCTGTCCAGCCGGTTGATCACCACGCGCTGCATGATGAGCGGGTAGAACATGATGGTGGTCATGTAATCCCAGAAGGTGTAGTTGCGCATGAAATCGGCATCGCGGTCCTTGGTGAGCGGGTGGTGCACGGTGGTGACGATGGGGATGCCGTAGCCCTTCATGGGAAGCAACCCCCATCCCAGGCACTGTACGTCATGGATCAGGTCGTAGCTTCTCTCCCTGAGGAGGGTTCGCAGCTCGAAAAACGCGCGGATGCTGAACATCTCCATCTCGGGAAACACGTGAAAGCGCGTGAGCGCGTAGTCGACGAAATTGGACGGCGGCGAGAAGATGCGCGCGAGCTTGTCATAGGGGATTTTCTTTGTGCGCACGCTCCACAGATTCAGGTTGTCGATGCGCTTCACGAACGCCCAGTCCTCGATGGGGTCGGGCCACGGCGGACCGACGAGCACGTCGATCTCGACGCCCATCTTCGCGAGCTCCTTCGTGAGGTGATAGAGGTAGATACCCTGCCCCCCGCAGAAAGGATTGCCGCGGTAACACAGAAAAAGGACCCTCATGGCGCGCTATTTGCTCTGTTCCCTCGGAAGCGTGGCGCGTGTCGTGATGATCGCGACTCCGACCCAGAAGACCATTCCCAGCACCACCAGCGTGATGACGGCGGCGGGCAGTGCGAGCGCCCAGAAGCTTTTCACGTACACGCCGTACAGGAACAGCGCGGCAAGGGCGGCGGTGATCAGGCAGAGCAGGAAGGCCTTGAGTTTTGCGAAGTCTCTTTTATCGACGATTTCAGGCATGGGAGGTGCCACCTTTATTGTAAGAATTGTCCATCCGATCCAGAAGCCCGCGCCCAGCACGAGCAGGGCGGCGAAGCCGATGGGGACGGCGAACGCGTAGTACGCGTTCCCGGCGGGAGCGC
Source organism: uncultured Leptospiraceae bacterium (assembly GCA_964591055.1). GTDB lineage: Bacteria > Spirochaetota > UBA4802 > UBA4802 > JAGODF01 > CAZPZJ01. Next base: position 1,312 of record CAZPZJ010000166.1, read on the forward strand.
CGGGGCAACACAGCGTTTCAACGAATCCGAAATACACAAACATCGCCGCGCACGCCAGCGATACGGCGACGGCGAGATATCCGAAAATACGGGCACGGGGCATAGCGGTTTCCTTCGACTCTATAATAGCGCGGTTTCGCCGGCAGACGCGGCATGGAACCGGCAACAGTCATGAACGGCGGCGCGGCATGAGCGCCTTAAAAATCCAGGACCACCTTGATGACGTTGTCCCTGCGCCCGGCTGCAAGCTCAAAGGCTTCCTGAATTTTCTCGAACGGCATCACGTGGGTCACCAGCAGCGACACGTCGACCGCCCCGCGCAGGATCAGGCTCAGGCTGTAGGGGTAGTCGACCGCGAGGTCGGGCCCCACCGAGGCGATCATGCGCAGCTCCTTGCGGAAGAACGTGTTGAAGCTCAGGCGCGGCGACTCCTCCAGGCATATCCCGAAAAACGCCACCTGGCCGCTGTGGCGGGCCAGATCGAAGCAGCGGTTGATGACGGCCACGTCCTGCCCGTACGCGTCGATGACGATGTCGGCCATGCGGCCGTTCGTGAGTGAAGCGACCGCCTTCTCCGCGTCCTCCCTGCCGGGATTGATCACAACATCCGCGCCGAGCCTTTTCGCGGTATCAAGGCGCCAGTCAAGCGGGTCAACCGCGATCACGCGCCGCGCGCCGTGCAGCTTCATCAGCGCAGTGAAGAGAAGCCCTATCGGGCCCTGCCCCATCACCACCACGTCGCGGTTGTCGGGCTTGTCGATGCGGAACACCGCGTGCGCCACGCAGCCGAGCACCTGCGTCATCACCAGCACGTTGAGGTCCTTTCCCTCCGGCAGCTTCTGCAGCCGGGCGGGCGAGGCGACATGGTACTCCTTGTAGGCGTCAAGCCCCGGAGGATAGTACATGACGAGATCGCCCTTCGCGAATTCATTGCTGTTGGAAAGCTCCACCACGCCCAGGCACTCATGGCCGGGGTAGCCCGGGGGCAGCGGGTAGGATGACGGGGCGAAGGTGTTGGCGAAATACGGATAGTCCGAGCCGCAGAGCACGGCCTTGCGCAGGCGCACCAGCACCTGTCCCTCCCCGGCGGAAGGAACCGGCTCCTCGAACACCTCGAAACGTCCCGGGGCGATGATTCTCGCTGATCTCATTGCACAACCTCTTGGTGAAAATCCACTTTTGCCCGCGACATCCAATTGTCAACTGAATTATTCCAGCCATTGGCATTCACCGAAACGCGCGCCAACAAAGGCCGCTGCACGATGATGAAATATCTTGACATCTCATCGGCATGATGTAGAATTCGCGGACAATAGCGGAAATTGCCGACACCATTACCGGCGGATCATCACCATGAAGATAAGTGCGCAAAGCAGGGACAATCACATCGTCATGAAGGTTGAAGGATCGCTGTCAAACGAGAACATGCACCAGTTCGACGAGGCGCTCACCCATGCGATCGTTCAGGGCAGGCACGTGCTGCTGGACCTCTCCGACCTGAACTTCATCAACAGCTCGGGCCTGGGACTCATCATCGCCAAGAACAACCGGGCGAAAAGTGAAAACCTGTCCCTCGTTCTCTACGGCATGAGTGGCGAGATGTCCAAGCTCTTCACTGTGACCGACCTGCACAAGCACCTCAACATCGTAGAAACTTACGACGAGGCGTGCGCCTTCCTCGATGGAACACATTGATCGCGCGGCGCATTTCAGGAAACCTCCGGACACCAGTATGATGATAATCGCCTGCCTCGGAAATCCCGGGAAGAAATACTCGCGAAACCGCCACAATGCCGGATTTATTCTCGGAGGGCTTGCAGCCGGGCGCTACGGCATCAGCGTGCGCTCCGAAAAATACAGCTCGCTCACGGGAAGCGGGACGATCGCCGGCGTCGAGACGATGTTCCTGTTTCCCCAGACCTACATGAACAACAGCGGAGCGGCGGTGCGCGCCGCGCTCCAGTTCAAAAAGGAAAAGCCCGACAACCTGATCGTGCTCCACGACGAGATCGAGCTCGCGTTCGGCGAGGTGCGCGCCAAGTTCGGGGGCGGGCACAAGGGCAACAACGGCGTGCGCTCCATCATGGCCGAGCTGGGAACGGGCGATTTTCACCGCATCCGCGTCGGCGTGGGGCGGCCGGCCGATCCCGACCTGGCGGTGGCTGATTACCTTCTTTCCAATTTCGCCGCCGGGGAGATCGAGCAACTGGAGGCGCTGCTGCCGACCGTGACTTCCATGATTGAGAAGATCATCGCACAACACTGACGCGCGGAGGAGGCAATGAAATCCTTTACCGAGCACCTGACGTTCAACACGAAGAGCCGCCGCGAGTACCTCAACATCACAGGCACGGTCGAGGAAATCGTGCGTAAAAGCGGCGTGATGGAGGGCCTGTGCCTGGTCAACGCCATGCACATCACCGCATCGGTGTACATCAACGACGCGGAAAACGGGCTCATACAGGACTTTGACGATTTCCTGGAAAACCTTGCGCCCCACGAGCCGCTCAGCCGCTACCGGCACAACCGCACCGGCGAGGACAACGGCGATGCGCACATCAAGCGCACCATCATGGGGCGCGAAGTGGTGGTGGCGATAACCGGCGGCAAGCTGGATTTCGGGCCGTGGGAGCAGATTTACTACGCCGAGTTCGACGGCAGAAGGCCCAAGCGGGTGCTGGTGAAAGTGATCGGTGAGTGATGCGCCTCGTCGACGCGCACTGCCACCTGGAAAGCGGGCTCTACGACGGATGCCGGGACCGCGTCGTGGATGAGGCGGAAAGGGCCGGGCTGGCCGCGCTCGTCACTTCGTCGATCACGCCGTCCCAGTGGGCATTCACGCTGGAGCTGGCCCGGCGCTATCGCATTGTGTACGCAAGCCTCGGCATCCATCCGTGGTACATCGAAGACGGCGACCTCGAGCGCGTAACCGGGCTGACGGGCGCCGCCAAATCCGGGGCGGTCGCCATCGGCGAGATCGGGCTTGACCGCAAAGTCGACTCTCCCCCCTTTGAAACGCAACGCGCGGTATTCGAGGCGCAGCTCTCCCTTGCACGGGAAATCAACCTGCCCGTGATCATCCACTGCAGGGGCGCGTTTAATGAGCTCGTTGAGTCGCTGAAGCGGCTGGGAACGCCTGAAAGCGGCGGGATTGTGCACTCGTTTTCGGGAAACGCCGAGATCGCACGCAGTCTTGCAAAGTACAACCTGAGCTTTTCGCTGGGCGGCATTCTGACATACCGCAACAGCCGAAAGCGGTCGGACATGCTGAAGGAAATCTATCCTGACCGGTTCCTGCTTGAGACCGACAGCCCCGACATCCCCCCCGTGGAAGCGAAAGACTCGCTCCACACGCCGTCCAACATCCTGTACAACCTGAGGGCGGCCTCTGAAATCCTCGGGGAGAGCGAGGAAAAAATCGCGCAGACGACAACACACAACGCGATCCGCATCTTTAATTTTCAATTGTAGCGGCGGAAGCACCGCACGCCCTTCGCGCCCGCCTCATCCCTCGACGGGGCTTTTCCACTCGCAGTTGGAGCATCTCATGTCGCGGTAGCGGTACACGCTTCCGTTGAGCGTTTTGACCACCTGCGCCATGACAAGCGACTCGCACCGGGGACAGTGCTTGGCGATCAGTTCGTAGTCGTCATTGATGTGGTATTCCATACTACACCTCCACCTCTCATATCAATCGTGGCACAATCTCTGTTTCATGCCTTTTTGTGCTGTGTGGTTATGGCGTTTCCTCCTGTTCCGTGAAAATGCGTGACATAACCGTCCTTCCTTATTATATCTATCGTCAGGACGCCGGTTTTTCATAAAAATGTTGTGAAAATTATGTTAATTTCTTCCGTTATTAAAGCGACGGGCCGGAAAATCCCGCCAATAAAAAAGCGAGGTTGCTGATAACCTCGCTTCAGAATGTGCCCAGGGCGGGACTTGAACCCACACAGGAAATTCCCACATGGCCCTCAACCATGCGTGTCTACCAGATTCCACCACCTGGGCGTTCATCGCTGTTCCGTATCCTTTTAAACGATACTGAATGTAGTGTTCAATAATAAGAACATGGATTTGTGTCAACAAAAAAAGTGCCTCCTGTTGATTTTATTCGCCTCCAGCGACCTGTGGCCGGGAAAGCTGCCGTGAAAGATTTTATTTCACTCCCCGCATCCACCGATATTATACTTGATAAAGGCCGACCGACATGAACAAGTGCAAACGCAAAGAACACCGGAACAGGACAGGCCGCGACAATCAATGAATCCCGCCCGCGTCATCATGCCGATCATCGCTTCGGTTCTCGCCGTCGCCCTTACCGCCGGCGCCGCGCGCTCCCAGACGGGGGCCGGGCCGGAATCCGTCGCGCAGCGCTACTATGAGGCGGGCGACCTGGAAAAGGCGCTCGAGGTGTGGAACGACATCCTCTCAAAAAATCCCGGCAACCTTGAAGCCCAGCGCAAAGCCGAATCCATCGTGCAGGAAAAATACGCCCGCGACGTGGAAAAGGCCAAAAGCAGGATCAACGAAACCCGCCAGAAAATCATGTTCGAGAAGAGCAAGGGGAAAAGCCTGAGCCTTGACTGGGACGACGTCGACGGCGCGACACGGTACGAGGTGACTGTCCTCGATGCGCAGGGCAGGGAAGCCCTGAAGAAGAGCGTGGAGGCAAGCGATATCCGCTTTGCGCTTCCTCCGGGAGACTACCGGCTCAAGGTCTCCGCGATCAACATCTTCGGCAGGCTCGGGTCCGAGACCGAGTGGCGCGACTTCAGGATCGAGCTCAAGGAGGGAGATTCGCGCGAGAAGCACTACAACTACCGCTTCAGGCTCAACGCCGGGCTTGGCGCAATGACTCCCATGTCGCCGTGGAGCGACCTGTATGAACAGGACATGAAGGGCGTGAGGCTTTCAGGGGGCGTCTTCGGCACAACCGGGATATTCCGCCACGCCGGGATCGAGGCGTTCGGCTCCATGCACAGCCTAGAGGGGATGGAGGCGCCGGGCGTACAGCGCCATGCGATGGAGATGCTCATGTACGGCGTGGGACTCTGCGTGGCCACCCACCTCGACTACCCGCTGAACCTCTTTCTGCGCGCGGGGGGAGGCGCCGCCAAGGCGGAGTTTTCTTACACGTCCAAGCTCTCAGGAAATGAATTCAAGACAGAGGAAACCAAGCCGTATTACTGCGCCGGCCTGTCGGTGGAATACCAGATCTACGGGATCATGCACTTCGAGCTGGGGGCGGAGTACTCCATGATCATGTTCAGCGGCGAGCCGATGAAATCCCTGCATTATTTCCTGATGGTGGGGGTGCACTATTAAAAGGTGTGATAGTACCCCTTCCCGGCGAATCGGAGACCGGGATTTTTTGCGATAATGATTTGCCTTATAAGGTAGGGACGAGGTATATTAGTACATAATGCCGGAGACACCATGAAACGCCTGTTCACAGTATGCGCCCTCTTCGCGGCGGCTTTTTTTCCCGCGTGCGGCGCGGATACCGTCTATGATACGCTCACCGGGGCTATCTCCGTGCAATCCTCCACCCCCGGGGCGATGAGCTTTGTGGACACGGATTTCGATGAGGACCAGATCACGGGAACGCTCTCCATTGTGAAAGCGGCGGATGAGACGCGCGTCACCGGGTACACGCTCTACTGGGGATCGGGAGCCTCCAACAAGCTCGCCGGCCAGAGCGCGATCGCCACGCTGGCCGCGACCGGCGCAGACCTCACCTACACCTTCGACGCGGACACCGCCGTGCCTTCGGGCGCCACGCATATTCTGGCGTACACCACCGGGCCCGAGGGCGAAACGACCGCGCCGAGCGCGCTTGACTTCGACGACCTCGTGGTGAAAATTGTGGCGGACATCAACCCCGGCCCCGCCAATTCATCCCCCTCTGAGATAATCGTATGCAATGGAAACTTCATCTTCACCGCCTATACCGCGGCGGAAGGCCAGGAGGTGTGGGTCTCTGACGGAACGGCCGGGGGGACCATGCTTGTTAAGGACATCAATCCCTCCGGCAACGCGAATCCCAAGCACATTGTCGCGTTCAACGACCACGCCGTATTCCAGGCCACGGACGGGACAAACGGCGCCGAGTTGTGGGTGAGCGACGGCACGGCCGCCGGCACAACCATGGCAATGGATATAAATCCGGTAGCTGCCGACTCATCTCCGGACTACTTCGCGGTGCTCAATAACTACATTTATTTCCAGGCAACCGAAACGGTAAACGGCACCGAACTGTGGAGGATGGAGGACACATTCGCCGCTCCATCGCTTGTCATGAACATTTATACAGGAGTGAACTCCTCAAATCCCCAGGACCTGACCACCGCCAACGGGCTTGTTTTTTTCAGCGCCACCGACGGCACGAACGGCACTGAGCTGTGGACGACAGACGGTACCACAACCACACAGCTTGAGATTTACGCCGGAGCAGGGAGTTCGAGTCCCGCCAATTTCTTTGTCATGAACAACACGCTGTATTTTCAGGCAACCAACGGCACCGATGGAATAGAACTATGGTTGAGCGATGGCACTCTGCCCGGTACGGTACAGATTTCGAACATCAATCCTTCCGGCGACTCATCTCCGAATAATTTCACCACGATGAACAATATCCTCTATTTCCAGGCAACCAACGGTTTTTCGGTAAACGGCTATGAGCTCTGGAGCTA
>CAZPZJ010000167.1:0-5906 GCA_964591055.1 uncultured Leptospiraceae bacterium
CGGCCGGGGCCTGAAGCACCGACACGAATCCGTAGCTGTGGCTCTTGTAAAACGAGTACGCCTGCGCCGCAAGCGATATGGCGATGGCCGGCGTGGTCTGATCGTAGACGGGGACGTAGCCGGAATACCCCAGGTACAGGCCGAACGTCACGTGCCCCCACACAACGACGCCGTAGGTGTTCCTCACCTGCGACCGGTAGAACCTGCGCGTGGAACGCGGTTCGTAGCCGGACGGGGTTTCCTCGTAATCGTAAATGTGCTTCACCGCCGTTCCGTCAGGCCTGTTGAAGCGTGACAGCCCGTATGTGCCTTCGCAGGTGAAGCGGTAGTTGCCCCGCTTCGACTCGTTGTACACGTACACTGAATGAGTTTTCGAGGTGATGGTTTCGACCGCGTTGGCGTCCTTTACAAAGTGAGGCGCGTCAATCTGGATGTACCGGTAACCGAACGCGATCTTGTACGCCTGGCGTGAAAACACCAGGCCCAGGGTGTACGCCTGGGTGAACATGTTGACGAGGTTGGTCTCGCCCGGATTGAGCGTCACGGTCGTTGAGCGGTCCCTGAACGTCGTGGGAGTGTCCACGTCGACTTCCGTCTGAAAGAGTCGATACTCCCCGTTGGCGTAAAGCCCCACGCTGTAGCGCTCGCCGGTCCTGATTTTGAACGGGGTGAAGAATCCCACGAGGTTGAGAACTCGCTCCCTGGTTTTCGCTTCCTCCTCTTTTGAGGTGATGTCCTCCCTGTTGACGTAGTTTTCATTGAGGTTGTCGCCGCCGAAATCCAGGATGCTGTTCTTGAGCCGCGCGTCGAACCCGATGAAGTTGAAGCGTATTCCCGCCTTGACGTCGTAGTAGTAGAAGGGGTGCGATTTAATCCGCACCTGCTGGTCGTCGGGGAGCAGGTATCCCGGGTCGATGAAGAAGTAGTCCATGCCGGCGCGTGCGCTGAGGGAGGGAAGGCGCCAGATGAACGAATTCAACTCGAGGGGGGAGGATGATTGCGCCGGTTCCGTCGCCTCGCCCCGGTTGGCCATGGTCTTTCCCGGTCGGGACTGTCCGCCGCGTCCTGCGGGTGGTGCGGTAATCCGCGCGTATTCGATCCGGTTTCGATCCTGTACCTGTTGCAGCGACGCGAGAAGACGGGGGCGGTTGCGCAGGTAGGCTATCCGGTCAAGATCGGCGGACATGAAATTTCGCGGAGCCATCTCGCGCGCCATGGCGTTCCGGTCCCGCGCACTGGTCGCGGTGTTGATTTCCGCTCGGAGCCTGTTGTAAAAAGCCCCTTCGCTGAGGGCGGCGTCGGCCCGCAGCGTCCAGGCGCACAGGATGGCGATGCATGAGATGAGCGCGATGTTGAGTTTCGTCATAGCGGTCTCCTTCGCCCCCCTGAGCGCATTGGAAGGCCGGTGTTCATCCTGCTGATGTATGTCAGTTCGCGGCCGGTTTTTTCCTCACCCCGGCGATGACAAGCCACAGGCCCGCAAGCAGAAGGCCGGCGCCGAAAATCAGCGTCGCCCATATTGTTCCCGTATCGAGGGATTCCGAGTCGATATACGCGGTCCGGGGATTGTTCCGGCTGTAACGTACGGCAATCGGCCGGCCCGGCGCGTAGGTGTCGGGGCTGGAGGAAAAGATATTGGGGGAAAAGCGGATACTTTCCCCGCCGGCGGTGCGGAATTCGATTACCGGATAATAGACGTACACGCGGTTCCTGTAATCCTGGCGGACTTCGACAATCGTTCCGGACGTTTGAACGGACTCGTTTTTCCACCATTCGTTTGTTGCCGGTATCGTTACCAGCGAAGAGTAAAAAAACAGGCAGGCGAGGGCGATGCACGCCGCTCCGGCGGTAAAAAGCAGCAGTTTTTTGGTTGTCAGGCTCATGATTACAGTGATCCTATATGCGAATTGAATGATCGTGAATGCTCGCGATGCCCCGCGCAGCTTCAGGGGCTTCGCTGAAGTGTGCAGCACTCTATCATGCCTGATCGGCGGGGTCAACTAAAAATGATTGCCCGGGACGGCGATTCCGGTTTCAAATTCGCACCGGAAAGGAGAAAGGATCTGGCGGGAATGAAAGGGAAAAAGAAAAACATTGTTCTGATCGGGATGCCCGGCGCCGGGAAAAGCACCACCGGCGTGCTGGTGGCAAAAGCCCTGGGAATGACCTTTGCCGACACGGACCTTCTCATCCAGGAGCGGGAGGGGCGGCTGCTGCAGGAGATCATCGACACGGAAGGGATTGAACAATTTTTGCAAATCGAGGAGGAGGCGGTTGTTCACCTTGACCGGGACAATTGCGTCATCGCGACGGGCGGCAGCGTTGTCTACGGCGGTGAGTCGATGCGCCGCTTGCGCCGTCACGGCGTTGTCGTGTATCTGAAACTCGAATGCGATGAAATTGAAAAGCGGATCGGCTCCATGACGGGCAGGGGAGTGGCGATCGCAAAAGGGCGGACGCTCCGCGATGTGTTCCGGGAGCGGGCGCCCCTGTACGGGCAGTACGCCGATGTCGTCATCGACTGCGCCGGTCTCGGTGTCGAGGAGGTCGTTGCGCGCATTATCGGCTCAATATGAAGAACGCCCGTCCATACCGTACGCCCTGTTCCGGGAAATGCTGCTGTGAAACGCGGCCGGTAAGGACGCCGCGATCAGATGTGGTACATCAGGGCGAAGAGCGTGCTCCAGTCGTAGTGGTCGCCGGCAAGAGGCGCCTTCACGCCGAAGGCGATGCTCGCGTCCGAACCTCCGAATGGAAACACCCGGAATCCCGCGGCTACGTCAGCGCGCCATTCGCCCTCCTCCTCGCCGGAGAGCGTCCTTTCGGTGCTGATCTCGGCGATGAGGTGAAGCCAGCCTGCGGCCCTGATGACAGCGTATGCCGCGCTTCCCGCAGCCCTGCCGCTTTCATTGTCATCTTCGATCGGTATTTCCATGTACAGCGTCAGGGCCGCCTGGAAGAATCTTCCGGGGTAGCCGATGCTGTAGCTTGGCTCAACATGGGTGTGTCCGTCCTCCTCGACGGGTATTCCCACGCCTATCCCGACGCCGTGCACGATCGGTCCGGCAAGAAAGCCCGCCACCCGGATTGAAGCGTGTATATCGCCCGCGCGCTGTTCGGTTTCATCGGAGCGCTCTTCAACAGTCCACGGGGCCGCAAGCTCGACGCCGATCCAGTCCGCGAACGAGTGCGCAAGGGAGAGCGTGACCTCGTGTATGTCGGCCTCGTCTTCCCCGTCGTGCCCGTGATCTGCGGATCCGTTTCTGGTGAACTCATAGTTGAGGTGGGCTGCGTCGCAGGGTGTGGGCTTTTCCTGAAAGAGCGCAGCGTAAAACCCGAATCCGTGCGTGTGGACAGTGGGAGCGGCAGCCGCAGCCTCCTCGTGACCGAAGGCAAAGGACTGCCGGGCCAGGAGTGCGAGTAAGCACAGAATAAAATACGTTCTTGTATGTCGGCAATTCATTCAACAGTCCTGCCTGATTGATGATGTGTTCGCGCTCGCCGGTTGCGCCAGGCCACAGCGTCCACTCCGGGATGTTTTATGAGATGCTTCCGGTTGTCTCTTCCGCCATCTGCGCCTCCACGGGCGGGCGCATGCTTTTTGAATCATCGATGGTGAAGATGGAGCAGGAAGTTAGATATGTCAAATATATTTTTATAAATAAATACATTCATGTTGGAGCGTTGTTTCCGCATCAGGCGGATTCACTATGTCTGTATTGTCACTGTGAAGCGCGTTTTCTGAAAACAAGGAAGAATTCGTCCTCGACGAAGTTATAGTCGGCCTCACGCGCGAGTCCTGCGCGCTCCATCCATGCGGTGAGATCATCAGCGGTGAAGCGGATCGACATCGGAGGCCAGTTGCGCGTGAAGTCAATAATGGCGAAGCGGCCGCCCGGTTTCAGATACGAGCTGGCGGTGCGCACGTAGCGCTCCTGTTCCTCAATGTAATGCAGGGTGTCGCACATGAAGATGAGGTCAACCTGGACCGGGATCCGGGGATCGTGCTCAAGGGCGCGCACCGTGGTGATATTCGGCATGTTCATCTTATGAGCGTCCTGCTCGATATGCCGCAGAAGCTCCCTGTTGAGGTCCACCGCGTATACATGCCCGGCATTTCCCGCCTTGTGCGCGAACAGCCGCGTAAAAAGGCCCGAACCGGCCCCGATATCGGCGATAATATCACCTTCCGCTATTTGGAGTGAATCGACAACCCGTTCCACGTTCATTCTGGCCGTGCGCTCATGCCGTTCCATGTGGTCGATGTAAAAGAACGCCTTGATGTGGTTTTTCATCGCCAGCGCTCCAGTAAGGATTGCAAGCGAAATGCCGGTTATGAAAAAAACCAGTTTTCGTTTCATTGTCCCCCCTTTTGCTGTGATATTCATGACGCCGGGGAGCTGTTTTTTATTGCGGAGAAAATTGAAAAAAATCCACGGTAAAAGTATTTAATTATTGATACTTTTTCAGGCTTATGTAGGATGGCCTTTGAGAGATTGAGCTGTATAAATCCTCCCGTAAGCTTACCCGTCGTTTCAAGTAATCGTTATGGTGGTTTATTGGCCGATCCTGTCGGGATTTTCCCGGAAAAAAACTTTCAGGAGTTTGCAGTATGGCACAAGGTACAGTAAAGTGGTTCAACGATCAGAAAGGTTTCGGTTTTATTACGTGTGACGGTCGCGATTATTTCGTGCACCACACGGGCATCATGGGTGACGGTTTCAAGACCCTTCAGGAAGGGGCCAAGGTGGAGTTTGAAATAGAGAAAGGTGAAAAAGGTCCGAGAGCCGTTCGGGTACAGGTTATATAAGCGATACAACTATTGGAAATGGAAAGCCCGGTTCATTGCCGGGCTTTTTTATTTCCATTTATAATATTTTTTATTGACAGGCGCGCGGGCGTGCTATTAATGGTTGTCATTATGTGTTTCTATATGGAGAAACGTATGAAGCGGCAACCGGCCGTGACAACTGCATCGGGAATGTGCTGGTGGTGGTGGACCTTCAAGGAGGTGTCCACCTTTCAGCGCTGATATCATGATTACTATGAAACCGCGGGTGGGCAGCCACCCGCGGTTTTTTTTACAGGAATGCCGCGGGACAGCAATGAGCCGCGGCATTTTTTTTGGAGAGCACCGGTATGATCTATCCGCCGTTTGAAAAAGTGAAAAGCCTCGCCCGCCGTTATAATCGCATCCCCGTCTACAGGGAAATGGATTTTTCGGAAGTTGGCCTTCTTTCACTGCTCAAGGCGCTGCATGAGCGTGGAAACGTGCTTTTTTTTGAAAGCGCAAGGGAAAACAAAACCTGGAGCCGTTTCTCATTTATCGGCCTGAATCCGGCGCGGACGCTGCGTTTCCTGGGCGCTGAGACGGTCGAGGAATCGCCGCGCGGGATTGTCCGTCATCAGGGGGATTTTTTCCACATGCTCCGCGCCGAAATGGGACGCTACCGCTCCCCGGCGTACGCGCGGTTCGGCCCGTTCAGCGGCGGCCTCTGCGGCTACCTGGGGTACGGCATGGCGAATTACGCGGGCATTCTGCGCCGCCCTGTCCGGGAGCGCTGCGATGAGCCGCTGGCGGAGCTTGCGCAGGTGGACGAGTTCATCGTCCACGACAACAAAACGGGGCGCTACCACATCGCCACCTGCATGTATCCGGGGCGGGAAGGCTCCATCGCCGGGCGCTACGACGCCGCGCTCAATCGCCTCGGGGAGCTGGAGTCCGGCGTGCTGGAGGCGATCAGGCGCGCAACGGTGCCCTACCTTCCGGCCAGGCCCTCTCCCGTGACGCTCAGGTATGTTGAGGACGATGAGAGCGCAACCGCCAGTATCGGGACAATACGACAGCTCATCGCCGACGGCGAGGCGATCCAGGCGGTGTACTCGATGCGCGCCGACATCGAAGG
>CAZPZJ010000167.1:6006-7957 GCA_964591055.1 uncultured Leptospiraceae bacterium
CCCGCGGGGACCGTGAGCGGGGCGCCCAAGGTGAGGGCGATGGAGATGATCGACGAACTCGAGGCTGTGGGGCGCGGCGTGTACGCGGGGGCGATAGGCTACCTGGGTTACAACGGCCGCTGCGACACCTGCATCGCCATCCGCACCGCGGTGTTCAACGGGGAGGGCGGATACCTGCAGGCCGGGGCCGGCATCGTGTACGACAGCGTGCCGGAGCGAGAGATCGCTGAGATGCGGCACAAGCTGGGGGCGCTGGCGGCAAGTCTTGAATACGCGGTGATTGCGGAAGGGGAGGCGCTTCATGTTTCTCATGATCGATAACTACGATTCGTTCACATACAACCTGGTGCAGTGCTTCGCGTCGTGCGGAGAGGAGATGGAGGTGGTGCGCAACGATTGTCCGGTCGGGATGATCGACGCCTCGCGCTACGCCGGAATCGTACTCTCACCGGGCCCCTCCCGCCCCGAGCACTCCGGGTTGACGCTGGAAGCGGTCGGGCTCTTCGCCTCGCTGCCGATGCTGGGGGTGTGCCTGGGGATGCAGGCAATGGTGCACGCGCTCGGCGGCAGGGTGGACCGCGCGCGCTGCGTCATGCACGGCAAGGACGACAGCGTACAGCATTACGGGGGAGCGCTTTTTGCGGGAGTTCCCTCGCCCTTCCCGGCCGTGCGCTACCACTCGCTGGCCGCTGTCGAAAGCGAACTGCCGCCCTGCTTTGAGGTGATGGCGCGCTCATCGGACGGCGAGGTGATGTCGGTGCGGCACCGGGAGCGCTTTCTGTGGGGAGTGCAGTTTCACCCCGAATCGTGCGGTTCGGGCTTCGGTGTGGAAATAATACGGAATTTTATAGGAGGTGCGTATGCGCACAGTCAGGGAGATGATCGGATTTGTCAGTGAGGGCGGTACATTGGACGCCGTCGCCAGCGAGGCGCTCTTCGACTCGGTGTTCGGGGGCGGGGTGAGCGAAATTGAGCTTTCGGCGCTCCTTGCCGCCATGCGGGTTCGCCGTGAAACCCCGGAGGAGATACTCGGCGCTGCGCGCTCGATGAGAAAATTCGCCACGCGGCTCGACGTGAAGGGGGGCTCCCACATCGACACCTGCGGGACCGGGGGGGACAACTCGCACTCATTCAACATCTCCACCGCCGTCGCGCTGGTGCTCGCCTCTCTGGGGATCGGGGTCACCAAGCACGGCAACCGGTCCGTGTCCAGCAAAAGCGGTTCGGCGGACTTCCTCGAGGAGCTGGGCCTTGCGATCGACCTCACCGGGGACGACGCGGCGCAGTTCTATGACCGCCACGGGTTCGTGTTCATGTTCGCCCCGAAGTACCACCCGGCGATGAAGCACGCCGCGCCGGTGCGCAAGGCGCTGGGCATACGCACCATCTTCAATTTTCTCGGCCCGATCACCAATCCCGCGTTTCCCGCGAGGCAGATGATCGGCGTCTTCCATCCGGACTTTCTTCCGGTGTACTCGCAGGTGGTGGCCGGGCTCGGCTACGAAAGGGCGCTACTCTATTCAGCAGAGGGCGGGATGGACGAGGTATCCCCGGTGCGCCACACGATGGTCTACGAGGTGGTCGATGAGCGCGTCAGGTTTTACGCGATCCACCCGGAAAAACACATCAGCGCGAAAGAGGCGGTCTCGATACCGCGCGGCCTGTCGGCCCGGGAGAACGCCGCGCTTTTCATGGAAACCGTGCACTCTCCCCGGCCGACCGCGCTGGGAAAGCTCCTCGCGATGAACGCGGCGCTGGCGCTCTACCTGTCCTCCGATGGCGACAACCTCAATACGGAGTTCGGGGCGCACTACAAAAAGGCCCTTGACGCCATCCACGGCGGGGAGGTCTGCCGCAAGGTAACGGCGATGCGTGAGGCGATGGAGGCGGTCCATGCCGGGTAGGTTCAGCCTTGCGAACATGGAGCTGGCGAAAATTGAAGAGCTCGCCG
>CAZPZJ010000168.1:0-7924 GCA_964591055.1 uncultured Leptospiraceae bacterium
TCGATGCTGTACACCACCGCCTTTTCGCCGGGCGCCACCATGTCCTTCTGCAAAAAGAGGGAAGTGGGCGTTTCGACGGGCTGCTGTGTTTTCACTTTTCCTTTTTCGGTTTTCATGCCGGTATCAGCCCTGCCGCCGGGTTATTTGGAGTCCATGGTCCATATTCCGTTCCAGTTCCTGGGGCATTCGGCTGTGGAGGTCCTCATGCGGAACACGTCCGCCATGGGAAGAGTGCACCGGTCGAAGGATTTTCGCGCCTTCTCCCATTTTCCGGCGTAGTACATCCCGAGCGCGTCGGAGAAAAGCGTCATCTGGCCCTGCATGTCGCGGCCGATCTCGGATCTGGGGATGGGCCAGAATATCTTTTTCCCTTCGGTCTTGCCCTTGACTCGCACCGTGTCGATCTCCAGGAATTTCATCTTCGCCTCGGGGACGTTGCGCTCTATGTCCTGCTTGACGTATTCGGAGCAGATCACCGGGACGTGGTAGATGCGGTTGAGGCCCTCGAGGCGGGACGCCGAGTTGACGTTATCGCCGATCACGGTGTTGGTCATCCGCTCATGGGAGCCGATGTTGCCGTAAAACACCATGCCGCCGTCGATGCCCACGCCCACTTCAATCAGCACCGCCTGGTACACTCGCTCCTCCTGCGGGGTGAGAGCGCCTTTGCCTGCGATGATGTTTTCACGCACCTTGATCATCTGCCCGCGTATTTCCTTCGCCACCTCGTGGATTTTGTACCCGGTGAGCACCGCCTGGTACGACTTCATCCGCTCCGATTCCGGGAACACCCCGTACACCGCGAGCAGGGCGTCTCCGATGATGGAGCCGACGATTCCTTCGTGCGCAAGGATGATGTTGATCACCTTCGTGTAGTGCAGGTTCAGCAGCGTGATGATCTCCGTGCCGAGGACCTCCGTCATGTTGGTAAAGCTCTTGATGTCGGAGAAGAGGCACGTCAGCTCGCGCCTGCTGCCCTCCAGCCGTATCTCGCGCTCCTCGTATGCCCTGACGACGATGTCCCTGTTGGTGAATTTCTGGAATATCTGCAATAAATTGCCGATGGTGTTGGAAAGCGAGTTGAACGCCATGCCGAGGAACGTCACGTCGTCGGCCTGCGCGCCTTCGAGGTCGACGATGCCGAGTTTCTTGTTGCGTGTCATGCCGATGATGGAATCGGTCATGCGGCCGATGTGGCGCAGCACGTAGCCCAGAATGAGCACGCCGGCGACGGCGCAGAGCAGGCTGATCACCACGATGACGACGGTGATGGTGGTGAAGATTTTCCTGGACCGGGCGTAAAACTCGTTGAATTCCTCCGCACGGAGAAAAAACGCGTTCCAGTCCGTGTTGTATTTGTACACGCCAAAGTAGTTTTTATCGGCCAGCCTGAAGGTGATGAACCCTTCCTTTACTCCGTTCTTCAGATTTTCATTCATGAGCGTCAGGTTTTTTGCATCGGGGAAGGACGCAATGCGCGCGCCGCGCGACGCCTGAAGAAGCACACCGCCGTCTTTTTTCACGCCGATCAGCATCGAATTGTTGTTTTTAAACTCGATGATCGACTTTTCCTCGATCGAGCGGATGCAGGCCTGTTCGTTCCCGCCGGCCGCGAACACCTCGTGCTGCGTTTTGGCGAAGGTGTACACGTCGCGCAGGTCCTTGACCAGGTGCTGTTTCGTCATCATGATCATCTCGCCCCGGTAGAGCATCAGGCTGATGTAGTGGGAGGAGAAATTTGACAGCAGGATGAGGAAGACGAATATCAGCACTATTTTTGTGGCGATGGGGAATATGCGGGACCCGCCGACTTTTTCACCGGCAATGCGGGTAATCAGTTTTTTAACTTTTTTCATCCTGTTTTGGAAAGATGCTAATCAAAACACCGCATTAGTAGATATATCAAAAATACCATATACTTCTTTTTATGTTGTTATTAAATATGGAATTGAGATATTGCTTCATGTAAAGTACTAATTTGATACTTTATTAAAAAAATCGTGATTAATATCTACAGGGAACCTCTGGTAATTTCCTTTTTTATTCCCGTATTTTAGTGTGGTGTCAGAATATGACCGGTTGATCGAGAAATCCTTCCCCGACGATGTAATCATTTTGCAATAATATCGAGATAATGCTTGATTTGCACCTGCGACCAGTGCAGCTGATCGATTAAATGCAATATAATTGGAATGGATTCATCATTAACGCCAAAATCTTCCTTGAGATCCTTAATCAGCAGTATTCTCGCGATGTCTTCTCTGTCCAAAAGTTTGTTTCGGGAATCGATCGGGATGATCCACTCCCTCTCAATGCAGTCATATATAAAAACTTCATTGACTTCAAATATTTCGATTACTTCCGTAATCTCGTATGTTATTTTATATTCCATTGTTCTTTCTCCGGAGTTACTGTATTTCTCTGGGATTATATGAGTGATTGGCGCTCCAGTTTTTAATGAATTCCCTGAATTCAGCATCCGCGTTTTCCGGCAGCATTACCTTTATGATTACAATCTGGTCACCGCGGCCTTTGCCCTTTCCTGCCGGCATGCCTTTCTCCTTTATGCGAAGCTTTGCCCCGGTGTTGACACCCGGGGGGACAGTCAACACAACCGATCCATCTATTGTCGGGACTTTGATCTTCGAACCGTTGACCGCCTCATCCAGACTTAATGGTATTTCAATTTCAAGATTGCTGCCGTTTATTTTGAATGTACTGGAAGGTCTGATCGATATCTCCACGTAGGCATCACCCGGTTTGCCTTTGCCTATACCCGGTCCGCCCTGGTTTTTAAATCTCAATTTTTCTTTGTCATTAACGCCTGCCGGTATCCTGACCTTTATTCTCTTTCCTTCAGCCAGCATGATTTCCTGTTCTATACCGGCTATGGCATCTTTAAGGTCTATCTCCATGGTGAAGAAATGATCCTCTCCCGGTAAATCCATACCGGCGCCTTCACCTTTGAATCCTGAAAAAAATGACCTGAAAAGCTCCTCGGGATTTCCATCAAAATGATAGGCATATCGCCCGCCGCCATCCTGAAATTTGTTGTAAAACGGCCCGCCTCTGAATGGAGCATCCGCGAATAGCTCGTCATACGCGCCTTTCTCGAATTTTTCGCGGGCTTCTTTGTTCTCAATCAGCTTATACGCGGCGCTGATTTCATTGAATTTCGTTTCAACTTCTTTCTTGTTGGGATTCAGGTCGGGATGATATTTTTTCGCGAGCTTCCTGTATGCTTTTTTTATCTCTTCATCTGTTGCGTTTTTCGATACGCCGAGAATTTCGTAGGGGTCTTTCATGATGGATTTCCATTTTTATTTAATCAGTAACATGAAGCTGAGTTACAAGATATACCTGAATATGGCATTAATCAATTACACCATCAAATATAGTGCTCCTCGCCTTGTTCCTGGCGGTTTTTCCTGAAGATCCGAACATTCACCTGGATGGGTATTGTGTGTAAGCGATCATCACATCATATTCCGGTAATTTCTTCAGGCGGAAATATGCCTTGACAGGCAACTATTTCTAACCTGCCATATTAGGTGTGACAGATAAATTCTAATTAATCAACAAGTATTCAGGAATACGGGGCAGTGTTTGACAGAGAATCGCATCCTGGAAAGAACGTCAAGCTGGTGGAAGTATTGTATCGTGAATCGTGAGTCCGGCCGCGACGGTGATACATGATTTATTCGTACCCGCTTGCCATACTCATCATACGAAGGCCGCGCCAGTCAATCAATCCGCACCGACAGGAACATTGAATGCAAAAATCATCCGACATCCGCAAAATCGCCTTCCTTGGTGATTATCTTCCCAGGAAGTGCGGCATCGCAACCTTTACGACAGACCTGCGCACCGCGGTGGCGGGGGAGTTTCCGGCCATGCAGTGCCTGGTCGTTTCGGTCAATGACATAGAGGGCGGGTATGAGTATCCGTCGGAAGTGCGGTTCGAGATCGAGGAGCAGGAGTTGTCGTCCTACCTGCGTGCGGCGGATTTTCTCAACATTACGGACGTGGATGTCCTCTGCGTGGAGCATGAGTTCGGCATCTACGGCGGTGCAGCGGGCAGTCACCTGCTGGCGCTGCTGCACGAACTGCGCATGCCTATCGTAACCACGCTTCACACGGTTCTGCGCGAACCCAATCCTGATCAACGGCGCGTAATGCGCGAGCTTGTCCGGCTTTCCACGCGGCTGGTGGTTATGGCTGAAAAGGGCCGGCAGTTTCTGCTCGATGTCTATCATGCACCGGAAGATAAGATTGACCTCATTCCGCACGGCATCCCCGATATGCCTTTTGCCGACCCGAATTATTTTAAAGATGAATTCGGCGTGGCGGGCAAGCAGGTGCTGCTCACGTTCGGGCTCCTTTCCCCGAACAAGGGTATCGAGTACGCCCTTCACGCGCTGCCGGGTATTATCGCTGAATTCCCCAACACGGTTTTTATCGTGGTGGGCCAGACGCACCCCAATCTTCTGCGCGACGAGGGAGAGCTTTACCGGTTGAGCCTTGAGCGGATGGCCAAGGACCTTGGAGTGCAGAAGCACGTTGTGTTCATCAATCGCTTCGTCGAGCTGGATGAGCTGATGCGTTTTATCGGCGCAGCGGACATCTATCTTACGCCCTACCTAACTGAAACACAGATTACCTCGGGTACGCTGGCCTACGCGTTCGGCGCCGGTAACGCGGTCGTGTCTACGCCCTACTGGCACGCGACGGAATTGCTTGCCGGGGAACGCGGCAAACTGGTGCCGTTTTGCGATGCGGAGGCTATCGCGGGGGCTGTTATTAATCTGCTGCACGACGAGCCGCTGCGCCATTCCATGCGAAAAAACGCCTATCAGATGGGGCGCGATATGGTGTGGAGCCGCGTGGCGCAGCTTTATGTAAAATCCTTCTACCAGGCGGGCCAGGACCACAGCTTTGTGGGGCGAAGATCGTCGCCAATTAAAACGCTCGATGAACAGCCCGGGCAGCTGCCGGCCCTGAAGCTCGACCATCTGTATCGCTTGAGCGATTCGACCGGAATTTTTCAGCACGCCAGTTTTACAGTCCCGAATTTTACCGAAGGCTACTGCACGGACGATAACGCCCGCGCGCTGCTGCTGACGCTGATGCTTCAGCGGTCGGGGCATGGTTCGTCTCGCGTCAATGAGCTGGCCACGACCTATGCGGCGTTTTTAAACCATGCCTTCGATAGGAAGACCCGCCGGTTCCGCAATTTCATGAGCTTCGACCGCCGCTGGCTGGAGGATGTCGGTTCGGAGGATTGTCACGGTCATGCCCTGTGGGCGCTTGGGCTCTGTGTGGGGTATGCGGGCCATGGCAGTCTCAACATGCTGGCAGCGGAGCTCTTCGAGCAGGCCCTTCCCGTCGCACCCGGATTGACTTCGCCGCGTGCGTGGGCGTTCACACTGATTGGTATTGATGAATACCTGCAGCGGCTCTCCGGCGACCGGCGTGCGAACCAGATCCGCGAATCGCTCGCGACGAAACTGATGCAGCGCTACGCGGATGCCGCGACCGGAGACTGGCAATGGTTTGAAGATGTTGTCTCCTACACGAACGCCAAGCTGCCTCATGCGCTGATCCTCAGCGGCCGGCGTATGAACAACGCCGCGATGCTGGAAACCGGCCTTAAAACACTGCGCTGGCTGGTCAGGGTGCAGACCTCCGATGCGGGCTCGTTTCGGCCCGTGGGCTCGAACGGGTTTTTCCAGAGAGGGCAGGAACGCGCGATGTTCGACCAGCAACCGATCGAGGCCCAGGCCACGGTATCCGCCTGCATCGAGGCATATTACGCCACCGGTGACATGTCATGGGAGGCGGAAGCGCGCCGGGCTTTTGAATGGTTTCTTGGGCGAAACGATCTGGGGCTGGCGCTGTATGATTCGAGCACAGGGGGCTGCCGCGACGGCCTTCATGTTGACCGGGTGAGCCAGAATCAGGGCTCCGAGTCAACGCTGGCGTTCCTGCTCGCGCTGGCGGAGATGCAGACGCTCCAGAGCACACTCATCAGCTTCAAAGACCCGACAGGCGAATGATAATGGATACATCACGCACGACCGGAACAAATGGAACCGCAGCCGTCACAACGCCTCAAACAGTACACGCAAAACGCGTCGGGCCGACGCTTACTCCTGACCGCTCCCGGGTGCTCATGCGGCCATTTTATCCTGTCAGAAAGGATATCGCGCGGAGAATCGTTGCCCAGGTTATGGCACTCCCGGACGAAGAGTCGGTCCGACTGCTGGATCAGGTGCTTGGAGAGTTTGAAGACCGGCATGAACACGTTGAGCGTATTTTCAGAAGCCGTTTCATGCAGGTACAGCGTTATCTGGATATCGAACAGGAAACCTCTCCGAAGCGGCAGGCGCTCATCGGTTCCTACTTCTCGCATGAATATTCACCGGAATCCGCGGCGCTGTTCAATCCATCGATTGTTCCGCATCCCGACCAGACAGGGCTTCCCGCGGGCTCGCTTCGTTTTATTCTGAGCCTTCGGGCCACGGGCGAAGGGCACATCTCCTCCATCACCTTCCGCACGGGCACCGTGAGCGCGCAACATCGCATTACGCTCACGCCCCCCGTTCCGTTTGTTGCTGAACCGGAACCCGTGCATAACGCGACTTACGAGAAGGCGCTCTTTGCCCGAAAACTTCAGGAGGCGGGCCTGCACAATAACTTTTGCCGGCGTGTCGTGGATCAGCTTCCCGGGGAATTCATTCTCGATGACCTTCGTAGCGTACTGGAAGCGGAACGTCGGAAAATGAAACCGATTGACGCGATAGCAGACCGCACCGCCCGGGGCATCCTGCTGCTGGCCGAATCGAACTTTGAAGTGCGCTTCGATCCAAACAGTCAGGTATCCCAGCGGGTTCTCTTCCCGGCAGTGCCAAGCCAGAGCAACGGCATCGAGGACGCGCGATTCGTCCGCTTCCAAAACAGCGACGGTAGCTTTACCTACTACGCAACCTACACCGCTTACGACGGCAGAACCACTCTGCCCCAATTGCTGGAGACAAGGGACTTTGTACACTTCAAGTTTATTACGCTCAACGGCCCCGCCGTGCAAAACAAAGGAATGGCCCTGTTTCCACGTACAATCAACGGCCTTTACGTCATGCTGTCGCGTCAGGATGACGAGAACATACTGCTGATGTACTCCGACAACATCCACTTCTGGCAGACGCCCAAGCCGCTGCTGCAACCCGCTCAGCCGTGGGAACTCGTGAAGATTGGCACCTGCGGCTCTCCCATCGAAACGGAGGCCGGCTGGCTGGTGTTGAGCCATGGAGTCGGCCCGATGCGAAAGTATTGCCTCAGCGCGTTCCTGCTGGACCTCAAGGACCCGTCCCGGGTCCTCGGCCGCCTGAGCAAACCGTTGCTGGCGCCAAACGAAGCCGAACGCGAAGGCTACGTCCCGAATGTCGTGTATACCTGCGGCGCGCTGTTGCATGGCCATGAACTCATCATCCCTTACGCCATGAGCGATTATGCCACCAGCTTCGCTACCGTGATGCTGGATGAACTGCTGGGGGCGATGGAGTGAGGAGGGGCAACAATAATCCCTCTCTGCCGATCTGACACTGCATCACTGCAAGGCGATAGAGATCATATCGTATTGTGGGGAGTATGGTAAAGAGCATTGCGGATCAACTGCAGAAAACAGAAAAGCCCTGTGAAGGGCTAATGGGGCAAACCTGATGGTGAGGGCATAAAACGCACCTCAAACCCGCTTTTCAGCACCTGCTTACAGATAATGCAGCAGCTTTAGCACCACCATGTGCCGTACTGTTAAGTCCTAACATGCTCCCCCGGTAGGACTCGAACCTACGACCAATTGGTTAACAGCCAACTGCTCTACCGACTGAGCTACAGGGGAATGCTCAAACGCGAAATACTACTTAGT
>CAZPZJ010000169.1:0-2765 GCA_964591055.1 uncultured Leptospiraceae bacterium
AAATACAGGGCCATCTGTTCTGAAGGATACAAACTGATTTACATGCCGCTGCCGGGAGGCGTCCGCTATGAGCTCTACGACCAGGTGCGCGATCCCATGAACGAGCATGATCTCTCCCGCACAAAAAAGGAAGTGCTGGAAAAGATGAAGCGCAGATTTGAGGATTTTGTTGTTCGCGAAAGCAACAGGAATTTCATGGTGAAAAACGGCTATCTCTTCCCGGTTTTTTCCGACCCGGTGTTTTAAATGCTACCAGTGCGGGTGTGCGTTCATGATTAAAAAAATTGTGCTGATATGCCTGGCCTCCGTTTTTACGGCGATAACGCTTTTCTACGGGTGGTGGGGCCTGATCTTCTTCCCGGATGATTACGCGGTGACCCGCTCCGAGGCCGAAGTTGCGGTGAGCACACGGGGATCGCAGGTGATGACCCACCGCCTGATAGACCTGGCGGCGGGAGCATCCCTGTCAGGTAATTTTTCTGAAGCGAGGATTTCAGCGCTGGAGGAAGGTCTTCGTAACGGCGGTCTCATGATTAAGCACGAGGCGTTCATTGGGGACGGACAGAGTGTGCTTGTCCGGCGCGCCGGAACCGGGCTTCCCGGCATCTGGGTCGATGAGCGTTCTTCGCTCATGCTTCCCTCCGGGAATTCCATCAGCTTCAGGGTAACGCTCGGGAAAAAGCCGCGGCTGGAGATGGCGGATCTCACGGCAGGCGCGGGGGGGCGATTGCGGATCAGGATTGAGAGCGGGAAACAGAATTCCGCTCAATTCGAGTTCCCGGCGCAGCCGTACAAAAATCCGTTTACTCCCGGGGACGTGGCGCTTCGGTTCTGCAACAGGGGCTTTCCCCGGGCCAAGGATCATACCGGGTGGAATGAGCGCGGTGTGGATCTGGAGCACTGGGCGGGCATGAGCGCCGTGATAACGCTCTCCTATGAGGCGGAAGACGGTGCGGCCTTCATTGCAAACCCTGTGATCTTCTGCGCCGCAGAGGAGCGACGCTACAATGTCATTTATCTTGTGTTCGATGGTGTGTCGACCCGCCACTGGAGCATGTACAATCCCGACTCCGCGCTCAATCCGTTCATGAAGCGCGTGGCGGACCGGGAGTTTGTGGTGTTTGACAACATGTTCACGCTGGGCGACAAGACAAGGATTTCCACCTCCGGGCTTTTCTGCTCCCTGTTTCCGTTTCTCACCCGGCACGGGATTAACAGGAATTTTATTCCGGAGCGTGAAATCGACCTCTTCCACCGTCAGGTTAGGCGCGGAGCCATTGCAACGCTCCCCGACGTGTTCCGACGCAGGGGTTTCGTCAGCGAGCAGTTCGGCAACAGCGGTTTCACCGTGCAGCTCCTCTCGACCGGTGTCGATTACGGTTTCGAGCGGTCGTTTGAGTTTTCTTTCAATCCTTACGATTCATACGGGCTTTCAAGAAAGTTCTTCGAGTTTTTAAGGGAAAACCGAGACAGGGAGTTTTTTACCTACCTGCACTACAATACCCCGCACAAGCCGTTTTACGCTCCCGCACATTATTACCTGAGCGGGATGGTCAACTCGCCTCTGGGGAGCCTGTGGCGGCCGGATTTCATGGGCTGTCTTCGTTACACGGATGACGTGTTTGAGAACATCTACCATGCGCTGAAAACCAATGATCTGCTTGAAAAAACGATTATAGTGGTGGCCACCGATCACGGGGCGGGATTTGACCTTTCAAAATTCGACAGCGGTTTTCAGTACGCGGACTTCACCCGGATGACGTTCATGGTGAGGCTCCCAGATCAATTGAAGCGGCGGCTCGGCGTGACGGCAAAGCGCATTCCCACGTTCATCTCATCCATCAACAACGCGCCGACCCTGTGCGAGCTGGCGGGAGTGCCGGCGCCCGCTGCGTTCGCGGGAAAGAGCTTTGTTCCGGTGCTTGCCGGGCAAAACGGCAGGGAGTTTTTTGATTCAAGCATCTGGTGCTTCGGACGCAAGACGATGTCGGTCATCACAAGCGATTTCAACAAGTACATCCTGACATTCAATGAAGAGAAGCGGTATGTAAGCCGCGATTACAGATTTTTCGGCACTGAAATGGAGATGCCTTTCGAGGAGATTTACAACCTGAAGCGGGATCCCCTTGAGACAAAAAACCTCCTGAACCAGCGCTATGATCTGCTCGCGAAATTCCGTGCAATGGTGCTTGATCTTGACGCACACCATCCCGAGCGGACAATTCTCGCCTTTGCTGCGGCAGACGGAAAAAAGAGATCTGTCAGGGTGAAGGTGCAATCGCAGTCGCCGGTTAGCCATATCGCCCTGTACGGGAAGGACATGGCGGAACTTCAGGGCCTGACAAGGGCGGATTCCCCGGGCGAAAGCGTCTGTAATTTTATCATGGGGAAGGAGCGCGTTCTGCTTGTGATCGAAGTGGAAGACGACAGAAAACCGCTTTCCATTGAAATCAATGAAAACGGCGCAAGGCTTGATCAGAAACACATTTTCGCATCGATGCTGGACCTGAATTTGTATCAGAATCCCGTTGTGATCAGGGGAAGGAGCGATTATCTCGTGTTGAATTCCATTGAGATGCCCGACTTGGAATCTGTGGTGAAAAAGCGCGGGGAGGGGCTGTTTGTTAAGATCGCAAGAATGGATCTCCATCGCTGGATTGATCTTGGCAGTCTGGAGCAGAAGGGCATCTCGGCAGGGATGAAGGAAACGCTGAAATCATGGGGATACATCCAGTGAGCGTATGAAAGAGGTGTCCTTCAGTGAT
>CAZPZJ010000169.1:2865-7902 GCA_964591055.1 uncultured Leptospiraceae bacterium
CTGAAATCATGGGGATACATCCAGTGAGCGTATGAAAGAGGTGTCCTTCAGTGATGCGCTGCGCCTGCCGCGACCGATATTTGTGGACGTCAGGGCCCCGGTCGAGTTCAAGGAGGACCATGTTCCGGGATCGGTGAACCTGCCTGTTTTCGATGACTGGGAGAGGGCCGAAGTAGGGAAAATCTTCCGCGCCTGCGGGCAACAGAAGGCCGTTGTTCGCGGGACGGAAATCGTCGGCGGGAAGCTGGGCCCGATGATAAGGGAATTCTCGCGCGTCACGGATGGCTTTACGCCGGTCGTGTACTGTTTTCGCGGGGGGATGCGGTCCACGGCCTTTACCTCTCTTCTGGATTCCGTCGGATTCGATGTGTACAGGCTTGCGGGCGGCTACAGGGAGTACCGGCGATACGTCATGGATTTTATGCAAAATCCGGTCATGCCCCCCCACGTCTTTGTGGTCCACGGGCTCACCGGCACGGGGAAAACGGATATTTTAAGAAATATCCCTGCAAGCATCGATCTGGAAAGCCTTGCAGGGCACCGGGGTTCGGTGTTTGGCGCAATTGGAACGAGTCCGTATTCGCAAAAGTTTTTTGAAAGCGGTTTAATGCGGAAGATGGAGGATCTCGCAGGCGAGCCATATATGGTCATTGAGGGAGAATCGAGGAAAATCGGCGATATCCATTTGCCGGAAAAAATTCTGCAATGTATCACTTCCTGTCCGGGGATACTTGTCCATGCGACAATGGAGCGCCGGGTGGAAATTCTGATGCGCGAGTATGCCGGCGCCTTCGATGCCGATCAGGTGATCGCGATAGTGCGCTCACTTGAGAGCAGATTGGGGAAGAAGGCCGCCTCACATCTTGTCGATCTCATCAGCCGGGACAGGCGACATGAATTCATTGAATTTCTTCTTGAAAAATACTATGATCCGCTTTATTCTCATACTCTCGGCAGGATGAATTTCATTGCAACGGTTGAAAATGATTCTTCTGAACGGGCGGCTGTGCACATTACAGAGATAATCGGCGATTATATCGGCGGAACGTGAGCCGCCCGGGGCAGTGTTTTTGAATTGCAAAATAAACAGAGATGATGAGAATAAACCGCGGCGCTGCATCGATCAGGAGTGGTGGATTGAGTCCACCGGACCCGGGCGGGCGCCAGCCTCCATTGAACAGGTGGAACGCAAGTGTATTATTTGGATGTGTTCGTAACCGGGCTTGTCATCATACTGTATGTATATTATTTTCTCTACAACGTGTTCAGGCGCTTCAGGTTTTCCATCAACAGGCTCCTTACGATTACCACGTTTTTTTCGATTCTTCTTTTTTCTTCTCTCGGATTTCAACTTCTGATGTACAACAGCCCGCTTGCGGTATTCGCGGCACGGCTGTATTTTATTTCGATCCTGCTTATCCTCGAGTTTGTGTTTGTCTTCTCAATGCTCTATCCGCAGTTTGAAAAGCAACCGTCCATGTGGTTAGTCGCGGCGCTTTCCCTCCCTGGTGTCGCAGTGGCGTTCTTCACTTTCCTGACTGATGGTGTCATCGTCGGCATTTCATTCAACTCGGGAATTCTGCACTCCTTCGGAAAGCACGCGTTTGTATATTTTACAGCGCTCGGCTTTTATATACTCACCATGCAGGCGATGGTTGTTTACAAGTACGGATCGATAGAGAACGACGCTTTTAAAAACCAGCTTGTGTATCTTTACAGCGGAATCAATGCGGGAATTGTTCTGTATCTGGTCTTCTCGCTTGTTTTCCCACTGCTGTACGGGATGCACGACTATAAAAACATAGCGCTTGCGTTCACCAGTATGCTGATCGGAGGAGTAATCAATTACGCGCTTTCCGATGTAAGAATTCTTGACTTCAATCGGTTCTACAGAAGGAGCACCTACTGGGCGGTTGTGCTGCTTGCGCTGTTTCTGCCATCGTATGCAATCATTTATTTCAGCAAGGCGCTTTCAGCCAGGGAATACGCCATTCCCACAGTCGGGATCGCCGTGTTCGTATTCGGGTATCTTTTTACCTTTTACCGGTTTGGTGTCCCATTTATCGAAAAGCTGTTCAACCGGGGGTACCTCTCATTTGAAAAGAACGTAAGTGAATTTTTTCAGGAGCTTGCAAGGCTCGGTGATATCAGCGACCAGGGGCATTTCTGGGATTACTTTTTTGACAGGACCATACAGACGATTGGTGACAGGTTCGGGGTTGCCAGAGGCGCTTTTTATCTCTACAACGCCAGGGAGCAAAGGTATGACTATGCCTTCGGCTTCGGAGAGAAGACCGATGTAATGAGGATTGAAGAAAGCGATCCGATGATCAAATGCCTGAACGACTACGGCAAGCTGATTGAGGTGTCCCTTTTTATCAGCGATTACAACCTTCAGAAATACCGGAAACTGCTCTACCGCGTTTTCAGAAACAACGATGTGCTTGTTATGATACCGTACTTCAACCAGGAAAGGCGGTTGATCGCCATGCTGGCGCTTGGCAGGCTTAAAAACAACAGGCCATATTCTGTTGACCTGCTGTCGGTTCTTGACGTGTACAGAATTCAGATGGAGCAGATTCTTTCGAACGCAATTATGCTGGAGGATGTAAAAAACACGCAGGTTGTCGAGCATGATCGCATGGTCGTCGAGTCCGTGAAGGAGAAGCTCATTCCCGGTGAATTGAAAAGCGTCCCCGGAATACGGATGAGCTCTTTCTATTTCAGCAATTCTCAGCATGGTGGTAATTATTTTGAGTCGATCGTGCTTCCCGGTGAAAAGCTTGGTTTTTTGATTGCGGACGCCGGGGATGCCGGTATTGATTCCGCGATGATACTGCTGGAGCTGTCGACGGTGCTCCACAATCAGCCCGAGAAATACGATTCCCCTGAAAAGATGCTGAACATTATGAACTGGGTGCTTTCAACGTCAAGGGTGTCAGAAAAATACTCACAGGTTTTCTATTTCATCTATTCACCCAAAGACGGGGTGCTCCATTATTCGGGAGCAGCCTTCAATCCACCTCTCCTGTATGATCCCGGCGCTGATTCGTTTCTCGATCTCGACACCAGGGGCATTCCGGTCGGTATTGACAAGAACTTTGTGTATGAGGCGAAGTCTGCCGCAACATCGCCGGGTCAGATAGGGTTCATACACTCTCCTGGGCTGACGGCCGCAATGAATGAAAAGGGAGAGCCGTACCCGCCCGGAAGAATCAAGGATCTGATAATGCTCAATAAAAAAGAATCTCCGGCAATCATCGCAAGAAAGGTTTATGAGGATTTTGTGTCTTTTACCGGCGATGTCGCGATGCTCAGCGATGTGAGCGTGGTATTCTTTAAAATCACCGCATAGTTTTCCGTTTATCTGCGGTGTACAAACATAAGAGTGCGGGGAAGGTGCCTTGAAAGTGAAAACGATTACATGCGTGATGGCGGGAATTGTCGTCTTCTTCCTAACGGTAAAAGGCCCGTCCGCGGCGGTGGAGCTGACCCTTGTGTACACAAATTCGCTGAATGGGAGGATAGACACCTGCGACTGTCCTGCTAATCCGCGGGGAGGACTTATCAAGCGGGGGACCGCGCTGAAGGAGCTGAGAAGAAATAATCCCAACATGCTGTTGTTCGAGTCAGGAGATTTTATAACCTACGAACCGGATTCTTTAGGTTCCAAATACGTTGTTCTGGCGATGAAAAGGCTTGGCTATGACGCGTTCAGCCTCGGTGACCAGGAATTTACTCTCGGGGTGTTGCATGCCAGGAAGATTGCCGATGAGCTCCCCGTGGTGTGCAATAACGTGATGATTAAAAACGGTAATTCGTGGTCGTCTCCGTTTCTCCGGCACCGCATCGTGGAACGGCCCGGTGTAAAAATCGGAATAATCGGCGTTATGGGAAAGGGAGTATTCGAGTACTACCCCGATTCAATTAAAAAATCCGTCAGGATTGGTGATGAGGTCTCTGAAATACGAAAGGATGTGGCGTCACTGAAGCGAAAGGGCGCCACGATGATCGTGTTGCTGTCGCATATGGGTATGGATCGCGATAAGGAGTTGCAGCCGAAGCTTGACGGTGTGCACGTCATTGTGGGAGGGCACACACAAAACCTGATTGCCAACCCGGAAATACGCAGCAACTCGATCATTGTGCAGGCGGGGGCTGACGGGGCCCATATTGGTGTGCTGAAACTCAGGTTCGAGCAGGGGAAGATCACTGGCTTCAGCAATTCGTTTATACTCCCGACCAATGAATCCACGCGGGACGATCCGGAGATCAGGAAGCTTATCGCTGATTATCGGAAGGAAGTGAAAGAACAGCAGTCCACAATACGGTTTCGGTGATATGATGGAAAGAAGAGATATCAGAAAGTTGCTGCGACAGGCAGCGATAATCGTGCTCGTCGCCGCGATAACCGGATTCGCCGTGAATCTGTTTCATCCGAAAGGATTTGAGTTTGTGCCGAAGGAAGTGAACGCGGTAAAAAACATTGTATTTGTGACGGCGCACGAGGCGCGGATCAAACACGGCTCGGGGAAAGCGCTTTTCGTGGATACAAGGGATACTCATGAAATCAATGAAGGGCGAATACCCGGCGCGATCTCAATTCCTGCAAGACCGGAGTCGCTTTCGGTTATCAAGATACGGGAGCACTTCAATGTGCTGTCCGGCGATGTTGAGATTGTGATGTACTGCGATTCCGGGTGCGATTCCGGCGAAGTGCTTGCGCGGAGGATTGCGGGTATGGGATATTCTCGCAACATCTATGTCATGAAGGACGGGTATTCCGAATGGCATGATAAGGGATATCCCGTGGAACACGGCGATACGAATCAAAAATGATGTGCTGTGCGGGGGGGGGAATGGTTTTTTTAAAAAACATGGTTTCAGGATTCATCTACGGTTCCCGGGCTCTTGCGGTGATAAGGATTGCTTTGGGTGTTCTCCTGGTGTACTCAGGATTTTTCAAAGCCCTCGATCCGGCCGGATTCGGCAGGATCGTAAAAGCGTATGAAATACTGCCGGATAGTCTGGTCCCTT
>CAZPZJ010000170.1:0-1628 GCA_964591055.1 uncultured Leptospiraceae bacterium
TGCAATCCTCATCGACCTTCACCCTCCAATTGCCTGCGGGATACATCTGTTTTGCCGCAGTGACCGCGTTCGCAACAGCATCCCCGAGCATCTGCTCAAGATAGCCGTACTTTACCAGTTCCTGCGGGTCGGTTGCGTTGTTGCGAAAACTCCCGGAGAAATATCCCTGAGTGGAATACTCATGGCTTTTTTCATGAAGCCATGCCGCGTTCACGCCTGCATCCGCAATAGTGCGCCTGCCTTCAACAAGCACACGGCACATTTCCGATGAAAAAACATTCCACAGATCATTTTCAGATGCAAGATATTCTGCATAGTGTTCCCTCGCATCGGAAATGTTTTTCAACAGATCATCCTGTTGTTTCTGCCAGCTCGCGATTCCCGCCTGGATCTGGTTGCTCATATCGATGCGCCATTCATCGCGCTCCCTGGTCAGACGCGCCAGCGCCGCCTGCCATCTGCGCTCGCCTTCGGTGTACGCCTCATCGGCATTTTCCTTCCATGTCCTCATGGCGGAAAGAAGGTCGTCCTGGGCCTTCATCCAGCGCTCGTTCCCCTTCTTCAGCAGAGTGCGTATTTCCTCCTGCCAGCTGCTCCCCAATGAAGAGAAGTTCAATGCCGCAGCGTCGTCCTTCCGCGAGGTATCGCGGCCCATGATAATCTCCCGGTCCTTCGCCAGCCCGCTTCTCGTCCCGGCGAGGACCCGTGCGCCGGCGGCGTCGGCGCTTTCCTGTTCGCTCAGGTATCTGAGCGAAGCCTGGTCGACAAGCGTGTCCCGCACGAGCATGTTGCGGTCACGGTAGAGAAGGGAGTTGCTCTCCAGGCGGAACGATTCGCGAAGCTCACGCTCAATCTTCACGACCTCCCGCTCGCAGGAAGCGCGGACTCCGGCGTCAAGTTCGGCGCTCTTCAGGCGAACAGACTCCAGCATGGCTCCCAGAAACTCTTCCCATTCCGCGCTCACCTCGCTCATCGCGGATGCGATACCATCATCAAATGCGCTGACACGCTCGTTTCCCTCTTTCCCGTCAGGATTTTGTGACGCGTGCTCCACGGCGTCAGTGAGCGCTTTCCTGTTCCAGGATGGAAGCGATCCTCCATACCTCCGGGCCAGCCAACGCCCTTCGGCTTCATCAATGGCCCTGTCCGCGGCTGTTTCCCAATCGGCGCGGGCAGCGTCCCTTGCAGCATCCAGCTCCTCCCTGCGGGCGGCATCATCCCCGTTCCTGCGCAGTTCCGCCTGCATCCTGCCCTCAGCATCACGCTCCCATTCCGCAGCAAGGGACTCCCTTGCCATGCCTGCAGCGCGCTCCCATCCCGCCCTGTCCATAACGGCGCCGGACCGCTCCAGCATATCCTGCAGCCGCCTGCTGTCCTCCCTGAACTCCCGGTAACGTACACCGGCGTTCACCCTCTCAGGACCGATCAGCGATAAAAAGATGGCACAGACGATACCGGCTGTCACCGCCATTCCACGGATCACACTCGAATTCCAACGCCTCATGAACCGCCTCCCCCCGAATAGCCCCCTAAGCATGCAGGCGGTTGATGTGCGGTATTATGGCCGGTGCGTATCCTGTTCTTTATGCGCGCGCGTCCTGCAGGAATGGGGCGTTGAAGAGAGGTGA
>CAZPZJ010000170.1:1728-7889 GCA_964591055.1 uncultured Leptospiraceae bacterium
ATGATCGACGCGACGACGGTGGACGCCTCGCGGCAGATCACGCAGTCGAAGTTGAAAAACTCCACCACCACGACCCTGGCATCAGCGCTCCCACAATAGACTGGAGCGCCTGCAAGATCAATTGCTGTTGGTTGCGTGCGCCGAAACTCCTCGAGCGAGCGCTCGACTATCCGCTCGCGCACGGGGCCTGACGCGCGGGCGGTGTCGGACTGCGCTAAAGCCGTGACGGCGTACACGGCGCCGATCGCGACTGCGGGCACTGCCGCGACCGCCAGCATGGCCCTGTAATAACGACGATACCCCGACAGAAACCGGACAGTCCTGCCGAACGATACCCCGAGCCCATCCACCGGGCTTCTTCCAGCGCCGGCGGCCAGATACAGCGAGCACACAAACATACCGGCGTTGCACGCCCAGGACAGCACGCAGAACAGGCAGAAAGCCCGCAGCACGAATGCGGAGATGAGCGCGAGCGGGATGACGGCGAGGAAGGAAATCGCCCCCGCCCAGACAAGCGCGGTGTCCAGCATTTCAGCGAATTCCCCTCGAATGGCAATCCTCAGTGCGAGAAACACCAGCGCGCTCGCATACAACGCGGCCCCCCACGCAGCAAGCGGCGCCCCGAGCGCTGTCGCGAAGCCGCCGCGTACGGAGCGTTCGCAGTCAAACACTCCGGCGGAGCAGGCCCGGAACACGGCGGAATCCCCTGTGGCGGGATCGACATGCAGGCGCCAGAGAATGATGGAAAGGAAAAGCCCGGCGGCTGCGCAAATCCCGAGTGCGAGCATAACCGCCGGACGAAGCAGCAAACCGTTGATCCCGTCTGCGGGCTTCCCGGCGTTCATCAGGCAATCCTCCCCGCAAGGCCGCTTCGCCGGGCAATCCATGAAACGGGCGCCTTCATGAGACGCCCTTCAGTGAACCTATCACCTGCCACTTCGTACAATTATATTCTGTAGCCGATGCCGAGGTTGAAATTGACAAACCCCTTATCCATGCTCGGATGATCGTTGAGTATGTAGTGATAGGAAATGGCCGTCATAATGAGAATGCGATCGTAAATCGGCACGTCGAGGTTCAGGCCGGCGAACACGCCATAGAGGTCTTTGGCGCAGTTTTTACAATGCGTGTAGAGCACACCGCAGTCATCGCCCGTGGTTCCCGTGGGGTTGTCGGCGATATACCCGTTTTCAAATTTATAGTAATCCATGCCTATCTTGGCCTGGAGAAACCGGTGAAAGGGCATGAAATAGAGGAAGCCCAGCTGCAGGTTCAAAAACTCCTCCTCGCCCGCGCCTGTTCTCGAAACGGTATTCAGCGTGTACTCCTTGATGGGAACGACCAGTTTGTTGATGGAAAACTGCACCCCGAAGGCCTTGGAAACCGGCGCTTTCAAGGTAATCCCCCCCGACTCCATCGAACCGTCTTCGGCCTCGATGAAATACATGAACGGCAGGTGAAAGCCTATGGCCATATACGACCGCTCGGCCTTTGATGCGGGTGGGGGTGTCGGCTGCGCCTGCGGAGGCTGCTGGGCATCAACGGCGACCGCGGTCAGGAAAAAACACGCGAAGAGCAATCCATTTAGTCTTTTCATAGTATCTTATCTCCTTTGTTCTTTATAATAGTACTGATGTCGGCTCACAACACCACTACAGCCCCCTTATTCATCATCGTAAACAGATCACAAAGGCAAGTCAAGAAAAATAGGTATAATTAATGTGCAAATATCCTAAAATAATGATAATAAAACATGGTTTATAACAATGTTCTACAATGCTCTTTATTCATCAGTAATAATGCAGTGGAGGGCCGCACGGCGCCTGTTCCGGCAATGCCGCTGTTGCCGGCGCAGGCCCATGTGGCGATGTGGCGGCTGGAACCGGAGATACGACTCCTTACAGGTGATAATCCCCCGCGGATTCCGGCTGATATACAACTTCCAGAATCTCGATTTCAATTGTGCCGTCGGGCACCTCCCATTCAACCATATCACCGACCCTGTATCCGAGAAGTGAAATGCCTACCGGCGAGAGAATCGACAGCATGCCCCCGTCTATATCCGCCTTGTGGGGGAAAACGAGGGTGTAGACCCGCTCCTCGCCTGTCGATGTGATGCGAAAACGCACCTTTGAATTCAGCGTAACGATGTCACCGGGGATATCGTATTGGGATACGATGTTCGCCCTCGCCAGCTCCCCTTCAAGCTGCGTTATCGCAGGGATCATCCTGTTGGCCGCCTTGTACTTTTCAATGATTTCGGCAAGCCGCTCCCTGTCAAAACTGGTAATGATGATATCGCCTGATCTCATTATTATTCTCCTGATGGTCGTGTATTGAAAAGCGCGTCCGGGACGGACGGGCGGGATGTGCGCGCGTATGCGAACACATTAGCAAAACCCCAAAAATCTGTCCAATATAATATCGAAAAATAAACACTTAAAAGCGCTCATTTCCACCATAAAGCCTTGTAATTATATACATTCATCCGGTATGATTGGCCATCGGCAGATCGCTCCAGAGGCAAAAAAAGCCCATTCGGGCTATAATTCACTTGCGTTTTTTTCAGACAACGCCGATACAATATCCATGAGGGGTGCCATCCCCGAATGTTCTTTTCCGGAGGCCATCATGAAACAGCATACCATACTCCCTGTTCTTGTCGCGTGCGTCCTTGCCGCCACAGTGAGCTGCGGCGGGGGAGGAGGAGGCAGCAGCGCCACCAACCCGCGCTTCAGCCAAGACGACACCACAATCGCAAGCTTCACCTTTCCCCAGAGCCTGAATTCCGGCCTGCCCTCTGACGTATCCGGAACCATACAGGACAACGCCATCAGCATAACAGTGCCTTCCGGCACCAGCGTAACCGCCCTGGTGGCCGAGTTTGCCACCAACCAGAGCACGGTGCGCGCCAATGGAACAACCCAGCAGAGCGGAGTTACGGCGTGCGATTACTCATCGCCCGTTACCTTCACCGTCACCGCCGCAAGCGGCGCATCGCGCGAGTACACCGTGACCGTGACAATCGCACCCAGCGATAAAAAGCAGATCACCGCCTTTTCTATCGATGGCGTACAGGGAGACATCGACGAGAGCGAGGGGGCCATCTCGGTCAGCATGGCGCCCCACACCAGCGTCATCTCGCTTGTCCCGTCGTTCGAGGCGCTGGCCGGGAGCGTCACGGTCAACGGCGCCGCCCAGACCAGCGGGAAGAGCGCGGTGAACTTTACCAGCCCCGTTGTCTACACCGCGGTCGCCGAAGACGGGTCCTCGAAAAACTACACCGTGACCGTGACCGTGAGAAAGGACACCGCGAAGGATCTGACATCCTTCACGTTCACAAAAGCGGGAAATCCTTCCCTTTCGAGGGACTGCTCGGGCGAATTCAATGACACCGCCGTGTCGGTCACGCTTCCTTACGGATCGACGCGCGAAAACCTTGTCGCGAGCTTCACCACCACCGGCGACTCTGTCAGGATAGGGGCAACTCCCCAGACGAGCGGCGTGACATCCAACAGCTTCTCATCCCCGGTCGTCTACACCGTCACCGCCGAGGACGGCCAGACACGTGACTACACTTTGACTGTCACGGTGGCGAAAAACGATGCGAAGGCAATCAGCAGATTCGAGCTCGCCGGAGAGGCGGGTATTATCAACGAGAGCGCCGGCACCATAAACGTCACGCTGCCGAAGCTGACAAACCGCGCCTCGCTGGTCGCGTCGTTCGACTGCACGGGCGCATCCGTGACGGTGGGCGACGCTCCCCAGACCAGCGGAAGCACTGCGAACAACTTCACCTCTCCGGTCGTCTACACCGTCACCGCCGAGGACGGCTCCACGAAGACATACACCGTCACGGCCGAGACCAGCTCCGAGATCATCGGATCATGGGGCCTCGACAGCATCACGGGCGATGGATTCACGGTGAACGGCGCGGAAGTGGTGGACACCTTCGACGGCAGCGGGCTTCTGTTCAACCAGGCCGATTACTTCCTGGTTTCCGACAGCGACGATCTCACGCTCGCCAGCGCCGGGGCCATCGAGATCATATTCAGGATCGAGGACTACAAGCCGTTCGCCGGCCTTGTCCACAAGGGAGTGATGAAAGACTTTTCCGATGAATCGTACAGCCTCCAGTTCTGGAGTGATAACATTCTCAGGATCATCCTGACCGGCGCCGGCGGGGCCACGGTATACGCGGAAACGGATTATGCGCTCACGCTCGACACATGGTATCACGTGGTGGCGACGTGGGACGAGAACACTCTCCGCCTCTACGTCAACAATGAGCTCGCCAGCTCCGTCCCCAACACCATCGGGGCGGTGCGCGATTCCGCAGGCGGGCTTGTCATCGGTGCGCAGCTTGCGGAACAGTCCTACACCACGGGGTGGAAGAACCTGGGATTCAACGGGATCATCAACTACGTGCGCGTCCTCAATCGCGCCATGACGGATGACGAGGTCGACACCAGGTTCAACGACTTCCAGGCCCGGGCGGGCAGCGCGCTGGGAGCGTACCTGATCCGCGTTGTGTCAAGCAACACCGGAACCGTTGCAACCCTGTTCGCGGTGCTCGCCATCGTGCTTGCGACGCTGTTTGCAATCAACCGCAGAAGGGCCGCGAAAAGCAGGCAGTAAACACGGCTGAAACCGGTTTTATGAAAAAGGAGCGCCTCCGGGCGCTCCTTTTTTTCTCCCGCAGGCATGCTGCGCGCCCCTGAAATCCGCCGCCCTCAGGCCCAGTTGCGAAGGTACTCTCCGAGGGAGGGGCGCTTCTCCTTCAGGGACTCTATCATGCCCCTGGCTTTTTCAACAATCTCCTTTTCGCGGTTCGGCGAAATCTCGCCAAGCATCACGCGCGTGCGGAGAAACACGAAGTACGTGTCAAGGACGTCGTGGAAGCAGTAGCTGTTGATCTCCCCGATCCTGCCCGCCATGTAGAGGTCATACACCTCGTCGCCGGTGGTCTCCATTTTGCCGGGCTTGCCGATCACCTTAGCGAGCAGGTTGAGCCCTCCCACCATGCGGATCGCGTTGTAGTTGGAAAGCCAGTCGTGCAGGTCGATGTGGCGCGCGCTGAAGCGGTTGCGCACTGAGAACTTGTCGCGGAAATGGCGGGATACGGGAATGGCGTAGCGGAACGCCATGAGCTCCATAAGCGGGATGTCGAACCCCCTGCCGTTGAACGTGACCAGCACCGCGTCCCTGTACTGTTTTTCCACCATGTCCCAGTACTGTCGGGTGATTTCGAGCGTGCGGAACTCGCCCTCGTCCAGGGAAACGAGCTCGGCAAGCGTGAAGTCCTCACGCACCTTCGCGGCGCACAGCGCCACCGGGTACTGGAACGTCACCGGAATAAAGTAGGTGGACCCGCCCGAGTTCGCCAGGATCTCCTCCTGGAACCGGCGCACGGCCCCCGCCTCGTCAATCTCGATGTCATGGTACTTCACCGACTTGATCAGCGCCGCGTCGGGCACGGACTCGATATCGAATACAATGTATTTTATGTCGTTCTGTTCAGCCATACCGCGTTCACACCCTCGCCGTTATTTCACGCCTTCACGACCCCTCATACAATAAAAAAGGAGCATATCCACTCTTTTTTGGACATGCTCCCGTTTTTTTTAGGTGAATGATCGCGGGTCAGTCGGCCTTATTCGTAAAGGCGCTCCACATCTTGTCGTAGTAGTCCTTGACCAGCGGATCGCTTTCGCGCTCCCTCGCCTGCTTGAGTATGTCGAGGTGCTTCTTCTCGGAAATGCCCACGCGGGTGATGGCGAGTACGATGGCGTACCGCACGTCGGCCACCTGCTCCCTGAGCAGCTGTTCGTTGAGCGAATCCAGCGACGATTCCTCGCCGATATACCCTATCGCCATCGCGGCGCTCAGCCGGACCTTGTGCCTGTTGTCTTCCTTGAGGAGGCTTTTCAGCCTGGGAAGGGCGTCCGACTCCTTCTCGGTGCCAAGCCAGTCAGCCGCGGATATGACGACGCTTTCGTCCTTGCTCGACAGATCGGTAATATAATCCTTGGCTGTCTTCTTCGCGGCCTGCTTTGACGCGTCCTGCGCAAAAGACAGTCCCTGCAACGCGAAAAGAAGCGCGACGGCACATACAACCTTCTTCATGGCATATCTCCTCTTCCAGAAATCAGGTAACGGCT
>CAZPZJ010000171.1:0-7870 GCA_964591055.1 uncultured Leptospiraceae bacterium
CGGCGGTGACCCCCGACAGCGCACCCGCGGTGGACGAATCGCGGCCTGAAGGAATACGAACGGTCCGCCTGATCGACGTGTTTCTCCGGGGTGGATTTTTCATGTGGCCCATCCTTCTGATCTTCGGCGTGGGCCTGGGGTTCGTGGTGGAGCGCTTCATCTTTTTCCGCAGGGCGCAGCTCAATCCGCGCGAGTTCATTGACGAGCTGGAATCGACCATCGCCAACGATTCGCTGGACGGAGTGGACAAACTGTGCGCCGGGCGCGACATCATGCTCTCGCGGATCATCAGGAAGGGACTCAAGCTCCGCTCCCTGGGCTACGAACACGTCGAAAAGTCGATCGCCATCGCCGGGTCAATCGAGGTGTCAGTGCTGGAGAAGGGGCTCAACATCGTGTCTGCGATCGGCAACATCGCCCCGCTGCTCGGCTTTCTGGGCACGGTGTCCGGCATGATCAACGCGTTCAGCGCGATCGCCGCGGCGGACCAGGTGAACGCGCGCCTCGTGGCTTCGGGCATCGAGGAGGCGCTCATCACCACCGCGTTCGGGCTCATCGTGGCGATCCCCATGCTGGTCTGTTACAATTACCTGGTGCACCGGATCGACGTGTTCGTCGCGGACGTGGAGCGGCTGTCGGCGGACCTCCTGGAAAAGATGGTCGAGACGAATGGCTAAGATGCGGATACGCCGTTTTCTCAGGATGGACAGCGAGATCAACGTCGCCTCGATGTCGGACATCTCGTTCATCCTGATAATCTTCTTCATGGTGACGGCGGTGTTCACCCTGAAGGACGGGCTGCACCTCTCGCTGCCCGACAAAAACCGCCCGCCTGTCGTCATTTCGGCCCGCAATGTCGTCACCGTGACGCTCTCGGAGAGCGGCGGCATCACTTGCCGTGACCGCGAGGTGGATAGGGATGCGCTTCCCGCGCTTCTGGCCGACGAGCTCCGGAGCAATCCCGGCCTCGTGGTGCTCGCGAAAATAGCCAGGGGGGTGAGCTACGAAAAGGCGGTCGACCTGGTGGACCGCATACAGTTCGCGGGCGTTCGCAGGCTCACTATCAGGACGATATAGACGGCCTGCTTATGTCGAAGATAACCCGAAAACGAAAGGCCTCATCGCTCATTTCGCTGCCGTCCATGGCGGACATCGCCTTCCTGTTGCTGATCTTCTTCATCACCGCGAGCATCCTCGACATGGAAAAGGAGGTGCCCGTCCGGCTTCCGGAATCGCGGGTGTCCCATACGGAATCGCGCAGGTCGATAAGCATCTGGCTCGACACGCGGGGAGAGCTTTTCTTCAACGGGGAAAGGGGCACTCTCCAGGCGCTCCAGGCGTTTGCGGCGTACCGGGCGAGCGCCGCGCCTGATCTCAAGGCGCTCATCCACGCCGACCGCGATCTTCCGTTCGAGCGCGTGAACGTGCTCCTGGAAACGCTCCGCGACGCCGGGGTGTACAACATCGTGCTGGTGAGCCGCAAAAAGGGTGACGCGAAGTGATGTCGCGTGTGAAAAACCCGCTGCTGCGCTATGTGCTGCTGCGGCCCCCGCTCCTGTGGTCCGTCGTGATGACCCTCGCGCTCACGTCGCTGCTCTTCGCGGTGCGGTGGGGCGGCGACTTCGCCGACCTTTCGCTGGACGACGCAGTCGAGTTTCAGATGGTGGAGTTTCGCATCCCCGCGGGAGTCACCCGCCCGGACATACAGGTGAGCGATAACCCTGACCAGGCGGAGGTCAGGGAGCCGGAGAAGAAGGAGGAGGAGAAGCTGCGGTTCGGCGACGACAGCGGCGAATTCGGCGATCTTGCCAACGCGGCCGTTGCTCCCCGGCCCATCTTCAACGCGCTTCCGCAGTACCCCGCCTCCATGCGGCGCGCCGGCATCGAAGGAGTTGTCATCATCGAGATCGGCATCGACACCGACGGCAGGGTGCTCTACGGCAGGATCGTTCAGTCGCTCGGGCGCGAGTTCGACCGCACCGTGATTGAGTGGGCCCGGCATCTGCGTTTCCACCCCGCGCTGGACAGAGAGCGAAGTCCCATGCGAAGCAGGGTGAGATTCCCGGTGCGCTTCAGGCTTGAGGAGTGATCAGGCCCTTCCCCGGCAGGGTGAAATACTTGAAAATCCGCGCGCTTTGCGCTCATAATGACGCCGCCCGCCGGAATGCGCGGGACGGTTTCTGAATACGTCAATGGAATTCCGGAACGCCATGAAACGAATCGCTTTGCTGTTGTTCCTGGCGGCGCTGCTGTCCGCCGCGCTCGCTTCAACCGCCGATCCCTACCGCGATATTGCAACGGACATCGCTTCGGCCGCGCGCGCCCTGCCCGGAAAAACAATCGCCGTGATGCCGTTTGAAACGGCGATGGGCGCGGACGCGGGTTTCGCCCGTTACGCGGCCGACAAGCTCACGCACGAGCTTGTGCGCGCGGGGGGCGTCACCGTGGTCGAGCGGTCAAAAATCGCACGCGTTGTGAGCGAACAGGAGTTGAGCGCTTCGGGAGCCGTAAGCGGGGATGAGCTTTCGAGGCTCGGGAGGCTTCTGGCCGTCGACGCGCTGGTCTTCGGCACGGTGAGCGGCGCGGGAGGGCGGCGTGAAATCCTCGTGCGGCTCATAGATATACGGACAGGGTCGATTCTCAGGTCGGTGTCGAACACCGCGCTGGTGGCGGGGGAGCATTCGTCAGCAGCGGAGGCCGGTTCGCACCGCCGCAGGGAGCGGCCCGACACTGCGCGCGAAAAGGA
Organism: uncultured Leptospiraceae bacterium; assembly: GCA_964591055.1. Classification (GTDB taxonomy): domain Bacteria; phylum Spirochaetota; class UBA4802; order UBA4802; family JAGODF01; genus CAZPZJ01. The sequence continues at coordinate 2,747 of CAZPZJ010000171.1, forward strand.
TTTTGTGCGCGTGATCGGCAGGAAGAGGATGCGCGGGGCGATCTCGTGGATTTTCACGTGGTGGAGCATGGAAGGGCGCTCTATCTCAACGGCCGCGTGTCCAATCCGGGTAAAGTTGTTCTGGAAAAGCCGGTTGTCAGCGTGAGCTTCCTGGACGGCGACGGCCGGCAGGTTACGGTGGCAAAGGCGTTCGCCGACCGCCATGTCAATCCCGGAGAGACGCTGCCCCTGCGGGGCATCATCGTTCCCCGCCCCGCCGGCTATAAAACCTTCACCACCCATTACCGCCCCGCGCCCGACAGCTTCAGCAGCTTTGTAGAGTCGATGTCAAGCTCGCAGGAGCGTTTTGCAAAATCCGCGTTCGGCGGCTATGAGCTGACGGGCGTGCTCTCGAACCCCAACAGCTTTTCCGTAAAACTCGCGAAGATCGTGGCGAGCCTGTTCGACGTCAAGGGGCGTTTCATCGGCAGCGCGTACGGGTTTTGCGGGTCGAAAACGCTCTCCCCTGCGGAAACCGCGCCATACCGCATCACGATATATCCTTACTCGCTGTCCGGCCGGCCCGCACGGTATTCGCTGCACTTCGCCGCCCTCAAAGACTGAGCCCTTTTCGCAGCATAAGGTTATTCATAAAAAAACCGTATATTTTTGGGAAAATCCCGTTGACAACACGACGCGCCGCGACAGCATCGTAAAATTGTGCATAACTATGCGGATTGTTCAACCCGTATCCATAGGGATTCCGGTGTCGCAATCCGCGCTTTGTGCCCGTTCTTATTCTTATGCGGCAGACACGCGGTTGAATGTCACACGCACGATAGTGACCTCTGTATCGCTCGTCTTGTGAGGGGAAGAGGATATGGAGCGCCGTCACGCGTCCTGTGAGGATGTTCCGGGTGGAACGCCGACGCTAGCCCCTGCCGGGGTTGAACTATTTCACTTTATTGTGGAGGATGTTATGGCTTTAAATTCATTGTCAGATTCCCGTGACGTGCGTTTCGCCCTTTTCGAGGCGATCGAAGTTCAGAACAACAACAAGTACGAAGCCTTTGCCGATTTCGACAGGGACACCTTTGAGTCGGTGATTGATCTCGCCGAGCAGATTTCCGTGGAGCAGATCAAGCCCACGTCGGCCGAAGGAGACAAGGAAGGCTGCGTATGGAACCCTGACACGAAGGCGGTGAAAATCCCCTCGTGCTATTTCGGACCGCTCAACGCGTTCTACGAGGCCGGCTTCTACGGCATGGGCGACGATGTCGAGATCGGCGGCATGGGCATGCCCCAGTCGGTGTTCGCGGCATGCATGGAGTACGTGATGGCCGCCAACTACCCGCTGTTCATGTATCCCGGCCTCACCCACGGCGCCATGGAGCTGATACACGCGTTCGGAACCGAAGAGCAGAAGGAGATGTACATCGCCAAGATGATGTCCGGGGAGTGGGGCGGCACCATGTGCCTCACCGAGCCTGAAGCGGGCTCCGATGTTGGCAATCTCAAGACCAAGGCCGTCAAGCAGGCTGACGGCACCTACAAAATCACCGGCCAGAAGATATTCATCTCATCCGGCGAGAACGACTACTACAAGAACATGATTCACCCCGTGCTCGCCCGCATCGAAGGCGATCCTTCCGGGACGCGCGGTATTTCAATCTTCATCGTTCCCAAGTTCCTGGTGAAGGCCGACGGCTCTCTCGGCGAGTTCAACGATGTCACCTGCGCCGGCATCGAGCACAAGATGGGCATCAAGGGGACCGCGACCTGCCAGCTTAGCTTCGGTGACAACGGCAGCTGTAAGGGCTTCCTCCTCGGCGAAGAGCGCCAGGGCATGAAGATCATGTTCCAGATGATGAACCAGGCCCGCATGGGCGTTGCGCTCCAGGGACATTCCAACGCGTCGGCGGCCTACATGAACGCCGTCACCTACGCGAAAAACCGCAAGCAGGGCGTGCATGTCACCCAGATGCTCAATCCCGATGCGCAGCTCGTGTCCATTATCCAGCATCCGGATGTCAAGCGCATGCTGCTGTGGATGAAGTCCTATCTGGAAGGCCAGCGCCTGCTCATTTATTACATGTACCACAATATCGACCTGTACCAGAAGGTCCTCAAGGGGGACGACGGAAAGGAAGCCAAGGCGATTGTCGAGTTCCTGACACCGATCCTCAAGGCCGGCTGCACCGACAGGGGCGTTGAGATCACTTCCGAGGCGGTCCAGGTGTACGGCGGCTACGGCTACTGCCAGGATTACCCCGTCGAGAAGATGATGCGCGATTCCAAGATCCTGGCGATATGGGAAGGCACCAACGGCATCCAGTCCATGGACCTCACCATGCGAAAGGTGCTCATGAACAAGGAGCAGTACAATTACAACATCTTCAAGAAGCGCGTTCAGGAGACCATGGCGAAGGCCAAGGGGATCGTTGAAGACAAGTACATCGAGCTTGTACAGAGGGGTATCGACAAGTGCGATGAGCTCATCGAGATGATGAAGCAGCAGATGGCGTCCGGTAAGTTCATGCACATCTTCATGGAGGCCACTCCCTTCCAGCAGGCGATGTACATGCTCGCAATCGCTTTTGCGCACCTCTGGGCGCTGACGGTGTGCCAGCCCCAAATGAAAGCGCTGGTGGGCGACAAGAAGGGCGAAGAGCGCGACCAGTTGATGAAGGACAATGACGAGGCGGCCTTCTACACCGGTAAGGTCCTTTCGGCTCAGTTCTACCTCGGTTTCGAGTTCCCGAAATACTTCGGCAGGATCGAGGCGCTGATGTGGGGTGAAACCGCGGTCATCAAGGCGACCGAGGAAATTTTCACCGGAGCGCTGGCGGAATAGGCGTTCTCACATCCTTTTTTTGCGGAAAAACAATGGATTTCAAACGGAGGGGGCCACTAAGGCCCCCTTCTCTATTTACAAGGGTAATATTTTTTTTGTGTTTAATAATAAATGACTGAAAGGAAAATAAATCATTATTGACAGAAAGAAATGTCATCTTACTTTGGACAGTGAGTTACAGTAAAAATTCAGTTTATGTGTGACAGCCTGTTTTGCAGGGGGTTGGGCGTCGCCGCTGCTGAACTTTTGTCTAACTATCAGTAATATACCATTTAATAATTTATACTTCATTAACAGGGAGGTCGATATGGCTTTAAATCCACTCGTTGATTCCAGAGATGTGCGCTTCGCTCTGTACGAAGTGATGGAAGCGGAAAAAATGATTCAGTTCGACAAGTACTCGGGATTCGACAAGGACACGTTCGACAGCATGCTCGAGCTGGCCGAGTCAATCGCAGTCGAACAGCTCTACCCCACGTTTGCCGACGGCGACAAGCAGGGCTGCCACCACGATGGGGCCACCAACAAGGTCACCATTCCCGAGTGCTACAAGCCTGCGTTGACCGCCTTCTACGAAGCCGGTTTCGGAGGAATGGACGTGCATGAGGAGTGGGGCGGAATGGGCGTTCCCCAGGTCGTCACCTGGGCATGCAATGAATACCTCTGCGCTGCCAACTTCCCGCTCATGATGTATCCCGGCCTTACTCATGGAGCCGCCGAGCTCGTCGAGGCGTTCGGCACCGAAGAGCAGAAGCACATGTACCTCACCAAGATGTACAACGGCACCTGGGGCGGCACGATGTGCCTCACCGAGCCTGATGCCGGTTCCGACGTCGGGGCCCTCAAGACCAAGGCCGTGAAAAATGCTGATGGCACCTACAAGATCACCGGCCAGAAGATATTCATCTCCTCCGGCGACAACGATTACTTTGAAAACATGGTTCACCCCGTGCTCGCACGCATCGAAGGCGACCCGGGCGGCACGAAAGGCATCTCGATCTTCCTCGTTCCCAAATTCCGCGTGAAGCCTGACGGAAGCTGCGGCGAGTTCAACGATGTGATCTGCTCCGGCATCGAGCACAAGATGGGTATCAAGGGTTCCGCCACCTGTACGCTGAATTTCGGCGACAGCGGCAAGTGCATCGGCTGGCTTCTCGGAGAGGAGCGCCAGGGCATGAAGATCATGTTCAAGATGATGAACTATGCCCGTATGGGCGTGGGTCTGCAGGGCCAGGCCACCGCGTCGGCCGCGTACATGCATGCAGTCACCTACACCAAGAACAGGATCCAGGGCGTCCATGTCACGCAGATGCTCAATCCCGAGGCGAAGGGCGTCAACATCGTCCAGCACCCGGATGTCAAGCGGATGCTGCTGTGGATGAAGTCCTACGTCGAAGCGCAGCGCATGATGATCTACTACCTCTACAAGAACTACGAGCTTCAGCAGTTGACGTCCGGCGACGAGGCCAAGGAAGCGCAGGCTCTTGTCGAGATCATCACTCCTATCGCGAAGGCGGGCTGCACCGACATGGCGGTCGAGATCACATCGATGGCGACCCAGTGCTACGGCGGCTACGGATACTGCGGCGACTATCCCGTCGAGCAGATGATGCGCAATTCAAAGATCACCGCGATCTACGAAGGCACCAACGGCATTCAGTCGATGGACCTCACCATGAGGAAGATCCTCATGAACAAGGACCAGTACAACTACAGCGTGCTGAAGAGCCGCATCCAGAAGGCGGTCGACAAGGCGAAGGGCGTTGTGGATGACAAGTACATCGACGTGGTGAAGAGGGGCGTCCAGAAGCTTGACGAGGTTATCGAGATGCTGAAGGGCCAGATGGCGGGCGGCAAGTTCCTCCATCTGTTCGCCAGCGCCACGTCGCTCCAGCAGGCGATGTACATGCTTGTGATAGCGTGGATGCACCTGTGGAGCCTCACGATCAGCCAGCCGAAGATGAAGGCGCTCGTGGGCGACAAGAAGGGAGCCGATCGCGACCAGCTGCTCAAGGACAACTTCGAAGCGGCCTTCTACACAGGAAAGGTCCTCGCTTCCCAGTTCTACCTGGGGCAGGAATTCTACAAGTACTTCGGCAGGATCGAAGCCCTTCTTTCCGACGAATCCGCGGTCATCAAGGCCAGCGACGAGATATTCACCGGGGCGCTTGAGGGCTGATTCAGCGGTTCGGGACACACGTACAATGCATACACAGGCCGGGTGGAAACACCCGGCTTTTTTTGTGAAACGAAAACCACCTGCTATGCAGGTGGTTCAAAAAAGCTTTAGC
>CAZPZJ010000172.1:0-7798 GCA_964591055.1 uncultured Leptospiraceae bacterium
ATGACTTCCCTGATGGTCGATTCCACTTTCTGCATGCGCTGGATGTTGGTGAGCGGCTTCCTTTCCGGGGCCGGTCTGGATGTTTCGGCGGGGGGAAGGGTCCTGATCTCTTCCTTCAGGATATCCTCGATCTTGTGCAGGCACGATCCGCACGCCCCGCCCGCCTTGGTGTAATTGGTCACATCTTCGACGGAGCGCAGATTGTTCTCGCGGATCACCTTTCGTATCAGCCTGTCCGTCACGCCGAAACACTGGCAGACGAGCTCTCCCTCAAGGTCCTCCTTCTCTTCAAGCCTGATGCCGCGCCAGTTGGCGAATGCCGCGTCAAGGGCCTCGCGGCCCATCACGGAACAGTGCATCTTCTGCTCGGGCAGGCCCCCCAGGTATTCCACGATGTCGCGGTTGGTGATCTTCTCCGCCTCCTCGACGCTCTTGCCGATGATCATTTCGGTGAGCGCCGACGAGGATGCGATGGCGCTGCCGCAGCCGAAGGTGCGGAACTTCGCGTTCCTGATGATCCCTTCCTCTATTTTCAGGTAGAGCGTGAGCGCGTCGCCGCAGACGATGCTCCCCACCTCGCCGACCGCGTTGGCGTCCTCGATCACGCCGACGTTTTTGGGGTTGGTGTAGAGCTCCTTGACTTTATCAGTGTAATCCCACATGGGACGCCTCCGTCATTTCGATTTCCGGGGCGGATTGTCGCCCCCGCGCTCCCGGTTCAGGGTGCGCGAAAACGGCGTCACCCTTCATGCGCCAGCGAAAGCGCTTCGTCGAGCGCGCCGGTGATGTCGTCAATATGCTCCAGGCCGATGGAAAGGCGTATCAGGTCGGGAGTCAGGCCACTTTCCTTCTGCTGAGCTTCGCTCAACTGCGAGTGCGAGGTGCTCGAGGGATGCAGCACCAGGCTCTTGGCGTCGCCCACGTTCGCCAGGTGCGAAAAGAGCCGGATGCCGTTGATCAGCCGCACGGCCGCCTCGTATCCTCCCCGGATGCCGAATACCACCATCCCGCCGTATCCTTTCGTCAAATATTTTTTCGCGACAGCGTGGTCCGGGTCGTCCTCGAGCCCCGGGTATCGCACCCATGCCACGTGCCGGTGGTGCTTCAAAAACCTCGCGGTTTTCAGCGCGTTTTCGCAGTGGCGCTCCATGCGCAGCGGAAGCGTCTCGACGCCCTGCAGAAATATCCAGGCGTTGTCGGGAGATATGCACGCCCCGAGGTTCCGCAGCGGCACCAGCCTCATGCGCATGATGTAGGCGAGGCGGTTCGCGTCGCCCAGGTCGTGAGCGAACCGAAGCCCGTGGTAGCCCCCATCCGGCTCGTTGAACAGCGTGAACTTCGGGTCGGTCCAGTCGAAGGTCCCCCCGTCAACCACCACCCCTCCGATCGCGGCACCGTGCCCTCCCAGCCATTTGGTGAGCGAGTGCACCACGATGTGGGCGCCGTGCTCGAGCGGGCGCAGCAGGTAGGGCGTCGCGAAGGTGGAGTCGACGATCAGCGGCAGGTGGAATTTTTCCGCGATGCGGGCGATCTTTTCAATATCGGAAACTCCCAGGACGGGATTGCCGATGCTCTCGATGAAGATGGCCTTCGTGCTGCCATTGATCGAGCGCTCAAACTGTTCCGGGCTGTTGTAGTCGGCGAAGCGCGCGGTGATTCCAAACTGCGGAAGGATGCTGTCGAACATGGTGTAGGTCCCGCCGTAGAGGTTGCTGGCGGAGACGAACTCGTCGCCGGCCTTCATCATGTTGATGATGGCGTAGTAGATCGCCGACGTCCCCGAGGAAAGGGCAAGCGCGGCGGCACCTCCCTCGAGCATGGCCAGCCGCTCCTCGAGCACGTTCTGCGTGGGGTTCATGATTCTGGTATAGATGTTGCCGGGCTCCCTGAGGCTGAAGAGGTTCGCCCCGTGCTCAACATCGCGGAACACGTATGAGCTTGTGCGGTACACCGGAAGCGCGCGCGACCCCGTGCAGGGATCGGGCTCGTGGCCCCCGTGAAGAGCTATGGTTTCGAAGCGATAATCGTGTTTCATGTCGTCCTCTCCTTGCTGTCATGCTCCGCCCCGTACGGGCGGCCGATCGCTACTGTTCGAAAAGCCACGTGCTCAGGTATCGCTCCCCGCTGTCAGGAAAAATCACCACGATTATCCGCCCCGCGCTGTCGGAGCGTTCTGCCACCTCCAGCGCCGCCTTCATGGCCGCCCCGGAGGATATTCCCGCCAGGATGCCCTCGCGCCGGGCGAGCTCGCGGGCAATCTCTCCCGCGTCAGAGTCCTTGATTCTGATGATCTCGTCGATCACGCCGGCGTTCAGCACGCCCGGTGTGAAACCGGCGCCGATCCCCTGGATGCGGTGCGGCCCCGGCTGCCCGCCTGAAAGCACCGGCGAGGAGTCCGGCTCCACGGCCACCACCTTCACCGAGGGCTTGCGGGCCTTGAGCACCTCGCCCACGCCCGTAATGGTGCCGCCGGTGCCCACGCCCCCCACCAGAACGTCCACCTGCCCGTCGGTGTCGCGCCATATCTCCTGGGCGGTCGTCAGCCGGTGGATTTCAGGATTGGAGAGATTGTCAAACTGCTGGGGCATGTAGGCGCCGGGATTTTCCGCGACGATCTTTTCCGCGGCCTCGACGGCACCGCGCATGCCCTGCGTGCCGTCGGTGAGCACCACCTCGGCGCCGAATATCCTGACGAGCTTGCGCCGCTCGACGCTCATGGTATCGGGCATGGTGAGCACAAGCCGGTATCCCTTTACCGCGCAGACGCAGGCGAGGGCGATCCCCGTGTTGCCGCTGGTCGGCTCGACGATCAGCGACCCCTTCGTGATGAGGCCCTTCTTCTCGGCGTCCTCGATCATGGCGAGGCCGATGCGGTCCTTGATGCTGGACAGCGGGTTCCACGATTCAAGCTTGGCGAAAATCTCGGCTCCGCCCCCCATGCTGTTGATCCTCACCATCGGCGTGTTTCCAATCAGCCTGGTGATGTCGTGGGCCACTTTCATTGGCAGTTCTCCCTGAAGAAGATTTCAGATGCAAAACGTCACGCTGTCACGCCCGGCGCGCTCCCCGTCAGCCACGATATCGGCGAGTGAAACGCTCTCCAGGTACGAAAGCATTGACTTCTCAAGTCCTTTCCAGATCCTCTGCAGCGGGCAGGCGGCCGTGCGCTCGCACGCGGAGGGGCTGTTGGCGCAGTCAACCGGGCTCAGGTCTCCCTCGAGCGTCTCCACCATCTGCCGCAAGGTGATATCGTGCGGCTCGCGCGACAGCACATACCCTCCGTGTGAGCCTCTGCTGGAAGCCACCAGCTTTGCGCTTTTCAGCGGGATGATGAGCTTGCTCAGGTACTTTTCCGACATGCCCTGCCGGTCGGCGATTTCCCGCAGGGTGACCGGCCCTTCCGCGTGCCGGAGGGCTAGCTCATACATCAGTCTCACTCCGTATCTGCTTCTGGTTGAAAGCTTCATTCCAATCAATATACTACCAAAAAGGTCTTAATGGTAGTATATCTTTCATGTGAGAGAAAGTCAAGAAAAAAAAGACGGTTCCTGCATGCCGGGATGCGTGCGCTATATTCATGATAAATACGATTCAAGAATGGCCGGGCGCGTTTCGATAATAGAGACACAGGCGTCGCATCACTCAACAGGCGGAAGCACTATGAAGAAATACATGCTGTTCATGACTGCCCTGTGCGCCGCGGGCGCGATCGGCTGTTCGTCAACGGTGCGGCCCGTACAACAGGCGGAAGCGCCGCCGGCAGTCCGGGCGGACACGGTAGCAAGGTTTTCATCGGATATCGACAGCGTCATCAGCATCATCAACGAGCATGACCTGATCAGGATGCTCACGCACCTTCAGCAGATGAACGCCGGCGGCTCGAAGTACTACCTGCTGGAACATGAGTCAATTTCGGCGATGATACGGGCCAGGGCGCGCGAAAGCTACCACGACCTCATTCTGGTCAACAGCTCGGGCACGGTGCTGTTCACGCTGCTCAACCAGCCGATTTTCGCGAAAAACGTCGCCAGCTTCTACCCCGCCTCGCCGCTGTACCGGTGCTTCCGCTCCGGCATGAGCGGCGTCCAGTGCGCCATCGGCGGTGATCCTGGAAAGGGGGAAGCGCCATCCTATATCTCGGCGCCGGTTGTCAAAAACGCGGAAATCAGGGGAGTGCTCATCTTTCAGATCAGGAATGAGGATTCCGCGCTGTCAATGGGGCCGTGCCGGGAGAGCGCCTGCGGTGTTACGGGAGAGCGGTCCGTGGCGCCTTGAGGGGCGTCACGCGTTGCCCGCGTATTCCCTGAGGTACACCGGGATTCTTTCGTGCACGTCGCTGTAGAGCGCGGGCAGAAGCTGCTTGCCGGCGAGCACGGAGAGGTCCTGCGCGAGCCTGATCAGAAAACCGTCCACAAGCCATGTCATATTGCATGCGATGAGCCCCCGCACAAGACCGGGAGACACGGTCAGACAGTTTAAATTCTTTTCGCTGAAGAACTCCCTCACCCCCCTCGACTGTACAAGCTCCATGTTGACAAGCTCGTCCTCTATCAGCGAAATGATGATCTGCCCCGGCATGACGCGGTTGAGGTCCTCGTCGCTGAAGTGGTTTTTTGCGAGTATGATCACGTCCGAGTTGTTGAAGATGTTCTCCTGCGTGGTCGAAAGCCCGCCCCTGTTCTCGAATCCCATCATCAGCATTTCATTGTCGTCGTAGCCGAGGACCCTGGAGCACCCGAGCAGGCGGAGCATCCTGGTGAGGCGCTGAATGCCGGCGTCAATGCCGATGATGCCGACACTCATGTCCTCGTAGCTGTGCTTGTGCCGTTTCATGAGTCCCGTCAGGACCGTCAGCACGAGGAGGGGAATTTCGTCAAAGGGACGCGATACCACAGGGATGTTCAGGCTGCCGTAGACGAGTTCATAGCGCTCGGGATCGTGCTCCTCCTCAATGCCGAGTATGCGCACTGCTGAAAAGGTTTCTGATGTGCGCTGGAGCGTCTTGATGAAGTCCTCGATCTGCTCGAACCGCACCATCAGGGGGAAGGGATTGAAGCCGCCGAAATGGCTCAACACCACGGAATCGCGCTCGGCGGCGGCAAAGGCGCCCAGAAGCCTTCGACTGCCGGGATCGTCCCGCCCGAGGTAGCCGTACGCCATTGCGACATTGCGCGACATGGCGGTGAAATCGCGGGCCCCGCTCTCGTGCTCTATCCTGCTCATAATGAGCTCTGAGGCGCCCAAAAGCCTCATTTCGTAGTCCATGGCGCTGTCGATGGAAACCTTGCCGGTGATCCTGATGAGTCCACCCTGTATCTCCTGTTCCAGGGCGTTGCGCACGTCCTCGACCCTGAAGTTGTCCAGATGGCGTCCGATTTTCTCAAGAAAGCCGTTGAACTTTTCGGTGTCCCCGTACACTATCTCCATGCGGAAGAGATCCCGCTGCTCGTCGGCGTCCAGCACCTCGAGCGTGCGTATCTCGCAGTTCCACTTGTACAGCTCGTTGGTGAAGTGGGCCAGGTAACCGCGCTTGATGCGGGCGTGTATTTCCGCGAGAAGTTTCATCATCGTCCCCCGGGAGGTGGTTGTTGTTTATTGTCGGAAGGACGGGGCGCGGCATCCAGCGTAAAATCCACGAATCCCTCGCAATACTCGTCAAAGCACTCGACTTTCCGGACTGCGGCCGAGGAGAGGATTCGCTCGATGGATTCCGGAGTAACGCGCGCCGCCCCTGGCGCGCCGCCCCCGAACAGCGCGTGCCGGGCCAGGGTGTTCCGGCACCGCTCGCGGGCCATCTGCCGGACCTTCCCGTTCAGGTCGGGGCCTGTTTCGGGGTGCGCGTCATCGCCCGCGGGGATGCGGATGTAAATCCGGCAGTTGGTTTTTCGTATTCCCTCGTAGCGGTCGCGCGCCGACCAGCCGGACGCGCAGGACATCATGATCGCGGCCGCAAGGACGCAGATGGCGCACCTGACCGGGCGTTTATTCATCTCCCCCCCTGAGCTTTTCCATCGCGCGCTCAAATCCCATGCCCTGGACCAGCAGCCGCTTCCGCCTTCCCTGCTGGCCCCGCTCGATGGAGACCGAGGATTTGGGAAGGCCAAGCGCGGAGGCGATCAGCTCGATGCATTCCGCGTTGGCTTTGCCTTCCACCGGGGGCGCATTGAGGTACACCCGGACCGTCCCGTCGTCCTGGACGACCACCTTCCTGCGGGAGGATCGTGGGGACACCGTAATGTCGATGCGGGTCTGTTCCATTCGGTTTTTTCTCCGGGCGGGTGAACATGCCGCGCCGCCGTGAAAATTCACTTGAATTATTACCTGTGCGGTATTGGTATGGAGCATCGTGCGGATGGTTCCATGCCTGCACCGGTATCGGAAAATCCCCGTTTTGTAAATATCATTTATCCCGACCTACGAAAAAAAGCAGGCAGATTATGACAGCACCGGACTGCGCTCTCGTGTTTTCTCCCGAATCGTGGAAGCTCTACCCGAGGAAGGTGTGCGGCCTTTATCCGCTTGAGCGCCTTCTCATTTCGCTCGCCCGGAGCGGCGTTACGCGGATATACCTCAATCTCTCGCCGGAGGAGCTCGCCTTCTACCGCGCGCGGTTGAAAAAAACTGTCGCAAAAATCGCGTCCGTGGCCGAAGAGTCACCTTCCGCCATGCCCGACCACGCCATATCGGTCCCGTCAAACCTCTTTGTTCAGCCCCATTATTTCGCCCCGGCGGAATTCGGCTCCCGCTTCAGGTTGAAAAAGAAAACCTACATCCCGATCGTGAGCGAATCGCTCTTCCCGATCGAGCGCGATGAGGACATCCGAAAAGCGGCGAAGGCGCTCAGACGTCAGATCCTGGAGGGCACCTCGGGCTACATCGCTCGCAATATCAACAAGAGGGTGTCGCTTCCCATCAGCATGGCGCTCAGCACGACGCGAGTGCATCCCAACTACCTGACCGTGTTCAACATGATAATCGGCTTTTCCAGCGCATTTCTGATCCTCCAGGACCGCTACTGGTGCATCGCGCTGGGGGGGTTCATGTTCCAGATGGCCTCGGTGTTCGACGGGGTGGACGGCGAGGTCGCCAAGCTCACGCTCAAGGTCTCGAAGCTGGGCGGGTGGCTCGACACGATAAGCGACAACGGCACGCTCCTTCTCTTCCTGACCGCATCGTCGTGGCTCTACTTTGTGCACACGGGCGGCTTTGTCGCGCTCGCGGTGATCGGCGTCCTGTTCTGCGCGCTCGCGGCGATGCTCGCGGTGATGGTGAGCTACCTTCGCCGCTACACCAGCTCCGGATCGCTTGTCACCTACGACAAGGAGTTCATCCAGAAGCTTCCGGAGTCCGATCCGGTGGTGCGTTTCGTGCGCTCGGTGAAATACATTACAAAAAAGGAGTTCTTCTCCATAGCGTTTTTCGCGATCAGCCTGACCGGGAAAATATATCTTCTGGTCCCCATCATTGCGGTGGTCCTCGTGGTGAGCGCCTCATGTCTGATATACCTTGACGCGAAATACGACAAATCCGCAAAGGCAGGGAAACGATGAAAAAACTCATAATGATTGCCCTCATCCTGGCGTCGCTTGTCTTGCCCCATATCGCCGCGGCGCAGCAGCAGACACAGCAGCAGCCGCAGACGGAAGCGGCGCGGCAGGCCGCACCGCCGGCCCCGGCCGCGCTTCCCGACAGCGCCCCCGCGGCGGACGAATCGCGGCCTGAAGGAATACGCACGGTCCGCCTCATCGACGTGTTTCTCCGGGGTGGATTTTTCATGTGGCCCATCCTTCTGATCTTC
>CAZPZJ010000173.1:0-7759 GCA_964591055.1 uncultured Leptospiraceae bacterium
GGCAAGCTGAGGGAGATTTCAGACATCACGCTTGAGATACGCGTGCTGAAAATCCAGCAGAGGCTTGAGATCGAAAAGGTGCTTACCCCGGCCCAGAAGGCCAGGCTCAGGGAAATGCGCATGGGGCCCCATCACCGCCGATTCGACAGATCGCCTGACGACATGTAAAATCAGCACCAGATCCCGCCCGTCCTTCAATACCCGGCGGGCGGGATCGCCGGAAGCCCGATGAACGAGCAGGAATTCGCGGAAATAATAAAAAAAACCAAAGGCGCAGTGTTCGCGGCGATACAGAGGCATCTGCCCCCCTACTGGCACCATGCCATCGACGACATCGCGCAGGAAACCTACATACGCGCCTTCAGGAATTTGCAAAAAAACGCACGCGTCGAACCGGTCTCGTACGAGGCGTGGCTCTACGTCATCGCGAGAAACGAGACACTCCGGGCCGTTAAAAGGCTGCAGCGGGATGAGCGCATCCTGGAATTGATGCGCCGTTTCGCACCTGTTTCCGGCCATGACGATCGCGGCGAGCTCGAATGGTTTGACGGCGTGATAGAATCCATGATTGAAAAGCTGCCTGCCGCCTATCGCGAGGTGATGTCCCTCGTGGCGTCGGGCCACAGCGAAATGGAGATATCAAAGCGCCTTTCGATCAGCAGGGGCACCGTAAAATCCAGGACATCGCGCGGGAAGGAGCTGCTGCAACGGATGGCGCATGGAGGCGCAACATGAAAGATCATCAGTTACCGCTTTACCTCGATAAGGAAATACGGCGACGGGCCGAAAGCGCAGAGTGGGACCTTGAGATGTCCCGCAGGGTAATCACCGCGCGCCGACGCAGGACGGCCCTCAGGACCGTGTTGCCCGCGATAGCGCTTGTCACCGGGATTTATCTCATCGCCCCCCTTCTCACGGAAAACGCCACCCGCGTTTCGCTGGATGAGTTCATCAACACCCAGATCGATGGCACCTACAGTATCGTGTTTACAGGAACGCACGGCGGTGCGGAGTACACGGGGAAGCCCATGAGCCAGGACATCGATCATCTCATCGATACGGCAATGGACATGAGGTAGCAGGGCTATCCGCGACAGCCGGATTTCTGAAGGAATTGAAGGAATCTTCTCCCGTGTTCAGTGATGGAAATGGAGACGGCGTCATGGTTCCGTTTTCGGGCGTAGCGCACAATCCCGAAAAGCTCCATCCACGCGAAGAAGTAAAAATCCAGGAATGAAATCATGTACAAATCCCCCTCAACGCCGAATCCGGTGAGGTGGAAGAAATCGTTGGCGATCGAATCGACAGTAACGTTTCCGGGAGCTTTCAGCATCACGTCGACGAGTATGTGTTTGGTCTTCATCAGTTCGCGCGACGCTCCGGGATTCGAGCAGAAGATCTCGTCCCAGCGGACGCGGTTCCAGAACGCTGAAAAAACCTCGAGATACAACTCCTCCAATGAAATCCCGTCGGAGTTGACGCGGGCGATCCCGTTGGACACGCCGAACAACGGGGTGTTTTTCAGTATGATCGCCGCCTGTTTGAGATAGATGATGAGGACATCGGCATCCTCGATGGACTTGAGCGCTCCGCAGGAAACAATATCCCGAACGCACGAAGCGTAGAAGGCATCGCTGAAGCAGTTGCCTCGATCCAGCGGCTGGGGGAGTTTTTTAATGTTGTCAATTACCGCGGTAAAAATGCGCATCGCCGCTGACGAGCGGACGCAATTGAGGTCGAGCACATTGTCGGTACCGGTGACTACTCCGCTCATAAGCCGGAAAAGCCTCGATGGAGCGGTTTTTCCCTCAACGGACCACACATAGCGGTAGGATTTTTCCAGAACATAATAAAAAAGCATCTCGCGCTCATCGCTCGAGATGTTTCCATACCTGTTTTCTATCTCCCCGATGATCATATCCCGGGAATAATCGCAATCGATTACCTTCCGCGCAAAAGAATTCATTTCCCTGTGCAGTTTCTGTCTGTTAACAGCGGTGTTGTTATTCATTATCTCCAAAACCTGCGCGGCCCGAATCCCAGTTTGGCGCTGTAAGGCAAAATAGTGTTTAAGGGAAAAATGTGTATCAAAATTTTCTGCAAGCTAATGAAAAATTAATTTAAAGTCAACGATATTTCTTTTTTTAATTGTAAAAAAAAAACGCGTGAATGCACAATTGGCCGCGTTCGAAACGAGGTCCGCCGCACTCCCGTCTTGACTACAATCCGCAGGTACGACAGCGCAATGAAACTGATGGAAGCCTTTGAATCCCGCAGGGAGAGGAAGCAGATTATATCCCGGTGCAGGGAAATCATCCGCCGTCTTTCCGTCGATTTTGGAGAACGGTCGATCCGCCTTTACGACAACCTCACCGGCTCGCGAGATTATATCCGCGACACCTTCCGCGCCCAGGGAAGTGAGCCGCGCTTCGAGGAATTCAACGCGCACGGCGTTAAAGTGCACAATGTCATCGCCGATGCGCCCGGCGCGGAGCTGAAAGAACGGATCATCCTTGTCGGCGCGCACTACGACACCATCGAGGGAACGCCCGGCGCGGACGATAACGCATCCGCTGTGGCGGGCCTTCTTGAGCTGCACCGCCTCCTCTCGCCCCTGCGCCTGCGCCGCACCCTCAGGTTTGTCGCTTTCACCCTTGAAGAGCCGCCTTTCTTCTCGACAGACCTCATGGGAAGCATGCAAAACGCCCGCAACTCCCGCGAGAGGGGAGATAACATCGAGCTCATGGTGTGCCTGGAGATGCTCGGATACGCGGGCAGGAGGATAAAGCAGAAATTCCCGTTTGATGACATGAAGCGCGATTACCCGCGCTGCGGGAATTACCTCGCCGTAGTGGCGCTGCCATCGTCCGCCGAGCTCGCATGGCTGTGGCGCAACCTCCATAACGCGCGCTCCAGGAGGCGCGTGTATGAAATGATCGGGCCTTCATCAATACCCGGAATAGGGTACTCGGACCACATGTCGTACAACCGGTATAATTACCGCAACCTCATGCTGACAGACACCGCATTCTTCCGCAATGAATTCTACCACACTGAGCACGATACCATCGACACCATCAACTTCCGTTTCCTCGCCGAAAACATCCGCTCGTCACGTGACGTGCTCACCGAGATCGCGAACATGGACACTCTTCCATACGCACAATGCTGATCCCGGTTGGCGCCGTCTTAATATCGGATAAAAATTGATGGCCGCTCTCGCGCGCCATCGACTTGGAGGGTTTTCCAAAACTGATTGAGGCTTTATATATTGAGGATTGATGAAGCGTTCATCCCGTGCTTCCGTTCTATCTGCATGCCCGCATCACGGACGGGCGGAGTCTTGCGCAAGGGCGGCCTCGCCGGGGTAAAGCCCTGATCCATGTTCTTCGCCGGTTTCAATGAGGCTGGAAATCCGTTTTTCAACAAATACCATTTTCACCAGGAATCTGTACATCATCCTGTCCAGCAGGGTCAGGTGCTTTTTTTCCGGCAGGAAAACAAAGAAAAGAAACCTGTTCAAACCCGCCATGACGGCGCCGGTGGTCTTCAGCCATGTTATTCGAGCCATACGCTCCTCCTTTTCTCTTCTTTTCATTTCTGGTATACAGGTAGCGTTCCTTCATGAATAATTCATGTGCCTCATGTTAAAATTTTGTGTATTTTTCATATTTCACCATCATTGTTTGCCGCAAACTCAAGACCCTGTTTCCATTGAACCCTGAGGCCTCGTGAATAAATGATGAAGCACCCGGGACTCCTTGAGCCGTCTCTGCATTGCACGTTGCTTGCAGAAGCTGAATCATTTTCGCTCTATGATATGCGCCGGCGAGGCTCTCCTGCTGAAAAAGGTTTTCCGTTGCCTGAGCGGACCGGTTTTCTTTTGAAAAAAACGTGTCGACTGCTACATTAACAGTAACGGGGGCCGGGGGCGATGACCCGGCGGATTTTCGATGTTTTGTAATTGCAATCAATACGGGGTGTTCTACCCTTTTGCGCACACTTCACACAGGGAGAGCGACATGATCAGGATTACCCGGAAAAAAGACCTCACTGCGCAGGAGCTCGACAGGCTTTTCAACCGTTTCGGGGACGACTTCAGCTCGGTCATGATCGGCACCGTGGCGCCCATCGTGAACGATGTCAAAACGCGCGGTGACGACGCCGTCATTGATTACACGGAAAAATTCGACGGGGTAAGGCTTTCCTCGCTGCTCGCTTCGGAGCAGGAGATTGAAGACGCGTACAAAAGGATACCCTCCCCGGTGATTGATTCGTTCAAAAGCGCCAGGGACAATATCGAGGAGTACCACCTGCACCAGAAGCGGGACACCATGCTCTATACCCGCCCGGACGGAATCACGCTTGGCATGATGCACCAGCCCATCGAAAGCGCCGGGATCTATGTTCCGGGGGGCAAAGCGGCCTACCCGTCGTCGGTGCTGATGGGGGCAGTCCCGGCCATGATCGCGGGGGTGAAGGATCTGACGATCATCACGCCTCCCGACCGCTCGGGCGGCATCCCGGACATCACGCTCGCGGCGTGCAGTCTGGTGGGAGT
The DNA here is from genome assembly GCA_964591055.1 of uncultured Leptospiraceae bacterium. Taxonomy (GTDB): domain Bacteria; phylum Spirochaetota; class UBA4802; order UBA4802; family JAGODF01; genus CAZPZJ01. The sequence goes on from CAZPZJ010000173.1 coordinate 4,562, forward strand.
GAAATACGTGCTGAAATCGGGCGGGGCGCAGGGCATCGCGGCGGCCGGTTTCGGGACACAAACCGTCAGGAAGGCCGATATCATCGTGGGCCCGGGAAACATCTACGTGACCGCGGCCAAGACCTACCTTTTCAGTCTGGGCATCATCCAGATCGACTCCCTGGCCGGCCCCAGCGAAGTGCTCATCATCGCCGACGAAAAGGCCGATCCCTCATGGGTGGCCTTCGACCTGCTCTCCCAGGCCGAGCACGAGGAAATGGCCATGGCGGTGCTTGTCACTCCCTCGATGGCGCTCGCCGAAAAGGTGCGGGACGAAATCGTAAAAGACATCGAGGCCGGAGGCGGAAGGCACGACATCAAAAGACAATCCATCATGTCAAGCGGCATCATCGTCGTGGTCGACAGCCTTGACGAGGCGATAGATTTTTCCAACAGCTACGCGCCAGAGCACATGGAATTCATGGTGGACAACCCCCTTGATTACCTGTCGAGAATTAAAAACGTGGGATCGCTCTTCCTGGGCTACCACGCCCCGGTTGCGATCGGCGACTACTACTCCGGAACCAACCACATTCTTCCCACGGGAGGCGCGGCGCGCTTCTCCTCGGGGGTTTCAGTGGACACCTTCACCCGCCACACTTCGTTCCAGTACCTGACCCGTGACGCGCTGCGGGACGCGAGGAACATGGTGGCAACCATGTCAAAAACCGAGGGCTTCGACGACAAGCACGGCGGATCGGTCAACATTCGCTTCTCGAAGGAATCGTGAAAATGTAATTGACGCGCCCCGGACCATCCCGCATGGTTGAGTGCGGGAAAAGGAGCTCCGCGTCAGCGATGAAAAACGCCGGAACAACACTGCTTACGCTGATCATGATATTTTCACTTCAATGTCAGACCGTGGGAGAGCGTGAAGATCGTGAAGTGAAAATACTCACCTACACACCCGACAAGGTCAACGTGTTCGAGAAGTATCTCGTCACCACCGACCAGTACACCACCGAAGAAGGAAAGAGATATCACGCCAAGTATTTCAACCACCTGATCGGCCTCGCCCGCGTGCTTTCAGAGGAAAAGCGTTTCACGCTTGTCGAGAAGACCATCGGTTTCTACTATGATAAAAAACGCCGGGACGAAAAAAAGCTCTTTCTGGGAGTGGATATGCAGGCGCCGGAATCGCACGTGAAAACCGACGCGGGCTACGGTCATATCACCGCGACGCTCCTGAAGAAAAACATTTCCGTTTTTCTCCCCGTGCTGCTCTCCTGCAAGAGCATCTTCGACGAGCCGTACGTCGACGGCTTCGTGGTGGGCATGCGCTGGCGGGGGACGTGGAAAAACGAGCTGTTCAATTTCTGGATCCGCAAGGACGACGCGCTCCTGCTGGAAAACAGCCGCATCACGCTCGAGGAGCTGATCGAGCGCAACACCATCACCGACACCGAAGGCAGCGTGATCCGCCTTATAAAATAGCGGACAGCTCCCTTACCAGCGCCTTGATCTCCAGCATCGTCCCCACCGTAATGCGAACGTATTCCGAGATCACCGGCGACGAAAAGTACCTCACCAGTATCTTGCGCTCCTTGAGCCGCGCGTAAAGGTCAGCGGCGTTCATGTCCGGGTGTCGCACCAGGATGAAATTCGCTTTGGAAGGGACAATCTCGAATCCCAGCGCATCCAGCCGCTCTTCGAGGTACTCCTTGTTGTTTCGCATCATCTCGATGTTGTAGCGGAAGGTCTTTTTGTCCGCAAGCGCCGCAAGCGCGCCGGCCTCAGCGAGCCTGTCCACGTTGTACGAATCCTTCATCTTCACCAGCCCGCGTATGAGCCCCGGGTGCGCGATCGCAAGCCCTACACGAAGCCCTGCCAGTGAATAGGATTTGGAAAACGACCGGGTGACGATTACGTTGTCGTGTTCGCGCACGAGATCAATGAGCGTCTCTCCGAAAAAATCAACATAGGCCTCGTCGATGACGAGCAGCCCCCTGTACTCATTTATGAACGCCTCCACCACATCGCACTCCAGCCCCTTTCCTGTGGGATTGTTGGGATTGCAGAGGATCGCCAGGTCGTATTCCTTCTCAAGGAAGTTTTTCAGGTCGATGTCAAAGCGCTCATCCATGGGTATTTTCTCGTACTTGACGCCGTTGGCCTCCGCCATCGTGTAGTACAGCGAGTACGACGGGTATGCGAACGCAGCCGTCGATGTCGGCTCCACGAAGCACCTGAATATCAGCGAAAAGAGCTCGTCCGACCCGTTGCCGACGAACACGTTGTCCGCGGTGAAGCGGTTTTCCCGGGCGAACGCCTCGCGCACCGACATGATGGTCGGGTTCGGGTAGCGGCGCAGCATGTCGTTGGCCGCGTTTTTGATCGCCTCGATCACCGCCTTTGAAGGGGGAAACGGGTTCTCATTAGTGTTGAGCTTGATGTAGGTGTCGAGGTCGTCCGGCTGCTCACCCGGCATGTACTCAGACATCTTTTTCAGCTTTTTATTCCAGTATTTCATCGCATTCTCCAGCGAATATTCGTCCTGTCATGCGCGGTGGGCGCATCCCACGATGTCGGCAAGCGATGGGATTTTTTCGCTTTTCATGTAGCCTTCGAGCTTCTCCACGCAGCGCACCGACACCATCGGATCCACCATGCTCATGGTGCCGATTGACACGGCGTGCGCCCCCGCGAAGATGAACTCAAGCGCATCCTCGAACGAGCAGATGCCGCCCAGCCCTATGACGGGGATTGTGACCTCCCGGTAAATCTCGTACACGATGCGAAGCGCCATCGGCTTGATCGCCGGGCCGCTGTACCCCGCGACGCGGTTTTTAAAGTGCGGGCGCCCTGTGTCGAGATCGATCTTCATGCCGAGAAAGGTGTTGACCGCCGATACCGCGTCGGCTCCGAGATTCTCGGCCGCTTTCGCGAACACGGTGACATCGGTCACGTTGGGCGAGAGCTTGACGATCAGCGGGCACGATGTCACATTGCGCGCCCTCTCAACCAGGTCCGAGAACACGCCCAGGTCCCTTCCGAAGGCGATGCCGCCCTCCTTGACATTGGGACACGAGACGTTGAGCTCCACGGCATGCACGCCTTCAGCTTTTGAAAGCGTTTCACACAGTTCGAGATTCTCCTCGATCGAGTGCCCGGCCACGTTGGCGATCACCGTCGCGCCCGCCTTTTTCAGGAAGGGGAGCT
>CAZPZJ010000174.1:0-4508 GCA_964591055.1 uncultured Leptospiraceae bacterium
TCACATTGCTCTATGCCCTTTCATCATCACCTCCCTGCGCTGAAACTGTGATTATTGTGTCATGCCTGTTCGGCATTCCACTTGCGTTTTATTCCATGAGGGTTTTAATAAGTCTCCTTCGTGCGCTCGCCAAGGCGGACAATCATTGTAAAGATCACGGCTCACAGCGACATGGAAACCGCGCGTAAAATCTCCGTATTCAGCGATGAGGAAGCCGGCCTGATCGGCGTGATTCACGGCGCGCTTCAACGCGCCGGGAAACATGACGACATATTGACCGCCGAAAAAGTGCACGAGGGAATCGAACATCTTGTGAACTCCATTCGCAGTTATCCCTCGATCATGCAAACGCACCAGCTCGCGGGAGCGCACAGAAACATCGAAAGCCTTGTAAAAAGCCTGTGCGACCGTGAATTTCCCGACATGATCATGCGCATACCAACAAAGGGCATTCTTGGACGCGCTTATACGATTGCAAAAATAAATTATTTCATCATGCTCCGTTTTGTCGTGAAGAAGATTCCCGAGCTCCGCCAGTATGATAAGTCCATCACGGACGTTATATCGCGCAATGTGTTCGTAATGACTGCGGAGGAGGTCTTCATCTCCATCGTCGAGGATTCCTCGTTAAGCATGCACCTCCGCCACAACGCGGCGTACCTGCTTGCCCGGACCTGGGAATACCGGCTCGACTATGGCGTACGGGAGTTCGCGCCGATTCTCCAGAAGCTCTGGCAGGCGCGCGGACGCATGAACCCGATTTTCGGAACACTGATGGGCTTTTCCGAGCTTTTCATTCTTTCTGAAGATACCGAGTTGCGCTGGTATGAATTTCTTCAGCGGGACGAGCTCAGCGACGACGAGGTTTCCTCCCTTGAAGAGTTCATTTTCGGGCTGTCGTTCGAGGAGCTGCGCCGGGTCCGGGAAAACATGATATCTATGAACCGTTCATCGGTTACCCGAGAACATGTCATGAACCTGCTTGGCTCAAGCATGGCCTATCCTGAATACGAGAGCGACGACCCCAGGGAGCTGTACCGCTCGTTTCGCAACAGGAAAAACCACGGGCGCTACCGCCAGAAAGCGTCCCTGTCCGGCCCTAAAAAAACATTCGAGGAGTATCTCATGTGCTTTTTGCTCACGCAGCCGGATCTTCATGCGGATACAGGGATTTGCTCCTCTCCGGGTGAGCCGAATGCGTAAAATCATCGACGGCTGCGATCCGGCGAGGGATCACGTCCTGATTATCGCGGACATAGAGGGAAGCTCCGGCTGCTGGAGCTACCGGGCCTCGTCGTTCCTGACGCCTGAATGGTACCGCGCCTGCCTTGAGATGAGCCGTGACATCGGGACAGTTACCGAAGCCCTGTTCCAGTCCGGCGTGAAGAGCGTAACCATCAAGGATTTCCACAGGACAGGGTACAACCTGATGCGCGATTGTATCGATCCGCGCGCGAAAATCCTGCATGGCTACAGAAAGGGCCCCGTGCCGGGAATCGGCGCCCCCGGATCCTGCGGGCTTGCGATGTTCATCGGCATGCACGCCGCTTCCGGAAGCTGTGGCTTTCTCTCTCACACCCTTACGTCGCGGATAGCCCGCCTTGAAGTAAACGGAGAAATCATGCCGGAAGTGTTTCTCTTTTCCGCTTCCCTCGCGCCCGCCGGTTTTCGCCCGGTGTTCTTCTCTGGCTGCCCGGTCGCCTGCAGGCAGGCCGAGTACGCGATCCCGCATATTGAATCTTTCCCAATCATGAAAACTCCCGGCGATGAGGGGACCTATGACAGGGAGGGGTGGCGCAAGCTGCTTGCGCAGGCGACGGTCCATTCGCTTGACAATCGCTCAACGATTGTTCCCGCACCGGCGGGCCCGTTTCATGTCGCCGTCACCCTGAGGGACGGGGAGAAGGCCGCAATGCGCATAGCCCGCAGGTGGAAGCTGTCATACAGTGCCGATACCATCATCTTCGACGCATGGTCCTTTGATGAGATGTACTACACGCTTATCAGGATATGTTATCTGACCAGGTTCACCGAGCTGGTGATTGGCCCCGCACTCGCCATGTACAATATTGTCGGGAAAGCGGGACTTGCCAGAGCGCGCCGGGCCTGTAGGGCGGATGAGTCATGCCGGCATGTGGCTCCACACGGGCGACCGTCAATTTACAGGAGCGGATGAAATCGCTTGACGATACCATAAGTTATCATTATTATGAATAAACCGTCAGATTTTTCCGACGGCGCAGAGTCCACCGGAAGGGGAGCGATGCTCAACGAAAAGGAAAAGCTCAACGAGATAATTCAGCTTGGATTCGAGCTCACACAGGTGCAGGACCTCGATCTCCTGCTTGAGCATATACTTACCAAGGCCAGGAAATTCACCAACGCCGACGCGGGCTCCATATACATCGTCGAGGGCGGGAAACTCAAGTTTCAGTGCAACCAGAACGATACGCTGCAGAGGTCTCTCCCGCCGGGGAAAAAGCTGATCTACTCCACATTCACGGTTGCCATCGACAACAAATCAATCTCCGGGTCGGTGGCCGCATCGGGAGAGATGCTGAATATCCCGGACGTCTATTCCATTCCGCCCGGATCTCCATACTCCTTCGACAGGTGCTACGACGAAGCTTCGCTCTACACGACGAAGTCCATGCTTACCTTCCCCCTGAAAACGACCAGGGGAACCGTGATAGGCGTGCTCCAGCTTATCAACGCTACGGACGAGTCAGGAACGATCGTTCCGTTTTCAACCGACGACGAACCATTCATCATGTATTTTGCCGGCAGTGCGGCCGTCGCGATAGAACGCGCCAAGATGACCCGCGCCCTGTTGCTGCGGATGATCAGCATGGCCGAACTTCGCGACCCGAAAGAAACCGGCGCCCACGTCAACCGTGTCGCCTCATACTCTGTCGAAATCTACGAGTCATGGGCGCTCTCCCGTGGCTGCGACAGGGAACAGATCGAGAAGAACAAGGACGTGCTCAGAATGGCGGCGATGCTTCACGATGTGGGGAAAGTCGCAATTTCCGACATCATTCTCAAAAAACCGGCCCGTCTTGACGAAGGCGAATACGAAATTATGAAGCAGCACACCTTCCTTGGGGCGAGGCTTTTTTCCGATCTCTACTCGGATTTCGACGACGCGGCCTGCCAGGTTGCGCTCAATCACCATGAGAGGTGGGACGGCACCGGATACCCCGGTCACATCAATCCCGCGACCGGCCACCCGCTCCCGGGATATGAAACCCATCACGACAGGGCCCGCCCCAAGAAGGGTGAGGAAATACCGCCTTTCGGCAGGATCGTCGCGATTGCGGACGTGTATGACGCGCTTTCATCCAGACGCACCTACAAGGAGCCATGGGACGAATCCCGCGTCCTTGAGACAATGCAGACGGAGTCAGGCGGCCATTTCGATCCCGACATGATCCGGGCGTTCCTGTCATCACTCGATATCATCCGCAGCATTGCCCAAAAATATCCCGAAAAGGATTAGGGAAACGTCCTAAACATAAAATGCCGGCTACGCATCCGCCCAACGTGACACATTAAAATAAAGCCTCTATAAAAAGGTTGACGGGCTTCAGGCGTGCTATACTGTGCACTGATTGTTTGAGTTCTGGGCGCCGGCATAATTATTATCATTGGAGACACTCATGGTTGAAGAGGGAAAATACGTTGCGATTCATTATGTCGGCAAACACGCCGATGGGGAAATATTCGATTCCTGTACGGACAATCCGCCTTTTGAATTTCAGGCAGGGGCCGGCATGGTTATTCCAGGGCTTGATGACGCCGTAATCGGCATGAACATAAACGACGAGAAGGACATCGTTATCGAGCCCGACTCCGGATACGGTGAATACGATGATGAGATGGTGCACTCCATCCCCCGTTCCGAAGTCGGCGATGACTTCACACCCGAAGTCGGGATGATCGTCGGCGTGCAGATGGAGGACGGCATGCAGGTCCCGGCGACCGTCACAGAGATCACGGACGAGGAGATTTTAATCGACCTCAACCATCCTCTCGCGGGCAAGACCCTTCACTTCCACATCAAGGTGCTCGAGATCAATGAGGAGCCCAAATATCATCAGGAATGCTCCTCGTGCGACGGGAACCATCAGGGCGGCTGTTCGTGCTGCTGATATTGTAATGAAAATGCGTTTTCAACAGGACAACAGGACCCCGCGATTACGGGGTTCCGCTGTCCTGTCCGCTGCGCATCATCCGGCAATGGCATACAATTAAATCTCTTGACAAAATCTTTATATTTCGGCCCAGATTGGGGTGTGCCGTGAACAATGTATCATACAGTAAATCCTGCCATTTATAGCACAATTTTGTTTGATTCAGGTTCCGCAATGGCTTGGCCGTTGTGCGTACTCCATACTATTTTTGATGACTCAGGGGAAAAGCTGAAATGAGCGAACAATTTGCATGGGTTGAGTTTGACATGATGGAGCGTTTCATCGCGGACGTGTTTCGCGCAATCGGTGTTCCAT
>CAZPZJ010000174.1:4608-7657 GCA_964591055.1 uncultured Leptospiraceae bacterium
TTTGACATGATGGAGCGTTTCATCGCGGACGTGTTTCGCGCAATCGGTGTTCCATCCGATGACGCCGCCATCTGCGCCGACGTGCTTATCACGGCAGACAAACTTGGAATTGATTCACACGGCGTCAACCGTCTGAAGCCTATATACTACGACAGGATAAGGGACGGCATCCAGCTTCCCGTCACGAATTATGAAATTCTCAGGGAAACCCCGACAACCGCGGTCATTGACGGCCATCATGGCATGGGGCACGTGATCTCGAAGCGAGCGATGCGGACGGCGATCGAAAAGGCGAAGCAATACGGCATGGGAATGGTCGCGGTACGGAATTCCACGCATTACGGCATCGCCGGCTACTACTCGCTGATGGCCGCGAAACAGGGAATGATCGGGATCACCGGCACCAACGCCCGCCCTTCAGTGGCCCCGACCTTCGGTGTTGAAAACATGATGGGCACAAACCCGCTGACTTTCGGCATGCCAACCGACGAGGAATTCCCTTTCCTGCTCGATTGCGCCACGTCTCTGTCCCAGCGCGGAAAAATTGAGATCTATTCCCGCCACGGGAAACAGATACCGTCCGGATGGGTAATCGACGAGCAGGGCAGGGACCGTACAGATACCGATGAGGTGCTCAAAGACCTCGTGAAGGGCACCGCCGCGCTTACCCCTCTCGGAGGAATCGGCGAGGAGGGCGCAGGCTACAAGGGATACGGTTACGTGACTGTCGTTGAGATACTCTCGTCGGCCCTTCAGGCGGGTAATTACATGAAAATGCTGTCCGGCTTCAGGGACGGGAAGAAGGCGCCCTACGGCCTTGGACACTTCTTCATCGCTATCGACGTCAACGCCTTCATGGGGCTCGACTCCTTTAAGAAGACCACTGGTGATATTCTGCGCGAGCTCAGAGGCTCAAAAAAAATGCCCGGGGCGGAACGAATCTACACCGCCGGAGAGAAGGAATACGACATCTGGCTGTACAGAAAGGACCGCGGCGTCCCTGTGACCGGGGAAGTCCAGCGTGAACTGATAAAAATGCGCGATGAAACAAATCTTTCATCATACCGCTTCCCGTTTGAATGACACAATCACACGACACTCTATTATGTATTAAAGGGTCGGCACAATGAACGGATTCAGTACTTCAGTCACAATTCTTGGCGGGTTAGGGCTTTTCCTCTTCGGCATGAAGATTATGAGCGAGGCCCTGCAGAAGGCCACCGGTGAACGCCTGCGAATGGTGCTCAGCAAGGTCACCAATAACAGGTTTTTAGGCATTTTGACAGGCCTCGCGATCACCTCGGTCATCCAGTCCTCCAGCGCCACCACCGTCATGCTGGTGAGTTTCGTTAACGCCCAGCTCATCAATCTGCAGCAGTCAATTGGCATTATTCTTGGCGCCAACATCGGAACGACAGTCACCGGCTGGATCGTTGCGCTTCTCGGTTTTAAAATCAAAATCTCCGCCTTCGCGCTTCCGGCAATCGCCATTGGATTTTTTATCAGGTTTCTGAACGAGGAGAAGTTTTCAGACTGGGGCGAGGTCCTTCTTGGCTTCGGTGTGCTCTTCCTTGGTCTTGACACGATCAGCGGCGCGGTTCAGGATCTCCGCAACTCGCCCGCCATCATGACATTCATGTCGTCCGTCAGGGCCGACAATATCTATCATGTCGTCATGGTCGTTGCGGTAGGGACCATCATTACGATGATCGTTCAGTCCTCAAGCGCAACGGTCGCCATGACAATGACGCTTGCCGTAAACGGCCTTATCGACTTCAACACCTCATGCGCGCTCATACTCGGCGAGAACATAGGCACCACCATCACTGCGAATATCGCCGCGATCGGCGCATCAATCGCCGCGAGGCGCGCCGCGAGGGCGCATTTTCTGTTCAACGCATTTGGGGTCATCTGGATTCTTTTCCTGTTCAATTCCTGCTTCGTCCCGCTTGTCGACTGGATTGTGCCGGGCGATCCATATTCAGCGTCCGCAGCAGTGCGCTCCAGGGTGATCGCCGATCACATGGCGGCGTTTCATACATTGTTCAATGTCGTTAATATGATAGTATTTCTCCCGTTTGTCGGCTTTCTTGCAAAAGCTTCTTCAAAGCTCGTCACCGGAACCGGGAAGGAATCCGAATCCGAATTTCATCTCAAGTACATCACCTCGGTGCTGGTCTCTACACCCGCAATCAACATCAATCAGGCGAGGATGGAAACCAGGCGCATGACTGAAATTGCAATTGAAATGTTTGATCATGTGATGGAGCTCTTCAGCAATCCCGGCGCAAAGCACGGAGATATTGTTGAAAAAATCCAGAAGTCTGAAAACGTCGTCGATCTTCTCGAAAAAGAGATATCGGAATTCCTCGTCAAAGTATCGCAGAACAACATCTCCCAGGAGCAGAGCTACGAGATTTCGAAACTGCTCCACATAGTCAACGATGTCGAGAGAATAGGCGACCATTGCGAAAACCTTCTTAAATTTACAAGAAGAAAGTACGATTCAAACCTGGATTTTTCCGAAAAAGCCAACTACGAGATCGGCGAGATATCAAAGAAAGTGCGAGAACTTCTCCAACTCATTTTGGAAAACATCAACAGAACCCATGTGAATATTCTCGCAAACGCGGGTGTCCTTGAAAACAGGATTGACGAGCTTCGAAAAGAGTTGAGGAACAAGCATGTTGAGCGCCTCAATGAAGGGGCCTGCGATGTTCCTTCAGGGCTTGTTTTCATCGATATGCTGAACAGCTTCGAGAAAATCGGCGACCACTCATTCAACATCGCTGAGGCAATTTCCTCGGCGAAGATCTGATGATCGCCGGCTTGCGTGATGCGAACGAACCGGTCCGGAAGGGCCGGGGGCGTTACATGCCGCGGAAAGCGTTGACCGGGATTACATTTGAAAAGCCCCTGTACATCTCTTTCAGCTTTTCAGATGCGGAAGTGAAGCGGTTTTCAATAGATCGTATTTCCCATTTCACTTCACCAAGGCCGGTTCCAAATGAAAGGCCTGTGAAGTCGCCGATGTACACCGTTTCGCCGC
>CAZPZJ010000175.1:0-7599 GCA_964591055.1 uncultured Leptospiraceae bacterium
CAGGAGGGCGGAGGATGCGCTCAGGGAAAGCGAGCAGCGCTTCAGGCAGCTCGCCGATTCGTCTTTCGAGGGAATCCTGATACATGACGGCGGCAGGATACTTGACGGCAACAGAATGCTCGCCTCCATGTTCGGCGCTGAGCCGGATGAGATTATCGGGGCCAACGCCTTTGATTACATACTGATGGATTATCACCAGATCGCCAGGAAAAAAATAAGGAACGGGTATGAAACTCCGTTCGAGTTGACGGTGCGGCGAAAAGACGGCTCCACCTTCCCCGCTGAGACTCTTGGCAGAAACATCCGGTACAACGGGAAAAATGTCCGCGTTGCGGCGATCAGGGACATCACCGACCGCAAGAACGCGGAAAGGGAGCTGGCGCAGCTCGCCTCTGTGGTGCGCTTCTCCAGCGAACTCATCAGCATGGCCGACCTCGATGGGCGCATCATCTTCGTCAATGACGCCGGAGGTGAAATGCTGGGAATCGAATCCGGGGATTTCGGCGAGGTGCGTATCGAGGAAGTGATTGCCGATTCCGCCCGTGATGTGCTGCGGGATGAAATTTTACCGGCGCTGCGAGGAGGGGGTTTCTGGAAAGGGGAGCTGCAATATGTGAGCAGAAAAAGCGGGAAGCTGACCGACGTGTACGCGACGACCTTTGCGATTAATGACCAGGCGTCAGGTGCCCCGCTTTTCCTTGCAAATGTGTCGCATGACATTACCGAGCGCAAGCGCACCGAAAAGGCGCTCCTTGAAAGCGAAAGCCGATACAGAAGCCTTTTCGAGGAATCATCGGTTTCCATCTGGGAGAATGACCTGTCACGCGTCGCTGAGTACTTCAGGCAGCTCAGGAATTCGGGCGTAGGAGATTTCAGGAGCTATTTTGAAAGCCGCCCCGATGAAGTGACCCGCTGCGCCGAGCTTGTCAGGGTGGTTTCCGTGAACAGGGAAACCAGAAGGCTTTTCAGGATTCCCGATGATTTTCCTCCGGAAAGCCTGATGAGCTCCTTTGTCAGGGAATCGACAAGCGTGTTTCGCGAGGAGCTCATCAGCCTCGCCGAGGGAAATACCTATTTCAAAACCGAAACGCCGGCGCTCAAGGAAAACGGCGAGCTCGCGCAGATGATCCTGTGCCTTTCCGTAGTGCCCGGGCACGAAAATGACCTGGGGCGGGTGTACATCTCGTTTATCGACATCACCGACCGCACCGTGGTTGAGGAGGAGCTCAAAAAGTACCGCGACCGCCTGGAAGAAATGGTGATTGAGCGCACAAAAGAGCTTGAGGACGCGACACGGAAAAACGAGCTGATTCTCGCCTCGGTCGGAGACGGCATCTTCGGCGTCGACCTTGAGGGAAGGATCACGTTTGTCAATCCCGCGGCGGAGCAGATGCTGGCGTGGACCCGGGCTGAGCTCATCGGCCGGAATGCGCACCAGCTTCTGCACCACACAAAAAAAGACGGCGCTCCGCATGAGGCCGCGGACTGCCTGATAACTCACACCATCGTCGGGCGGGAAAAATGCCAATCGCGCGAGGACATGTTCTGGCGCAGGGACGGCACCGGCTTCGTCGTCGAATTCATCAGCAGCCCCATTGGGGAAAATGACATGGCCATGGGCGCAGTGGTGGTGTTCAGGGACATCACCAGGCGCATGATGACGGAAAAAGCGCTGGCCGAAGAGCGCAATCTCATGAGGACTCTGATTGACGGCATCCCGGACCAGATATACGCCAAGGACCGTCACGGCAGGTTCGTGCTCGCGAACTTGAATGTGGCAAAGGCCCTGGGGAAAAGCAGGCTGGAGGACATCCTGGGCAGAACGGACTATGACTTTTTCCCGCAGGAACAGGCCGCGAAATCATCTGAGGAAGAGCGGCAGGTGCTTGACGGGGGAGCGCCCCTGATAATCATCGAGGAGGCCGTTCGATCGGGAGACAATGTTGAGAAATGGTATTCCATCACCAAGGTGCCCCTCCGGGACTGGAAGGGTGAGATAAAAGGCATTGTAGGCATAAACCGCGACATCACGGGGATAAAAAACGCCGAGAAAAGGCTGCGCGAAGCCAGGGACGCCGCCGATTCCGCCAACAGGGCCAAGAGCACATTTCTTTCGAGGATGTCCCACGAGATACGGACGCCGATGAATGCGATCCTCGGTTTCGCGCAGCTGATGATGCGCGATCCGGATGTCACGACGCAGCAGAAAGAGAAGCTGAATACGATAAGCCGCAGCGGCGAGCATCTGCTGTCGCTGATCAACGACATCCTGGAAATCTCGAAAATCGAAGCGGATAAGGTCGTGGTGACGAGCGCGCCGTTCGATCTTCACGCCATGCTGAATGATCTCGACATGATGTTCAGGATCCGGACCGGCGGGAAGGGCCTCAAGCTCCTGGTCGAGTGGCCCGTGAATCTGCCCCGGCGAATCAGGTCGGACGAAGGCAAGCTGCGGCAGATTCTCATCAACCTCATGGGCAATGCCGTGAAATTCACCGACGAGGGGGGGATTGCGCTCAGAGCGCGTGGCGATGAGAGCGAAGACGGCAGGTGCATCGTCTGTATCGACGTGGAGGACAGCGGGACGGGCATCGCGCAGCAGGACATGGCCAAGCTGTTCCGGGTGTTTGAGCAGACCGAAACCGGCATGAAGGCGGGAGGCACCGGGCTCGGGCTCGCCATCAGCATTCACTACGCGAAACTTCTCGGAGGCGATATCACGGTCAAAAGCGAGGTGGGGAAGGGCTCATGTTTTACCGTGAAAATACCCGTCGACATCGACGAGGGAGTCTGCGCCGGCAACGAGGCGGTGCAAAAGCAGGTGATAAGGCTGAAGCCGGGCCTGAAACAATACAGGGTGCTTGTGGCCGATGACAGGGACGACAACCGCGCGCTTGTGGTGAGCCTGCTTGAGAGCGCGGGATTTGCCGTCGTTGAGTCCGTGGACGGGCTGGACGCCATCAGCAAGTTCTCGGTGTGGAACCCTGACATTATCCTCATGGACCTCAACATGCCGGTGCTTGACGGCTACGAGGCGATCAGGAGGATCCGGATGATGGACACGGGCGGAACAGTGCCCATCATTGCTGTCACCGCGAGCGCATTCGAGGAGGACAGGCGCAGGGTGCTTGAAATGCAGGTGAACGGTTATTTGAGAAAACCGTTTAAAGCCGATGATCTCTTCGAGACACTGAAGGACTTCCTCGACATCGAGTACTGCTACAACGATGAAGAGGGACCCGGCGACTCGTGCGACCTCCCCTGCGACATGAAGGAAGAGATAGCCATGCTCCCCGAAGAGATGAACCGATCAATGCTTGAGGCCGCGATCAACCTTGATCAGGACCTCCTCATCGACCTGATTGACAACTCGGGGATTTTTTCCCCTCAGGTTGCGGAAAAGATGTCGGGCATGGTAAAGCAATACCGTTTCGAACAGCTCATCAATCTTCTCGGCGGAGAGGGCCATGGCATCGATAACTGACGCCGGAGAAAGGGAAAACATTCTCATCGTCGACGACACGCCGGCCAACCTCGAGCTTCTGGCGGGCATGCTCAGGCAGAAGCAGTACAGGGTGCGCCCGGCCCTGAGCGGCAAGCTTGCGCTGCAGGCGGCGCTGAATGATCCCCCCGACCTCATCCTTCTGGACATCAACATGCCGGAGATGGACGGTTATGAAGTATGCAGGCAGTTGAAGTCGGACAGGAGGTCCGCCGATGTTCCCGTGATCTTCATCAGCGCGCTCAATGAAACCGTTGACAAGATAGAGGCGTTTTCAGCAGGGGGAGTCGATTACGTCACCAAGCCGTTCCAGTTCGAAGAGGTGAACGCCAGGGTTGAGACGCACCTCAAGCTTCACAGGCTGCAGGTGGCGCTCGAAAACCACAACCGGAACCTTACCACGCTTGTCCAGGCGCAGGTGAGCGAGATTTCCGAGGCCCAGATGGCCATGATATTCGCCCTTGCCAAGCTTTCCGAATCAAGGGATGACGATACAGGGGGCCATCTTGAGCGCGTGCAGATGTTCTGCCGCATCCTCGCCACGCAGCTTGCAGAGGCGACGTCGTACGGTGAGATTATTGACGGGCGGTACATCGAAAACATCTTCCAGACCAGCCCCCTCCACGATGTGGGCAAGGTGAGCATACCTGACGCCATTTTGCTGAAGTCGGGCCAGCTTACCGGAGAGGAGTTCGAGTTCATGAAGCGCCATACTGTGGTGGGGGCCGAAACACTGGAGACGGTCCGCCGTCACTATCCGAAAAACATGTTTATCGCCATGGGCATAGAAGTGGCCCGGTCGCATCATGAACGGTGGGACGGCGGCGGGTACCCCGACGGCCTTGCGGGAGAGATGATTCCGCTGAGCGCCAGGATCATGGCCGTGGCCGACGTGTACGACGCGCTGCGCTCAAGGCGCAGTTACAAGCCGGCGCTCCCGCATGAGGAAAGCCTGGGGATTATTACCCGGGGAAGGGGGACGCAGTTCGATCCGGATGTCGTGGACGCCTTTGTGAAGATAAGCGATGTCATGGAGAAGTACGCCGTGATGTTTTAACTTCGCACTTTCCCTCCGCCGGCGCGATGAGCAATGCGGGCTGCTTTCTCTTATCGATCGAGGAGCTGCTTCTGCCCGGCAGGCAGGTGCTCCTGTATCATTGAGCGGAACAGGCGTTCAATTTCTGCGAAACGCGCGGCGTGGATTGCTGAGCCCGGGGCGGTAACGGGGGTCAGCGCGCAGGAGTGGCGCCGGCAGCCGCTTCTGACGGCGAGGGAAACGGTGGTGGCGTCATAGTTCATTACTCGCTTTGTCGTCAGGCGGAAAAAGCCCCTTTCCGTAAGCATGGCGTGAACGCTCCTCATTGCGCGATCGCTCATCGGGAATTGTACTGTCGCGCTGGATGTCGCCCGCGGAGGATGAACCGGGGTTTCTGTGCGTGTCAGGCGGCCTTCCCGCGCGTTCACCGTCATATCAATTGAAACCCTCCGCTCTGCGGGCATACCTCCAGTCTGGTATTTATAATGGATTTCATAATCGTCCGAATAATGAAAAAACAATGATCCGCAGCAGGTTGAAGAGAGGGTAAAGAGCAGTGGGATGATTGCAAACGCTCTCATGGAATCACCTGCGCTACAGGCGCCGGGCGACAATCACGATGATGTCGTCCTGCGGAAGGCGGCCCGCGATGAATGCGGTATGGCGCTCCATGATGTGGCCGAGCACCTCCTCCGCGCCCGCGCCGGAAGGCGCCGATTCAAGCGCCGCAACCAGGCTGTGCTGCCCGAAGATTTCCTCGTTGTCGTTGAACGAGTGAATGAGCCCGTCGGTGGCAATGAGGAGCGTGTCGCCGGGAGCGACGCTGAATTTGAGCGCCCTCGGCACCGCGTCAATTCCCGGCATGCCGATGGGAAGCCCCCTGAAGGGACGGTCTCCGGGAGTGAGGGGGCGGACAAGCCCGTTCGCCGCGGTTTTCTTTAAAAGATCTGGATGCCCCAGGTTCACGTATTCAACCTCGCCCGCCGGATCAAACCGGAGCATTATCCCGGTCGCAAAGCTGTCGATCTGCGATATCTCGTTCGAGATTATCTCCGCGGCGCGGCGCACGATTGCGGAGAGGCTCTGGCCCTCCATCATGGTGAACAGCCTGAAGAGAACCGGCTTGACGATCATGGTGATAAGGCCGGCGGACACCCCGTGGCCGGAGACGTCAAACAGCGAAACGCCGCGAAGCGAACCGTTTCTCTGGTAAAAGTCGAACAGGTCGCCGGAAACCTCCGAGACGGGGCGGAAGGCATAGGCGATGTCCCATTCCCCTGTTTGCGGCGCCATCCTGGGGAAGAGCGATTTCTGGATTGATCCGGCAAGCTCCATTTCCACGCTTGTGCGCGCCTGGTATTCCTCGAGAAGGGTGTTTTTTGTGAGAAGCGCGGCGTTGAGCGATCTCAGCGTGTTGCGGTCGTTGAGCAGGGAGCGGCGCGCGTGTTTCATCTGGCGGGCCACATAGGCCATGAGCAACAGCGGCGGGATGAAGCAGAGGTTGTAGAAGAGCGCCTCTCCCAGCGAGCCCGGCTGCCGGACAAGGACTATCGCGTAAATAGAAGTCAGCGAATACACGACGACGGAGCCCATGGAAATCATGATTGATTGCGGTGCGGTCGTGTAGGGCAGCTCAGATGCGACGGCGATCAGCGCGAAAACCAGGCCGGTAGTCCTTATTTCCCTGAGAATGAAAACGGCGATACCGAACGAGAGCAGGTAAAGAGAAAGCTCACAGAAGAAGACGATGCGGCCGGTTTTCGCCGTAAAAAAAGGGGTAAAATAAATAAACGCGAGGAAAAAGGCGGTGAACGTGTTTGCAAACGCGGCTAGGGTCAGAAGCTCCCAGTATGACAGCGTGGTGAGACCTGTGAACTTCGCGAAGAGGACGAAGAACTCGACCATCACGTAGCCTACAAGGGCGTTCGCTGTCATCTGGAGGTATTGCTCGCGCAAATGTCCCCGGTCGCTGTCGGTCTTTCCCCTGTTCATATTCACCCTGACATACCTTTTTGGGAGTAATGCCTAGGAAAATCCGGATGTAAAAAAATGAAAAAGTCAAACCATTTTTCAAATGGTTTGACGGTGACAGGGGTTTTACGCGGCTATCTGATGAAGGATTTTTTCCGCGGCTATTTCAATCACCTGCGCCTGGTTGATCGGGTACCTTCCCTGTTCCATCCTGTTTTTGACTGATGCGGCTTTCCATGGCCGGTACCGAACCCTCTGGTCGCCCTCGTCCAGCAGGTGAAGCTCGCGTATTATCCGGGCGTACTCGCGCGCTGTTTTCCGCGTGGCGAGGTATTCCAATTCCACCACCTTGTCCGCCTGAAATCTCCGCTTCGCCTCGTCCGATATCTCAATCACGTCGCCGCCGGCCGCAAGGCCGCCATAATACGTCCGCTGCTGGCCATGAAGGCCGTCAGCCGGACTCGCCGGATAGCGCGAATGCCGGTTGCTTGTCATGTCGCGGAACCGATATATTTTCATGGCCTGCCTCCTCACATGATAGTTTATGTCTCATTATAGTATCGGCGGATTTCGTCCTGAAGAAAACCCATTAATTGAAGAAAAAATTAAAGTGCGGGCAACGGCATTGGTCGCTCTATGAGAGCACGCCCATCTCCACGAGGCCGTTCTTGATGAACTGCACCGACATCGCCGAGAGGATCAGCCCGATGAGCCGCTGGGTGATCGAGATGCCCGTTTCCCCCATGATCGACTCCAGCCGCCTGGATGCGAACATGACCGCCATCGCGATGAGGAACACGGCCGTGGAGAGGAGCGCGATCACCGCCATCCGCAGGGGGCTGCCCCATGCCTGTGATCCGAACATTAAAAGCGCGGCGATGTTGCCCGGCCCGCACAGCATGGGGATTGCGAGCGGGAACACGGATATGTCGCCGTGTGGGGATGTGACAGCGTCTTCCTCGCAGCGGTTTCGCATCTTGACCCTCGATGGCATGCCGAAGAGCATCTCGATGGAAATCAGGAACAGCAGGATGCCTCCCGCGACCAGAAAAGAGCCCGTGGTGATGCCGAGAAACACGAGAAGGTGCCG
>CAZPZJ010000176.1:0-7569 GCA_964591055.1 uncultured Leptospiraceae bacterium
GCCGCCGAATATCTGAATGCCGATGGGGCGCTCGTCGGGCCGGAATTCGTACAGCCTGGCGGTTTTCTTTCCTCCGCGCACGATGCCCTCGGCGCTCACCAGCTCGGTGAACACCATCGCCGCGCCGTGCGCACGCGCAATCCTCCGATACGGCGAATCGCTGTAGCCCGCGATCGGGGCACACACCATCCTCCCCGCAAGCTCAACGCCCGCCAGCCGCCATGTTTCGTCGCCTGCCTGATGCATCTCCATAACCGTGTACCGGACTGTGGCGAATGGCCCTTTCGCTGGCAAGAAAAATTTCACGCCCCCGGCTTTCGGCAGACCATAAAAAAGCTATTGACCGGCGTGAATCGCAGCCCTATCAGTGAAACAGGAACGCCTCCCCGGCGCTCCGCAGGACAAAGGACATGACGACCCTGAACGTGTGTGAAATATTCAAGTCCATCCAGGGGGAGACCGTCCGGGCGGGGTTTCCCTCGGTGTTTGTGCGCCTTGCCGGCTGCAACCTGCGCTGCCGATACTGCGACACGGCATACGCGTGGGAGCGGGGAACAGACATGACTGTCGACGAAATCGTTTCCCGCGTAACAAAGCAGGGGTACTTCCACCATATTACGGTGACGGGAGGCGAGCCGCTGCTTCAGCCCGGGACGCGCCCCCTGATCGACGCATTCGCGGACAGGGGCCACGATGTGCAGATTGAAACCAACGGCAGCATCGGCGTGGAAGGACTGCACCCGGCGTGCAGGATCATCCTCGACGTGAAGACGCCTTCCAGCGGGGAGGAGAAATCCTTCCTGGCGGACAACCTCGGCCTGCTGAAGGCGGGAGACGAAATTAAATTTGTGATTTCTGACGGGGACGACTATACTTATTGCAGGTTTTTTCTTGAAAAATACGCCCGCTCGATAAAACCTGATACCACGATCAACTTTTCGCCCGTGCTCGCGCGTATGCCGGCCGCGGACCTGGCGGAGATGATCCTTCGCGACGGCCTTGCGGTGAGACTGAACGTGCAGCTCCACGCGCTCGTCTGGCCGGACGGCGAAAGAAGACGCTGAGAGGAACACATGGATTACGTTGGACACGTGATAAGGCCGCCCAGCGAGGCGCGCAGCATGATAATACAGATGACGGTGGGATGCTCGCACAACCAGTGCACGTTCTGCGGCACCTACAAGGACCAGAAGTTCTATCTCAAGGACCTGAAAACCGTCAAAGACGACATCGACGAGATGGCCGGCTACGGCATCCCGTTCGAGAAGGCGTTCCTTGCAGACGGCGACGTGCTGATCCTGCCGACCGCCACCATCATCGACGTGATGTCGTACATCTTCAGGCGCTGCCCCACGGTGAAGCGCATCGGCGTGTACGGCAACACCAAGGCGATCCTGAAAAAAACTCCCGCCGAGCTCGTCGAGCTGCGGGACGCGGGGCTTGGCATCGTCTACCAGGGCATCGAAACCGGGAACAGGGAGGTGCTCCGCAGGATCAAGAAGGGCGCCTTCCCCGAGAAGCAGCTTGAAACGGCGCGCAAAGTGATCGACGCCGGGATACTGCTCTCCCAGACCGTGCTGCTGGGAATCGGCGGCACCGAGATGAGCGAACAGCACGCGATCGACACGGGTAAACACCTGGGCGATATGTCGCCCGATTTCGCCGGTGCGCTCACCGTGATGCTGCTTCCCAACACGGAGCTCTACCGCCAGTACCGCGAGGGGACTTTCCGCCTGCCCGACAAGTTCGGCATGCTCAACGAGCTGCGGCTGATGATAGAGCACATGAAGCTTCACCGGAAGTGTTTTTTCACCTCCAACCACGCTTCCAATTACCTGCCCATCAGGGCGACGTTCCCCGACGAGCAGGAGAAGGTGCTTGCGCTGATAAACCAGGTTATCTCGAAAAAAGACCCGCGCATGCTGCGGCCCGAACACATGAGGGCGCTCTGACGCCGCCACACTGAACGCACGGAGGGATTATGGACAACAAAAACATGGAAGACGCCATGCGCTTTATCGGGTACGAGCTCAGGGACAACCCTGGCGCCGACCGCTCGAAGCTGATCGAGGAGGCGGCGCAGAAGTTCGACCTCTCACCGCTCCAGCAGGAATTTCTGGTCAACAAGTTCATCCTGTCGCAGTAAGGACGGGAGCGCGCCGAAAGGCCCGCGATTGGAAGAGGAAACGACATGGGCCACTGTAAACGCAGGGGGTATTGCTGCCAGGACGTCAGGCTGGCGGAATCCCCCGAGCTTTTGAAACAGGCGTTCGAGAACTGGAAGCGGCTTCCCACGGTTGATCCCAAATTCACCGACATCTACCTCATCTACCCGATGCTCACGTTCCTGTTCGAAAAGCCCGACGAGGACCTTCCCTACCACTACCGCTGCAAGCACTTCACCAGGGACGAGCAGGGTCTCCCGACATGCTCAATCTACGAAATTCGCCCCCGCATGTGCAGCGGGTTTCCCTACTACGAGGACGTGCCGCACCTCGACCGAAGCGAGCCGCTGAGCCCCTACGAGGGCTGCGGCTACAACGATCCTGACTGAGCCGGAGGGCCGATGCATCACGCGCGCGGACACCGCCCGGGCGATGAAACGGGGATTGTCAAGGCGATCAGGCGGATGTCGCTTTCGCTTGTGCTGATCCTTGTGGTCATCGCCATCGGCATCCTCAGCTACCACTTCGTCGAGGGGATGTCGTACCTCGAAGCCATCTACATGACGGTCATCACCATCAGCACCGTGGGGTTCGGCGAGGTGAAGCCCCTCACGGCGCAGGGGAGGATCGTCACCATCCTGATCATCTTCACCTGGCTTACCATCGGCGCCTACACCATCAGCAGCCTGTTCAAGCTGCTCGTCGAGGGGGAGTTCGGCAAAATTTACGGGAGGAAAAAGGTGGAAAAGCAGATTTCGCAGCTGAGAAACCATTACATCGTCTGCGGGTTCGGCCGGATCGGCAAGCTCATCTGCCGCGAGCTCGACGAGAACGACATGGCCTTCGTGGCCATCGACCATGGCCCTACCGCGGCCGAACAGATGGAGCGCGCGGGAATCCTCTACCTCCCCAAGGACGCCACCTCGGAGGAAGTCCTCATGGAAGCGGGGCTGATGCACGCCAGAGGGATCGTCACCGCGCTCAGCTCCGACGCCGACAATGTCTTCATCACACTGACCGCGAGGGGCCTTCGTCCCGACATTTTCATCCTGGCGCGCGCGTCCGACGAGTCGTCGCTCACCAAGCTCAAGCGCGCCGGCGCCAACCGCGTGGATCTCCCCTACGCAATCGGCGGCAAGCGGATGGCCCAGGCGCTGGTCAAGCCCACCGTGGGCGACTTTATCGACTTCGCCATCATGGACATGGACGCCAACATGGGCCTGGGGATAGAGGAGATGGTGATCGGCGAGCGCTCGCACCTGGCCGGGAAAAACCTCATTGAAAGCAACATACGGGGGGAGTACGGAGTCATCATCGTCGCCATCAAGAAAGCAAGCGGCGGGATGGTGTTCAATCCGTCATCGAAGGAAATACTCGAAATGAACGATACGGTCGTGGTCCTGGGAAGGAAGGAAGATTTGCTCCGCCTCAAGAAAAAACGCTGAAACATGTCCCGACCTTCGCCACGTTTCAAGAAAAGTGATTGCCCCCCGGGACACGCCGGGGATATTGTGCAACTGCGTGCGTGCAGGAAAAACGCAGAGGAGGCGCGCCACTGTGACGAAAGAGCTGGACCTTCATAAAATCGGGCTCATCAACAAGAAGATCAATTCCCCCATGCATCTCAACGAGTTGCTGACGGTGATCATGGACGTCGCCAAGGAGCTCGTAGGGGCGGAAGGCTCCTCGCTGCTCCTCGCCGACCAGGAGACCGATGACCTGATTTTCAACATCGTCACCGGCGAGAAGGGCAACGTCATCAGGGGCGACAGGCTGCCCAGTGGCGCCGGAATCGCCGGCCATGTCGCGCTCACCGGAGAGCCTCTGATCGTCAATGACGCGCAGAAGGACGAGCGCTTCTACCGCGGGGTGGACAGCAAATACGACTTCCATACGCGCAACATCGTGTGCGTCCCCATGAAGGTCGTTGACACGCTGGTGGGAGTGCTGGAGGTCGTCAACTCCACAGGCCGCGACTCCTTCGACGAGTGCGACCTCGACCTCGCCAGGTACATCGCCGACACCGCCGCGATCGCGATATCCAACAGGCGGCTCTATTTCGAACTGACCAGCCGCATCGAGGAACTGACAGCACTCTACGAGTTTTCACAGTCGATATCGTGCTACAGCGGGGAAAACGATTTCTTTCTGCGCACTATCGAGACGCTCGTACAGCTCATCCGTGTCGAGAAGGGATCAATCATTCTCTACGATGAGGAAAGAGGATCGCTGGTGCTCAAGGCGGCAAGCGGCCTTCCCGACGACGTGTACGCCGACTCCGTGGTGGACCTGACCAACTCCGTAGCGGGATTCGTGTTCCGCAACGGCGATCCCCTGCTGGTCTCCGACATCTCCCGGGAGTTCGGCTTCATCACCGGCTCGCGCAACCGCTCCTATAAAACGCAATCGTTCATCTCCATCCCCATCAAGCGGCAGGGCGCAACAATCGGCGTGCTGAGCCTGGCCGACAAGCTGAACCGCGCGCAGTTCGACGCCTTCGACCTCAGGGTGCTTTCCACGGTGGCCAGCCAGATCGCCGAGGTCCACCAGAACATTCAGTACCAGAAAAACATGCTGGAGCAGCAGCGCCTGGCCCGCGAAATCGACGTCGCGTCGGAAATCCAGGCCAACATTCTCCCGCGCATACCTGAAAGCATCGGGGCGCACCACCTGGCCGCGATGAACCGGCCCGCCAAGGAGGTGGGCGGCGACTTTTACGACTTTTTCAAGTTCGACGAAAACAAGTACGGCATCGTGGTAGCGGATGTTTCGGGCAAGGGCATCCCGGCTGCGATTTTCATGGGCACCGCGCGCAACGTGATCCGAGCCGAATCTCGCATCAGCAACCAGCCCGGCACGCTGCTTCGCAAATCCAACAGGTACATCTACGAGGATTCCGAGCAGGGAATGTTCGTAACGCTGATTTACGTGCTCATCGACACGCACAACAACATCATCACCTACGCCAACGGCGGACACAACGACCAGATACTGTACAAGAAGAAAACCGGCGAAGTGATAAAGCTCAACGCCGATGGCATTCCGCTGGGGATTTCCGATCGGGCCAGGTTTGAGGAGCGGATCATCTTCTACGAGCCGGGGGACATGCTGGTGCTTTTCACCGACGGAATTCTCGAATACCTCGGCGATCTCGACATCGACAGGGGCGAGATGGTGCTCACGGACGCGATCCGTACATTCATCGACGAAGGGCCGGCCGCGCTGGTCAACCATTTCAGCGTTAAGATGGCCACCGAGGACATCAACACGGACGCGATAGACGATTTCACGCTGTTCGCCGTGCAGTTCTGACAGCCGGCATAAGGAAAGCGACAGGGAATTGAAACGCCATAAAATAATATTTTTCGCCGTGGGAATTGTGATCCTCGCGGTGCTCTTCAGGATGTTCCAGCGGGAGACGCTCGACTACCTCACAAGGCTCGGCGCGGATTTCTGGATGTGGCAGTTCTGGATCATCGTGCTGATCTACCTTTTCAACCACGTCTTCCTGACCTACGGCTGGAAGGTGCTCATCACGGCGCCGGTCAGGGCCTCTTCGTTTTACAGGCTGGTGCTGGCGCGCATCGCCGGAGATTCAACCGCGTCCATCAACAGCCTGGGCGCCGTCGCGGGCGAACCCCTCAAGGCGATGTACCTGAAAGACATCATACCGTTCAAAACGGGACTCGCCTCGGTGGTTCTCGACAGGACCATCCACACGGTGTCCAACCTGCTTTTGATTCTCACAGGGATATTCGTGGGATTTTTCATCCTGAACATCCCCGTGTACGTGAGCGCCCTCACCTTCGTGCTGTTCTCATCGATACTCGCGTTCGTGCTCTTCATCCTCGCCAAGCAGAAGCGGGGATTCATCCAGTACATAATCGGAATGCTGCCGGGCGCGCTCACGAGGCGTTTCATGACTGATGAGCGCCTCGAAAAAATCCGCTCGCTCGACAGCGAAATCGGCTTTATTTTCAGCAGCCGCGACAACCTCCGCCACTTCTGGATATCGCTGTCAGTGCACTACGTTTCCGTGCTCGTGGCGGGATTTCTGGAAATATACCTGATAATCCTGTTCCTCGGGGTCCACATTACGATGACGCACGCGCTCTTCGTGTACATATTCGGGCTGTTTCTCACCAGCGCCATTTTTTTCATGCCGGCCAATCTCGGCACCAGCGAGGGATCGTATTCGCTTGCGCTCTCGCTGCTGGGCCATGATCCGGCGCTGGGGCTCTCGGTGGGCATCATACGCAGGCTGCGCACCTTCGTATGGTCAGCCATCGGAATGATAATACTGCTGTACGCCGGACTATTGAAAAAAGAGGCCACCAATGAAGAAGAAGCAAATCTTTAAATCGCCGAAAATTGGAAAGATCGCCAGGGCATCCGCGGTCTACCTTTGGAAATACGTCACGCGCAGGCCGCTGGTGTTCAATTTGAACCTCAACGTCACAAACCTGTGCAACCAGAACTGCCCCATGTGCAATGCAGTCATCGTGGGCAAGGGCAAGGGGGAGACGATCACGTTCGACCAGTTCAGGGACTACCTCGAGCGCCTGGAGCCGTACTCCATCGCCTCGCTCACGATCTCGGGCGGCGAGCCGTCGCTTGTCAAGGACATGCCGCAGATCTTCGACTACGCGGCGGGAAAATTCCCCTTCGGGGTCAACTGCAACTCCAACCTCTACGCGCAGGAATCGGTGATCTCCCGCTTCGCCGAGGGAGCCCTGCGCAACGATATCAGGATCGGCACGTCGTTCGACGGATTCGGGCCGACCGCCGACAGGCTGCGGGGTGCGAAAAACGTGTCGGCAAGGGTGCTCAAGAGCATTGAGCTTCTCACGCGCATGCGCGCCGACATGAAATCCTCGTCGACGCTCAACATGCACACCGTGATCTCCGACCAGAACATCGACGAGATACCTGACATCCTCGCCATATCGGAAAAGCACGGCTGGACGCACACGCTGGCGCCGGTCAACAACTTCTACTACCAGAGTTGCTCCGACCCCAACACGCCGGTGCTCCACTACAGCGAGAAGCTGGAGAAGGTTATAGAGCACGCACAGGGCAGGCCCAACATCGCCGTGTCAAAAGCGTTCCTCGCGGGCATCCCCCGCTACGTGAAGGGCGGGGCCGACAAGTACTGCCCCTACCTGACGGGAATTTTCAGGACCTACAAGATATTCGTCGATCCCAACGGCGATTTGTCGCTGTGCAGCCGCAAGCCGCTGGGCAACATCACGGAGCAGACCATCGAGGAGATGCTCGCGGGCGACCGTTACAGGAAGGACGTCAACGCCTACATGCACTGCCCGGGATGCTGGATGGCGTGCTTTATCGAGATTCTGCTCGCGACCCCGAAGCCGTACCAGCGGCTGGTCATGAACAAGTTCCC
>CAZPZJ010000177.1:0-7561 GCA_964591055.1 uncultured Leptospiraceae bacterium
GACCGATTTCCGGCCGCTTTCTTTGTGAGGCGGATGGGTATTGAGGCGTGTTATGAGGAAGCGCCGGGATAATTGAGAAAAGAGGAGTAGGGACGATGAGATCGAGCCTTGAATGCGTGCCGTGCATGGCGGCGCAGGCTGTCGAAGCTGTGCGACGAACCGTAGATGATGAGGCGGGGAGGGAGAAGATGATCAGGCGCATTCTCCGCCGTTTTTCGCGCATTGATTTCAGCGAGCCGCCCCCCGTCGCCGCACGCGAACTGTACCGGATTATCAGACGTGAGACCGGAATAGCAGATCCTTACCGCGGCGCGAAGGAGCGATTCACCGCGATGGCGCTGAAGCTCCTGCCGGCGTTCGAGCGGGAGATTGGGCACGCACGCGATCCTTTCGATGCGGCGGTTCGGCTCGCCATCGCGGGAAACGTGATTGACCTGGGGGTGAGGGGCGATCTCACGGAGGAGGAGGCGCGCCGCGCCATGCAATCCGCGCTCGATGAGCCGGTTGCGGGAGATGTCGATACATTCAGGGAAGAGGTCCTGGCGGCGGGCTGCATCCTCTACCTTGCGGACAATGCCGGCGAACTGGTGTTCGACATCCCGCTGCTGAGCGCGATGCCCGCCGGCACCGTCACGGTCGCGGTCCGGGGAGAGCCCGTCATCAACGACGCGACGCTTGAAGACGCCGAGTCCTCGGGCATACCGGATATCGCGCGGGTCGTCAGCAACGGCTCCGGCGTGCCGGGAACCGTCCTTCGCGATTGCAGCCGCGAATTCAGGCGGTTGTTCGAGCGCGCCGACCTGATTGTCGCCAAGGGGCAGGGAAATTACGAGACGCTGTGCGACACAATGCGAAGCGTCAGCTTCCTGTTCAAGGTGAAGTGCCCTGTCGTCGCGGCGCACTGCGGGTTTAAAATCGGGTCCCATGTCCTGGTGCGGGGAGGGAAAGGCTGAAAGGGCCGGCGTTCCGGCCGGTTCGGAAAGCGATCTTCACGACCGAAGAAAACTCTTGCCTTTTGAATGAAAATGGTTTTCTTTTACGACGAAACATCCTGACTGCCAGCAGATGGAGGATTCCATGGACGATCTCAACCGGGAAAAGAAAAAGGGGCTTGGCCTCCTGTACCTGATCAAAGCAGCGATCATGCGCAAGCTCATCGGCGACCGTTACCGGACGCCGGGCTTCGGGTTCGCGGCGCTGTTGTTTTCCTCAATGGCGAAAGAAGTGATCGCGAAGCTCGGGGCCGATGAGGGCGAGGCGCTGATACGCCGCGCGGTGGAGTCGTTCGGCCATGAGCGCGGAAGACGGATCGCGGAGACCGTTCTCTCGAAAGGAATGCCGCTCTCGCTGCGGAACTGGATCATCTACACCGACATCGCCGGTGAAAACTTCCCCGCGAAGGTGAAATTCCCCGACGGCGATCTCGAGGCGAGCGTCGGTACCTGCTCATTCATGGAGGCGGCCGACCGCTGGGGAATGCGGGAGTACGCCGCGCTCTACTGCAAGTACGCGGATTACGCGATCCTCGACGGGTACAACCCCGACGTGAAGCTCACGCTGAAAAGCCGCCATGAAACGGGGCGGGACCACTGCGTGTTCAGGTACAGGATGAAGGAGCCGCCGGAATAACAGGGCAGGGCGCTTGTGCGCACAGATGCTTCCCGGTGAGCGCAAGTTCAGGGCCGGCGCGCCTTATCTACCTCGTAAACATAAACCCGAAGCCAATCTTCCGCTGGTTGATATCGTAGTCGATCAGGCTTTCGCCGTAACCTTCCCAGTACTGGACAAACCAGTGCATGCTGCTGGTGTACAGGGGGAAGGTGGCGTCGCCGCAGAAGGCGCCCCTCCCATGCTCGAAGTTCCAGCGCGTCATTGTAGAGAGGTAGAGGTCCCATATTTTCACCATGAGGCGCAGCTCGCCGTATCCGTAGTAGTCGAGGACGTCGGGGTTGTCGTCACCATGGCTGTCCATGGGATCGTCCTTGTCCTCTTCGGGGATGCGGTACCAGGCCTTGAGGCTGAAGCGGAAGTACGCATTTTCAAAGTAGGGCGTGAGGTACAGACGGTTCCAACTCCTGGAGTCGGGCTGACTCAGGCCGTTTGACTCGTGCTCGTATCCCAGGTCGAATCGCCAGCCGGCCCACATCCTGCTGCGCAGGAATGTTTCGGGGTTGAAGTTGTTTTCCCGGAACGGCCGCGAATCGCTCTCGTTGAACGCCTGCCAGAAGGAAGTCTGCGTGTAACCGATGTACCACGCCCAGCCGTACAGGCGCAGAAAGCGCTGCTTGATGCTGATCTGGAACTTCACTTCCGTGTTCTCGCGGTCATAGTCGTAGTCCGACGTGGTGAAGGGAAGAAGGTAGTTTGACCGGTGGGCCGAGAACCCGCTCTTCGTGTTGTTGGAGGCGTTGTAGTCGATCAGCTTCTGCACTTCGTCGGCCAGAGCGCGTACTTCCGGCAGCGGGGAAGACTCCTGACGGGGCGCTTCCTCAGCCGCGAGAGGCATGGCGAACAGCAGCAGCGCGGCGGCAATGAGCGCTGTTTTCAGTGCTGTGTATCTTACCGTTATGGGCATCGGGGCAGGGCGTTTCCTCTTTTTTGTGTGCCGGACAGGAGGCATGCGGCCGTCATTATGATCCGGAAGTGAAATCGATCATCGGTTACACCGCCACGCGCAGTTTCTGTCCGTACAGTGACAATGGACGGGTCTGCCGGGGAATAAGTCAAGCACAGTGAACCGGCAACGTGTGATTGCGTCATAAAACGACCACTTTTTTAAACAGCGGGGCGGTTTTTGCCATTGTGTTTGGCCCGAAAAGCCGAAATAGTTGATAAAGAAAGATGCATTAATTCCACTCACGGATTTCTCCGCAATGAAATACCTGTTCGGCCCCGTCCATTCGCGCCGGCTGGGCGTCTCGCTCGGCGTTGATGTCGTTCCCTTCAAAACGTGCTCCATGGACTGCGTGTACTGCGAGTGCGGCGCGACCACCTGCCTGACCACGGATGTGCGTGAGTGGACGCCGACGGAGGAGATCATCGCGGAGCTTGCGGACTACCTTGCTCGCAACCCCGCGCTGGACGTGATCACCTTTTCGGGCGGCGGGGAGCCCACGCTGCACAGCGGCATCGGCGACATTATCGCCTTCATCAAGCGCGAGCATCCGCGTTACCGGGTGGTGCTGCTCACCAACGCGAGCCTTTTCCAAAAGCCGGAGGTGAGGGCGCGGGTGCGCGAGGCCGATATCATTGTCCCTTCGCTCGACGCTGCGGGGGAGCAGGCGTTTCGCTCCATCAACCGGCCGGCTGAAGGCATTACGGCTGCGGGGGTGATCGAGGGCCTTGTCGCGCTCAGGGCGGAGTTCGCCGGCGAGCTCTGTCTCGAGATCTTCGTCGTCCCGGGATTCAACGATACCGACATTGAAATTGCGCGCCTGCGCGGGGCCTGTGACAGGATAAGGCCCGACCAGGTGCAGCTCAACATGCTCGACCGTCCGGGCGCCGAAAGCTGGGTGGCGCCGGCCACGATGGAAACGATGGAGCGAATCCGCGAGCGCTTCGCAGGTTTTCCGGTGGTCATCACAGGCAGGCCGCGCTACGGCATGGAGGCGGTCCCGCCGGACGACAGGGCGAGGGAGTGGGTGCTTTCAATTCTCGGGAGGAGGCCCTCCACGATTGACGACATCGCAGGCGGGCTCGGCATCGGGCGGGAGAGGGCGCAGGCCATCATCGACTCGCTCGTAAACGAGGGACGGGTCGAGCACTCGACGCTTGAGCGCGGAGAATTTTTCCGGCTATCGCGCCGCCCGTCATAAACATTGAAGGCGTTTAAATTCTTGACATTCGCTGATCACCGGTAATTATGCGAAAAAAGATGTTGCCCGGCGCGGCGGCTGGAATTGACACCGGCACGGGCTGCCGGACACGAGGGGGGCAATGGCGACCAGAAACACCGAGAAGCTCGACAGAAGAAAACTGCAGATAGGCAGGGCCGCCTATGAGGTGATCTCCCAGAAGGGCTACAACAATTTCACCATCGAGGACATCGCCAATCACGCCGGGCTTTCCAAGGGCGGAGTGCTGCACTACTTCAAGTCCAAGGAGGAGATTCTGATCTACCTTCTCGAGCAGATCTACATGATCATCGAGAAGAACATACGCCGCCGCTCCGAAAAATACCGCACGCCTGAGCGGAAGATGAAGGCGCTCATCATCGCCTACATCGTCACCGCCAAGCGCAACCCGGCGTTCTACACCGTGCTTGTGGATTTCTGGGCGCAGATTCCCATCAACGCCAGGATCAAGGAGATCAACAGCAGGATTTACGAGCGCATGGTCAACGAGATAAGGAAGATCATCGATACCGGCATCGCGCAGCGCGAGTTCTTCGATGTTGATTCCGCGAACGCCGCGTACGCAATCCACTCGATGATCATGAACACCGCGATCCAGTGGACCTTCAACGATGCGCTCTACAACATCGACCACGTCACCCGCTCCATCATGAAGATGGTGCTGGGCTTTCTCAGAAAAAATCCTCAGTAGTACTCGCTCATCGCGACGTCCTCGAACAGATACTTCTGGTTGTCGCTCGTGATTTCGATTTCCAGCGGGTAATTGTTGTCAAAGCATGCCTTGCAGAAGCGCATCTCCGGGTGCCCGATAGCCCCGAGCAGTGATTCCACCGACAGGTACGCCATCGTGTCCACTTCGAGAAAGCGGCGGATGCCTTCGATGGTGTTGTTGGCCGCGATGAGCTCGCTCTGGGTCGGGATGTCGATTCCGTAGAAACAGGGGTATTTCGTGGGAGGGGCTGATATCCGCACATGGACCTCCTTCGCGCCCTTGTTGCGGAACATCTTGATGATCTTGCGCATGGTGGTGCCGCGCATGATCGAGTCGTCCACGATCACCACGCGCTTGCCGTTGACCGCGTTGCCGTTCACGTTGTACTTTATCTTGGCGCCGAAGTCGCGTATTTTCTGCGTCGGCTCGATGAAGGTCCGGCCCACGTAGTGGCTGCGGATCATGCCGACCTCGTAGGGTATGCCGGATTCGCGCGCGTACCCCAGCGCCGCGCACACCGATGAGTCCGGGATGGGCACCACGATGTCGGCCTCGACGGGCATCTCCCGCGCCAGCGCGCGTCCCAGGTTGATGCGCATCTGGTGGACGGACTGTCCGAAGATGATGCTGTCGGGGCGCGAGAAGTAGATGTATTCGAACACGCACAGCGACTCGCGTTTCGGCTCAAAGGGAAAGTAGGAGCGGATTCCCGCAGGGGATATTTCGACAATTTCACCGGGCTCGATCTCGCGGACGTATTCCGCGTCGATGATGTCGAACGCGCAGGTTTCCGACGCAACCACGGTCGCGTCGCCGAGCTTTCCCAGCACGAGCGGCCGGAAGCCGTTGGGGTCGCGGATCGCGTAGATGGTGTTCTGATTCATGATGAGCAGCGAGTATGCGCCGCGTATCTGGCGAAGCGCCGATATCATCGCCTCGAGAAAATCGCTGATGCCGGAGCGCGCCATCAGGTGGACAATCACCTCACTGTCAATCGAGGTCTGGAAAATGGAGCCTTCCCGCTCCAGCGCGAAGCGGAGGTGCCCTGCGTTGATAAGGTTCCCGTTGTGGGACAGCACTATGGGGCCGAGAATCGAATCGGCGCGGAGGGGCTGTGCGTTTCTGAGAAAGGACGATCCCGTCGTGGAGTAGCGGTTGTGGCCGATCGCGATGTGGCCGAGGAGGTTTGCGATGTGGCGCTCCTTGAACACATCGACCACCTTGCCCATGCCAGCGTAGCGGTATATGTGCCTGCCGTCCGATGACGCGATTCCCGCCGATTCCTGTCCCCTGTGCTGAAGGGCGTACAGCCCGAGATAGGTGA
The DNA here is from genome assembly GCA_964591055.1 of uncultured Leptospiraceae bacterium. Lineage (GTDB taxonomy): Bacteria > Spirochaetota > UBA4802 > UBA4802 > JAGODF01 > CAZPZJ01. Next base: position 5,891 of record CAZPZJ010000177.1, read on the forward strand.
GGTTGGCCGCTTTTTCCTGCCCGTAAATGCCGAATACCCCGCATTCCTCTTCCGGCCGGGAATGAGCGGGGAGAACAACAGGCTCTGTAGTGTCCATATGGCTTCCTGCAATCAGGGATAGTTAACGTGACATCAGGGAGAAGTTGTACGGTCCTCGTACTTTGATGATTTGATTTTATTTACCTTGGCTTACGCAATCCAATATACCGGGAGCCTGAAATTAATCAAGAAAAATAAGCTCCCCGTGTCCGGGTGGTTTCACAATAGTGAAAAATAATTGACACGGGAGAAAGTTTTGTAAAATTAAGGATCGTTCACATTATACAGACAAGGCTACGCCGGGCGGATTGCATGAACGAAAACCATCTCTCGCTTCCGAGGCTTGCGGGCTTTTCACTGGGCCTGTTTGCGGTCCAGACCTTCTGGGGATTCACCTGGACGACGCTGCCGCTGTACCTGAAGGAGATCGTCAACTCCAATACTGTGACCGGAATCATGCTCTCGACGACCGGCGTCACCGGCATGGTGCTCCCCGTCCTTTCAGGCATGGTGTCCGACAGGATCAGCACGCCCTTTGGAAGGAGAAGGCCGCTGATCGCGGCGGGATGGGTACTGGCCTGTATGATGCTCGCGCTGATGCCGGGCGCAATCACCATCGGCGCGGCGCTTCCCCTGATCGTGCTTGCGTACGCCGGCTTTTTTTCATCGATCGGGCCGTACTTCGCACTGCTGCCCGACATCGTTCCACCTACACAGCGTGGTTTCGCCTCGGGCGTTATGTTCTTTATCGGCGGGATGGGCATGCTGAGCTATCTTGTGTTCGCGGCGCGCCTGTGGGACGCGTCCCACGCCCGGCCGTTTTACTGGGCGATGGCCGCGGTCGCCATTTCCGTCGCAATCATGTGCGTGACGGTTCGCGAGCCGGAAGGTCCGGCGCAGGGCGGGCGCAGGGGCAATGTGCTTGCGGAGGCGTTTCGGGAGCGGAACACCGCGCTGTTTCTATCGGGCATGACGCTGTGGTGGATCGGCATCTGGATGGTGAGCGCCTTTTTTGTGATCACCTGCAAGGCGCTCTTCGGCGTGAGTACGGCGCTCGCGGTCCAGGCGTTCTTCATCTTAAATGCGTCCTTTGTGCTGTTCGCGCTGCCCGCCGGGCTGCTGGCCGGGAAGTTCGGGTTGAAGCCGGTCACGGTCGCGGGTCTGGCATTGCTGGTCGCCTGCTTCTTCGTGATTCCGCTGCTGCCCTCCTACCGGGCGATGCTGCCGTTCATGGTGGTGGCGGGCGCGGGATACGGCACCATACTGGCGGTATCGTACCCGCTGTTCCTCCGGCTGGTGCCCGAGGGAAAGACGGCTGGCTATGTCGGCCTTTACATGGCCAGCCAGAACGGCACGCTGCTTGCCGGACCGGCGCTTGGCGGCGTGCTGATCGACCGGTTCGGCTATTTTGCGCACTTCAGCGGGGCGGCCGCATTCATTCTCGCCGGGATGGCGCTGCTGATCGCGGCGAGAATACCTGAAGCGCATCACGGCGTTACCGCGATTGATAATCCGGCTGATTGATCACTGCCGGTCGAATTCCGACCTTACGCTTTTCACCATAAGCTTCTCGTAGAGCGAGGGGAAAAACTTGATGATCTGGTAGCTGAGCTTCCCCTCCCTTGTGAGCAC
>CAZPZJ010000178.1:0-4887 GCA_964591055.1 uncultured Leptospiraceae bacterium
ATTCCCTTCCGTCATAACTGATGATCTGGTAGTAATCGCCCTTCGATATGACGTGGTGATTGGTTACAAGATGCCCGTGATCTGAAATGATTGTCCCCGAACCATATGCGGTTTTCACAAACCTTCGATTCCTGTCGTTCTCTCCCGTGCGGTATACTATGATGTTGACAACAGATCCCTTCGCGTTTCTTGCTGCGCTTATGAAACGTCCGTTGAATTCCTCCGCATCCCCGAAGAGGAGGGTGGGGGCCATTATGAAGAATATCGTTGTGAGGTTGAGTAATTGAGTTTTCATACGATCTCATGTTTAAGTGGATAATCGCGGACAGACCATTCAGCTATCCCGCAATCGCGTGATAGTATTCTCATAAGAGCAGTATCCTGTTTGATCATACGCCCGCTTCAAAAACGCTTACCGGTAGAAATCTTCATTGACAACAGCGATATAAGGGATGTGCCTGAATTCATTCGCCGCGTCAATGCCGTATCCGGCAACCCATACATCGGGAATGGAAAAACCAGCATAATCAATGGTCAGCGACGATCGTAAATCCGCCACCCCGGGAGGTGGATTATTGAGCTCCTTGACAAGCAGGCTGCACACCCTTACCGACGCCACCTTCTTTTCCGTAAGCAGCATCTCTCGCAGATATCTCAGCGTATATCCCTGGTCAACGATGTCCTCGACCACTATGATGTCCTTTCCCGCCAGGTCCCCCGGTTCGAGCTGCGTTCGCACGGCCCTGGCTTTCTCCTCTCTTGATTTTATATCGCTCTGATAAGTGCTGAGCTTCATGAAATAAAACCTGAGATCCAGAACTCCAAGCCGGTAAAGGGCCCTCGCCAGGTCGGCAGTGAACATGAACGCGCCGGTGAGGACAGGCAGAAGCTCGAAGGTGGAACCTTTATAATCTGCGATAACTTGGCGGGCAAGCGCGAATATCCTCTTTTGCACGCAATTTTCGGAGATGAGAAGCCGACCGAGCCGCGGATCCGTCTCAATTTGAGTCTCAATAACGTGCAGCGCTGATACATCTTCATCGCTGTCGATCGCGCCAATTAACGGCACCCGGACAGTCGTTGCATAGCGTTCATTTCTCTGATATTCACGCATCATGAAAGATATTATATCAACGTCGAAGGCATTGAGGTCAACTGTAATTTGGCCATAAAGTAGGGGCCGGTGCATTCTTCAAAGAGCATTAAAACTCAATGCACAGAAGCGTGATATCGTCAGTGATGGGGGATCCCGCCGCAAAACGAAGAATATCGAAGTGCAGGCGTTGAACCGGATCGTCTACATTTTCCCGAATCAGAGAGGCGAACAGCTCGGTGAGCCTTTCGAGTTCGTACATCTCCCCGCCGGGATTCATCTGCTCAATGGTCCCGTCCGTAAAAAGGAGAATTTTATCACCGGGTTCGTACTTCGCCTTCATTACATGATATTCGGCGTTGTGTATGATGCCGAGGCCCGGCCCTTTGATGTTTACCGGGATGAAGTCGCGCGCGCCGTGTTTCCATATCAGTGGATGCGGATGTCCCGCTTTCACGAATTGCATGGTTGATTCCTGCGTGTCTATCACCATGTAGTACGCAGTCGCAAAAAGCTTGCGCGAAAGCACTTCTCCGAAATGCCTGTTGAGTCGCGTAACCAGCTCAACCGGGTCATCGCTGTGTGAAGAGGCGAGCAGCGAAAACGCGCTTTTCAGTATGCCTGTTGCAAGAGATGCGGTAACGCCATGTCCCTCGACGTCAGCGATGATAATGCCGTAGCGGTGTTCGCCGATCTTCGCAATGTTGAAAAAGTCCCCTCCGACCTCGCGGCAAGGATCGTACACAAACGAATAACGCGCCTTATCGCCTATCATTTGGCTGGATTCCGATCCGTGCGATGTGATGAAATAGCTCTGAATCTTGTGTGCAAAGGAAAGGTCTCTGTTGATCTCGGCGAGCTGCTCGCTTGCCACCCTCAGGTTGTGCTGCGAAAACGTGTAGCTCGCGACGTTGGAACGGAATCGCGAAAAGGTCTCATTCAGGCAGTTTTTGTAGAACGCGATTGCGATATCGCCGTTGTCTGTCAGAAGGCGATCGAAATCGCTTTTCGACAACTCGTAGATTTCACTGTCTTCTGAGGTGACAACGCTTGCCGAGCGCGGCAGGTTGTCTATGAGCGAAAGCTCTCCGAAATACGCGCCCGGACCGAGGCTTCCGATCATGATGACCTCATTCGAGCCGAGCGTCTTGGTGATGTCAACCCTTCCATGCTTGATAAGAAACATCGATTCTCCGGGTTCTCCTTCCGTAATGAGGATGGTTCCCGGACCGCAGCGGATCGGCGTGAGGAGAGGTACAATTTTTTGGAGCCACGCGGGATCGAACCTGTTGAAAATCGAAACATCCCTGAAAAGCCGGATTATTTCATCCTTTTTCATGATCTCTCCCGCTGAGTTTCCTTGTTTCATAATCCATGGCTTACAATTATTGCATGGTGAACCTGCCTGTAAACTAAAAAATGCCGATTGTCCGCAGCACCTTTATATGAATTCTGGTTGAAATATGCCGTGTCCGCACTATATTGTACTCAAACGGTGAGTTGATGGCAGAAATTGGCAGATGGCAGAAAGGCCACACCAGGCTCGGGTATAAAAAATCATTCCTGATTGACATGGACGGTGTGATAAACCGCGGACACGCGCTCATTCCGGGAGCGGATCTTTTTGTCAGGAAACTTTTTGAATCATCCTTTCCTTTTCTCTTTATCACCAATAACTCCTATCATACTCCTTCCGACCTGAGGAAACGCCTGGCCGATATTTCCATCGACGTCAGCGAGGATCATTTTTATACTTCCGCAATGGCCACAGCCAGCTTTCTCAAATACCAGAAACCCGGCTGTTCTGCCTATGTAATAGGAGGAAAAGGCCTTATCGATGAACTCGAAAGGACAGGCGTAACCGTGACCCGCTCAAAGCCGGATTATGTGATAGTCGGCGAGACCGATGAATACGATTACCGGAAAATCATGGAGGCCACCCTTCTCATCCAGGAAGGAGCGAAGTTCATTGCGACAAATCCCGACATAACCGGCCCGACACAGCGCGGATCGGTCCCCGCGTGCGGAGCCCTCGTGGCGCCCATCGAAAAAGTCACGGGCAGGGCGCCGTACTACCTCGGAAAGCCGAACCCCGCGATGATGTACTGGGCAAGACGCAAACTGCGGGTTCATTCCGCAAGCTGCTTTATTATCGGCGACAGGATGGACACCGACATTCTCGGCGGACTTGAGGCCGGGATGACCTGTTGCCTGGTGCTTTCAGGAGAAACATCACGCGACATGATTCCGCGCTATCCATATCAACCGGATTACGTGTTTGACTCCATTGCGGACATCGATCCGTCCGCCATAATATCCAGAAGGGACCAGATCGCTGCGAGATGAAATTTCAACGCATAAAAGGATTCAAAGGTCTCGTGTACGTTCCTGAACAGACATCCTGCGTTCGTCCAAAGCACGCATGCAGAGATTGTTTTTCCTGCCAGCACTGTGATGACGATCGCTGCGAAAAATGCCTTGTGCGCTCCCGTGAAAGGGGCCTTTCCCTCCGGCCGGTTGAGGATGACGGGTCATAACGCTCGCGTCCTGTTTTTTCATCATTCAATGATGAACACTATTTTTATATTGCCAAAACAAATGAAATGATTCCAGATGGTTGCGTTATCACATCCTGAAAACATTAATCGTTAGTTCGGAGTGAAATTTCGTCCATGCATCCTATACGACATCTCGAAAGCTCTCATTACTCCATAGAAAACCTTGTTGAAATGAAGGGCGGTAAAAAGGTGTACGTGGTTTTTTCAACGTTCGGCGACCGCGAAGCCGCGCTCATTTACGAAAAAATCTCATGCCTCAGGAATGCGCACAGCGGGTTCATTGACAGGATTATTCTTTCACACAGGCGGATCGGATCTTTTCGTGAAGAGACGGAAATCAGGGCGCTTGATGCCGATCCTGATGTCGAGATACTGATTAACAACACCACCGATGTGCCGGACATGGACGATGAGAAAGGCAAGGGCGCCGACATGCGCAGGGCGCTGTACGATATCAACATGGGGCTGGAGCCGTCACTTTCCACAGATGATGTAATCATTGTATTTCTGGACGCAGACGTGCTTTCAGATTACTTCGGGTTTCATTTTGTCGGCGGGCTTGCCGGTGCGGTGCTAGACGGGTACGATTTCGCCAAAGCGAGCTTCTGGCGTGCGATGGGGCGGGTGAAAAAATACGTCGCGCAGCCGCTCTTCTCGCTGATCGACCACCCTAAAATCGGTAAGCTGACTGATTTCGCGTATCCCCTTTCCGGAGAGGTGGCCGGCACACTTGCATTTTTCAACTCTGTCAATTTCTGGCAGATTTACGGCATCGAGACCGGTATCAACATTGATTCATGTTTCGGAGGGTATAAAATCGCCGATGTAAACCTCGGTCTTTACGATCACCAGCACCAGTCCGAACTCAATATACAGAAAATGGCTTTCGGAATAATAAGAACTTTCTTTATCCAGCTTATCGACAACGGCATATTGAAGCTTGACAAAGGCGCGTCCATCGGCAATGTATTTCGGGCAAGCTACATCGATGACAGCGGAAAGCGCAATACGGTTGAGTTCGATCTTTCCGAGAAAAAATACCAGCCGCTCATGAACGTGCTCGCAGAGGTCAGCCGATCTCAAATCCTATCAGGATGATATCGTCCACAAACTTCGCACCGGCCCGGAAGCGATCAACCGCTGCGATGATCCCGTCGAGCGTTTCCGCAAGGGTTTCCTTGGTCGATTCGCGAATAATATCCGGAAGCCCGTCGAATTCAATGATTTTTCCTTCCG
>CAZPZJ010000178.1:4987-6300 GCA_964591055.1 uncultured Leptospiraceae bacterium
GTCGATTCGCGAATAATATCCGGAAGCCCGTCGAATTCAATGATTTTTCCTTCCGGGTTCATTGTTTCCGCGAGACCGTCAGTGTAGAGGTACAGGCGGTCCCCCTTTTCCAGTTCTATCGATTTTTCATGGCAGTCAATATGATCGAGCATTCCTATCAGCGTTCCCTTAACATCCACGAATTCTATGCTTCCCGACGCCCTGTGAAGAATGGGACTCGGATGTCCTGCGTTTGCAAAGGTGTAACGTATGCCGCCATTCTTTGAAGGCTGGAAAAGCCCGTACACCGCAGTAAGAAAACTCAGAGGCATGTTGCCGAGCAGCTCCCTGTTGAGCTCCATGATGTATTCCGACGGCTTCAGCGCATGCACCCGGCATATGCGGTCCGTCGTTGCCTTGATCAGCGAAAGGAAAAGGGCGGCTGTTACTCCGTGGCTTGAAACATCGCCGATGAACACTCCTATGCCGCCTTCCTGGAGATCGGTAAATGAAAAGTAATCTCCGCCAATCGCATCGAGGGGCAGGTAACGAAAACCTGTAACAAGCCCGGGTACCGAGTTTGTTCTGAAATTAATAAGCTGGCGCTGTATCAGCTGAGCGGTTTTAAGGTCCTTCTCGATTATTTCATTGCGCTCACGCAGCCGTTCCTCGCTTTGCCGGAGGGCCATTTCTGCTTTTTTCCTTTCATTGATGTCCCGGCTGATCCCCAGGATGCCGCTTGCACCGCCGTCTTCCCCAATGATAAAACTGAAATTTACTTCGACGTCTATGATGGTCCCGTTTTTAGCATGCTGTCTGAGCTCGAGCGTGCGCCTGCTGTACGGTGAAATGGAGCGGTTCTGTTTAAGCATTTCAAGCTCCGCCCTGATAAAAGAAACGGCCCTGCCCGCTGAATCATCCGTAAACGTGCTCAGGAAACCCGAAACAGTAAGCTCTTCAGGAGTGAAACCCGAGAGTTGCTGCACCGAGGGGCTGATATACGTATAATTGAACATCAGGTCCATCGTCCAGATGACATCGCTTGAATTTTCCGCCAGAAGCCTGTATCGAAGCTCGCTGTCCTTGAGAGCGGTTTCCACCATGTTTCTCTCTTCCTCAATCGCTATTGCTGCTGTAATGATCTCAAGGAGTTTTCGCTCCTGTTCCCCGAACGGGACGATCCTTTCAAGGAACTGGCACAGGATGCCCACCGGCCTGTTGTTCCTTATGATTGATTTGCCAACGTACATGTAGATACCGTAATTCTCCGAGAGTTCCGCGGGAAAAGAGCCGGCGCCTTCCGACAGCTCATTGAGCACCACAATGGACCTCTC
>CAZPZJ010000178.1:6400-7523 GCA_964591055.1 uncultured Leptospiraceae bacterium
GTCCGGTATTTCTCCTCTTTCAGCCTCATTACCTTCTCTGCTTCCTTTCTGCGGGTTATGTCCCGCGCCACGCCGAGTCTGCCAATGATGTTGCCGCTGTTGTCCATCAGTGAATTCACATTCAGCTCGAGAGGAATGGATTCCCTCGAGGGGAAGGTCATCGTGCATTCGTAAATTGAAGACATACTCTTCATCATACCCGTTTCGAAATTATCAATTGCTATAGGAGAATGCAGGTCTGTCATGAATTCCGTAAAATGTTTGCCTAAGAGCTCTTGCGTGCTGTGACCGGTGAGCTCATCAAAACGGGGGCTGATGTAGTTGAAATTGCCGTTTTTATCAAGCGTGTAAATCACATCGCTGGTGGTTTCAATGAGGATCCTCATCCTCTCTTCGCTTTCTCGAAGTTTTTCCTCGGCGGTGATTCTTTCCGTGATGTCCCTGCTGACACCGAGTATGCTTTCAGGAACGCCTTTATCATTTCTGAGGAACCTCACGACAATCTCCGCCCAGAACGTCGAACCGTTTTTTCTTATGTATTGAACGTTGTAAGCTTTATAACGGTTTGGATCTGTATCTTCATTCTTTTCCTTTTCCAGTTCAAACGCAAGTTCACGATTGATCACTTCAAGAGATCCCCTGGCAATATAACGCTCCAATGGCAGTTGGATTATCTCCTCCGGCTTGTATCCAAATATAAATTTTGACGAGGAGCTCACATAGGTCAATCTGAGAGTTTTGATATCCAGTATCCACAGCACATCACTCATGTTTTCAGCGAGCATCCTGTATCGCTTTTCACTTTCAGCAATGCGCTCCAGAAATTTTCTCTGTTCAGTCACATCCCTGTATGTTACAATGAAGCCGTTCACGGCTGGATTGTGAAGCTGATTTGCCCCGGTAGCCTCGGCGGTAATCCAGGAACCGTCTTTCTTTCTGATTCGGACCTCCCTGCTTGCTACATTCGACTCCGAGTTATTGATAAGCCTTATAAAAGCATTCTTCATCGGGAGCACGTCATCGGGATGAACAAAAGAGAACGCGTTTTGCCCAACAACTTCCTCCTGTGAATACCCGAGAATTCGTGTCACGGAGGGGCTTTCATATACTATTATTCCATTTG
>CAZPZJ010000179.1:0-7495 GCA_964591055.1 uncultured Leptospiraceae bacterium
GTGATGATGTAGTCGTCGATTTTCACCTCGATTCCCTGTTTCTCCAGGTATGCCGCAAGCGACATCAGCCCGAAGGGCGGGGTGGGGGATTCCTCAAACGGGTATGGCGGGTTGATAAGGAGAACCTTCATTGAGCTCTCTCCGGTTGTTTGTTTTTCAAAGGAGCGATTATCACGGTTTTATCGGAGCGACTGTATGGAAAAGCCGGCGTAAACCGGCGGATGAGTATTCCTGCTCAAACCTGGAACAGGCCGTTGAATAATCGATTAATGCATCTAACAGGGAGTTTTAAAATTTGTAAATAAAAATATTTTAATCGAACGGAATAACAAAATGAAGGGCTGATTTCCTGCATGGTTTGAACGCAAATAGTGCTTGAAAGGCGGTCCGAATGAATGATAGAGATGGATCGCTGTTTCAGGGATGTGCGGTATTTTTCTCAACAATACCTGTGGTCCGGATAATTGCATGCGCCTGCGATTGATACAAATATTTATGCTGTTGCTCTGTGTTGTTGCTTCCGGCTGGCATGGCGCCGCCCGGGGGGCGGTGATGTTCGATCCGGCCCTTCGATGGAGGTCCATTAAAACAGAGCATTTCTGGATTCATTACCACAACGGCCTGGAGCAGATTGCGCGGCGCATGTCGCTGATCGCTGAGGAAACTCATGCGCGCCTTGTTCCCGAGATCGGCTGGCGGCCCTTTCTCCGGACGGACGTCGTGCTGGTCGACAATATGGACGTTGCGAACGGGTTTTCCTCGCCGTTTCCCTACAACAGGGTGCAGATTTTCATCGACAGGGCGCCCGTGGACAGCGTGCTGGGCAACTACGACGACTGGCTTCGCATGGTGTTTACGCATGAATACACGCACACGCTCAACATCGACACCATCAACGGCATTCCCGCCATCAGTCGTTACGCGTGCGGGCGGGCCTGTTTCCCGAATATTTTCCAGCCTATATGGGCGCTTGAAGGCAATCCGGTGTATCGTGAATCAAAGGGAGAAAGGTTCGGCAGGAACAACAGCACGTATGTTGACATGATGATGCGCTGTGAGGTCATGGCGGGGACGTTCAAGGGGATCGATCAGGGATCGCACTTTCCAAGAATCTGGCCCCGTGGCAATGTTCCCTACGTGTACGGGGGCAGGTTCGTGGAGTATCTTGAGCGGCGCTTCGGTACGGGCGCGTTCAGCAGGGTGCAGATCGCCAACTCCGACAACCTGCTGCCGTACTTTGTGAATTACAACGCGAAGCAGGTGTACGGAACTTCGTTTGTCGCGCTGTGGGAGGACTGGCGAAGGCATGAGCATCTCAAGCACCGGCGTCATCTGGACGCCATAGACGCCGGCGGTGTTACACACGCCCGCATGCTCACCGAAAGCGGGTACATGACAATGCTGCCGAGGTTCTCGCGCGACGGTTCTTCGATCTATTATGTAAGAATGGACCCCTACCGGAAACCTTCACTGATGAAAAGGGAGATGAATGGAGAAAGCGTGTTCGAAATCGGCCCTGTCAATGATCCCAACAGCCTTGCCGTGTCCGCGTCCGGCGCAGCGTTCATTTCGGACGTTGAATACACAAGGTCGTTTTCGCTGTACAACGACGCGTTTCAAATCAGGAACGGGCGCACGCGCCTGACGCGGGGACTTCGCGCTCGCTATATCGACGTGAGCGCCGATGAATCCCGGGTGGTGTTTGTGCGCAATCAGGCAGACAGGTATTCTCTGATGGCGGGGGATGCCGGATTCAGACAAATCCGTGCGCTGATCGCCGATTCCGACCTGCAGATATCGTTTCCGCGCCTTTCTCCGGATGGAAGGCTTGCGGTATTCTCACTCCGCGACCGCGATGGAAGCGTGGACCTCGCCATGATTGACATTGAAAGCCGCGAGACAACGCGGTTGACGCGGGATGCTTCTGCGGACATACATCCGTGCTGGCACCCCGATGGCAGGAAAATAATTTTCTCCTCGGACAGGGACGGGGTTTACAATCTGTACGAGCTCGGGTTGAAAGCTCGATCGGTATCGCGCGTGACCAATGTTGCCGGCGGGGCATTCGAGCCTGACGTGTCACCGGACGGACAATCCATCGCGTTTTCGTCGTATGATCACCGGGGATTCAATATCGCCCTCATCCCGTATTCCATTCAAAAAGGCCATTCAATAAGGGTGCAGACGGAGCGACTGCCGGATTCGTTTTTCACCAACCGGGAGGAGCTTCCGGGCGGGCATGATGTAACCGGCGGCGATTACAGCGCGTTGCGTTCAGTGCTCCCTTCGGTGTGGTTTCCCGTGATGGAATCCACGCAGATATACGGAAACACGTACGATTATACCCTGGGACTCTATACGTTGGGATACGACACGCTCTACCGGCACCAGTACTACCTGATGGCGGCGGCCAGCAGAATACAGCGAAGGATGGACCTTCAGGCCGTCTACGCGTATTCAGGATTGTACCCCGATCTCATTGTATCGTACATGGACGATACAATGTTCTGGGGCGAAGATGATTTCCCGTGGGAGGACAGGCACGACAGCAGGCTTCGAAGGAAGATGGAGCGCACTGCGACCGCGGGATTTTCCGTGCCTTTCCGGTATTACAGGTCGTCTCATGACGTCTTTGTGTCATACAGTTATGAAAAAGCGATTTGGGACTGGTATGACCCCGGGTATGAAATTGCCCGCTATGAACGGCTGCTTGCGCGGTTCAGGGGGGCGTACTCGTACACATCGGCGCAACTCTACCCGTTTTCAATAAGCCCCGAGGACGGCCGCTCGCTTGTTGTCATCGCCGACTGGTATGACGATTCGATAGCCTCGGACCTGTCCTTTTATAAAATGAGAGGAGAATACGCAGAGTACCTACCCGGTTTTCGGAACAACTGCGTGTTCATGGTCAGGATGAGAGGGGGCGCGTCATTTAACAATCCGGAGTATCTCTCGCCCTACAATCTCGGGCGGTTCCACCGCGGGGAAAGGGGAAGTGCGGCTTCCGGCGAGGATGAATTCGGCATGCGGGGTTATCCCGCGGGAGAGGTGTTCGGGGACCGACTCGCGGTTGCCGCTGCTGAATACCGTTTCCCTCTGGTCCAGCGCGATTTCGGATACCGAACATTCCCGCTGATGTTCAGGGACATGTGGATGCAGGCGTTTTTTGAATACGGAAATGTCTGGTCGGGTGAAACGGATATTGCGCGTTTCAGAAAAAGCGCCGGCATGGAGCTTCACCTCAGGATGACGCTCGGCTACCTGCTGGACATGAGCGGCTACATCGGCTACGCCCGCGGATTTGATGAACAGGGAGAGCACCAGGTGTATTTCGGCGTCGCCGCCCTGTATGAGGGAGCTTTTATAAACAGAAATATTTGGTTTGATTTTTTGTAAACGCGTGTCTATAAGTGCATGAGAGCAGACGTTCCGGTATGCTGTTTTTGCTTGTAAACGGGAACCGGACTGCCGATATTCTAACCGCGGGCCGATAACTGCCGGCGCTGTTCTCCCGTGTGAACTGCCAGGTTCAGCGTGCATACGGCATGCCGGTCAAATCAAAAGAAGTGCAGGAGATTGAGTTTTGGTTGAAGGAACCGAAGATTTCATCATAAACCCGCCTGATTATCAAAACAGGATAAGGGACATCAAGGAACTGTACATCCAGTTCTATTCCCTGTCCTTCGAGGTGGAATCGAACCTTTTAAAGATACTCCACCGGTATCTTGAGCTTTACGACCTCCTGTACATGAAGGACGTCCTCTACACTGTCGTAAAAGAGCTTGTGAACAATGCGATAAAAGCCAACCTCAAGCGGGTTTACTTCGATGAAAAGAAACTTGATATATCCAGCCCCGAGGAGTACCGCCGGGGAATGGAGACATTCAAGGACGAGGTCTACGGCGACGAGCGGCGCGAATTCGACCAGCTCAGGAAGAACAAAAAGATAGTCCGGGTATCGTTCATTGCGCAGGCGGACAAGATGATCATACATGTGATCAACAATGTTCCGATACTCGATGAAGAGCTCGTGAAGATCGACGCACGCGCAAAGAAGGCCTATAATTACAATGACATTTCCGAGGCTTTCGAGGACGTGCTGGACGACTCGGAGGGCGCGGGCCTGGGGCTCATTATGGCGCTGATGCTCTTTAAAAACAGCGGCCTTCCACGGGAGACGTTTACGGTGCTCAGAAAAAACAACCAGACGGTCGCGGCGATTAAAATCCCGCAGATGATTAACCGAGCGGATATTCACGTCAAGATAGCGGATGAGGTTGTCCGGGAGGTTGAGAACATTCCGGCGTTTCCGGGCTCGATACGCGAGATACAGAAGCTGTGCGCGAATCCCGACTCTTCAATAAAAATCATCGCCGAAAACATCAAGCGCGATGCGTCACTGACCGCCAACCTGATGAAGATCGCGAACTCCGCAGGGTATATGAGCGTCAATCGCGCCGACACGATCGAAGAAGCGGTCATGAAGATCGGGATGAAGGGCATCAACACCCTTCTGGTCGCGAGCGGCGTGCAGAACATAATGGAGTCCCGTTACAGGAAATTCGAGGCGCAGTGGATCAATTCGTACAAAAACGCGTTTTACGCCCAGAGGATCGCGCTTGAATACAAAATGAATGCGATCACCGAGCATGCGTATCTCGCGGCGCTCATGGCGCATATCGGGAATATCGTGCTTTTGACGATCAGGCCCGAGATCGGCGAGAAAATACGCGAAATCGTCGGCATAAAGGGACTGAGCGATACGTCGCTCTTCGAAGAGATCAGCCTCGGCATGAGCCACAGCACCCTCAGCAGCGCGATACTCAGGAAGTGGAACTTCAACGAGGCGCTTGTACAGGCGGTTGAATATCACCACCGCCCCCATGTCGCGCCGGAAAAATACAGGGAGTTGACGTATTGCGTGTATCTTTCCTCCGCTTTTCTCGATATCGAGGACCGGAAGGCCCGATATGAGCTTCTGGACGAAGAAGTGCTGGCTTTTTTCAGACTTGGAGAGCGCGAAAATTTTAACAGGCTGATGGCGTGCGTTAAAAAGCAGTACCAGGAGCAGACATCCGGTTCCCGCCAGCAGCAGTAGACACCTCCTTGTTCAGGCCGGACTGATGAGTTAGTCAACGACCCGCCCCGGGGCCTGAACAGACGTGAAACGGTTATGAAAAATAATTGAAAAATGCATATTATGGCTTAAAATGGGAATTCAAAATTGTTGAATCGGGAGCGGTTGCATGGACAGCGAAAACAACGGGAAAAACACGGATCTTATCATTCCATCCGAGATAGTGCCGGATGTGGTCCCAATTATACCAATTTCACAGCGCCCGCTGTTCCCCGGTATGATGATACCGCTTGTGCTGACGGGCGAAAAAATGCTTCAGACCATTAACGCGATTCTTGAGACGGAAAGCAAGATCGGCGGGGCCGTGCTGGTGCGGGAACAGACCGACACCATGGCGACATCGGACAACCTGCACAATGTCGGGGTCACCGTGAAGGTGCTGAAAATCGCGCCAATCGATGAGAAAACGGCGCAGGTCATGGTGAGCGCGCTCAGGAGGTTTGCCCTTGCGAAAGTGATCGGGGACGAGCCGGTTATACGCTGGCGCGTGTTCCACTACTTTGAGGAAAGCAAGCAGACCACGGAGATGAAGGCGTACGCGATGGCCATAATTTCCATGGTAAAAGAGCTGATAAAATCGAATTCGCTCTTTCACGAGGAGCTCAAGCTCTTCCTGAACAGGTTCACCGTTGAGGACACTGGGAAGCTCGCTGATTTTGTCGCGTCAATGACCTCGGCGGAACCGTACGAGCTGCAGGAGATCCTCGAGATGATCGACGTGAAGATCAGGGTGGAAAAGGTCCTCACGCTGCTGAAAAAAGAGCTTGAGGTGAGCAAGCTCCAGAAGAAAATTACAAAGCAGATTGAGGAGAAAATCGCGAAGCACCAGAAGGAATTCTTTCTGAGGGAGCAGCTCAAGGAGATCAAGAAGGAGCTGGGGCTTGAAAAGGATGAAAAGACATCGGAAGTTGAGAAATTCGAGGAGCGTGCGGCAAAGCTCAAGCTTACCGATGAAGCCCGTCAGAGGTTTGACGAGGAAGTTGAAAAGCTGAAGGTGCTCGAGCCCCATTCGGCGGAGTACGGGGTCAGCAGAAACTACCTGGATTGGCTGACCACACTTCCATGGGGCGTCTTTTCAGAGGACAACTACGATATCCAGAAGGCGAGCAGAACTTTAAACAGAGACCATTACGGGCTTGATGATATCAAGGACAGAATTCTTGAATTCATCAGCACGGGCAGGATGAAAGGGAGCCTTACGGGGTCAATCATCTGCTTTGTCGGCCCTCCCGGCGTCGGAAAAACGTCAATCGGTAAATCGGTTGCCGAGGCGCTCAACAGGAAGTTTTTCCGATTCTCACTCGGGGGAATGCGGGATGAGGCCGAGATCAAAGGCCATCGAAGGACCTACATCGGAGCGATGCCGGGCAAGCTCATTCAGAGCCTGAAAGCCGTGGGAAGTGCGAATCCCGTCATCATGCTCGACGAAGTCGACAAGATCGGCATGAGCTACCAGGGCGATCCCGCTTCGGCGCTGCTTGAAGTGCTCGATCCCGAGCAGAATTCGCAGTTTCTCGACCACTACATCGATGTGCGATTCGACCTGTCGAATGTGCTTTTCATCGCGACGGCCAACCAGCTCGACACAATACCTCTCCCCCTGCTTGACAGGATGGAGGTAATGAAGCTTTCGGGGTATGTTATCGAGGAGAAGCTGGAGATCGCGAAGAGGTATCTCATCCCGAAACAGCTCAAGGCGCACGGATTTAAAAAAGGTATGGTGAAGATCGACACCTCCATGCTGAAAAGGATAATAGAAGGGTACGCACGTGAGGCGGGCGTGAGAAGCCTTGAAAACAGCATCAGGAAGATCATGCGGAAGGCGACACGCCACTACGCCGAGGGTAAAACCGATCCCATCGTCATCACTGCGGCCAACCTGGAGGAATATCTCGGAAAGCCCCGGTTTACCGATGAGTCGCTGTACAAAAAAAGCATTCCCGGGGTGGTGCTCGGGCTGGCCTGGACAAGCATGGGGGGCGCTACCCTGTATGTGGAATCGACCGTGATTTCGACCAGGTCAAGGGGATTCAGGATGACGGGGCAGCTTGGAGATGTGATGAAGGAGTCGTCGGAAATTGCCTACACGTACATATCCTCGCGGGTGCGCGATTACGGCATTAATGAAGACTATTTCAACACGAATACCATACACCTGCACGTGCCGGCGGGGGCTACTCCCAAGGATGGGCCTTCGGCCGGGATCACCATGGCGACTTCGATTTATTCGCTGGCCAAGACCATTCCGGTGAAAAAGAACATTGCAATGACGGGTGAGTTGACCGTGACAGGGAAAGTGCTGCCGATCGGCGGCGTGAAAGAGAAAACACTTGCGGCGAAAAGGGCTAAAGTGAAAAC
>CAZPZJ010000180.1:0-7495 GCA_964591055.1 uncultured Leptospiraceae bacterium
CCGGGCTTTTCCGCAGCGCGGTGAGCGGGTCAAGCTCGACCGAATCGGCGCCGCGTATGGATTCAAGTATCTTCACGCCGCGCCCCACCAGGTCAAACAGCACGTTCAGGTCGGGGCCGAAGATCCTGAGCGTGATATCGGCGCGGCTTCCCTCGAGTATTTCATTGAAGCGCATCTCTATCGGCTGGGTCATGCTGATCTCCTGCCCCGGCACCTCCCTGTTGACAGCGTCCCGGATATCGGAGAAAAGCTCATCGCGCGTGCGCCGCCTGCCGTTGACCAGGGGCCATGCGCTTCTGTCTTTTTTCAGGATGACGAACGTATCGGCGAAGTTCACGCCCATCGGGTCGGTGGCCGATTCGGGCGTGCCCATCCTCGAAAACACCCGAAGCACCTCGCCGAACCGCCCGATGACGCGCTCGGACCGCTTCTGCGCCTCAATTGAGCTGTCTATGCCGATGCCGGTGTCGCGCACCAGCCCGATCACCATATCGCCTTCGTCGAGCTGGGGAATGAAGTCGGAGCCAAGGCGGAAAAAAAGCAGGATCGACGAGAGCGCGATGAGCGCCGTCGGAATGATGGTGGCCCATCGCCTTTTGAGACTGAACTCGAGCACCGGGCGGTACAGCATGCCCGCGTACCTGAAAAAACGCCCCTCCCCACCGCCGGGCGAAGGCCGGAGCGCGTAGAATGACGCGACCGGCATGACCAGGATGCCGATCAAAAGGCTCGCCACAAGCGCAAGGAGCACTGTGGCCGACATGGGCCGGAACATCTTGCCCTCGATCCCCGAAAGCGAGAAGAGCGGCACGTACACCATCATGATGATCATGACTCCGTAGAACACGGGCTTTCCGACCTCGAGCGCCGCGTCCCGCACGATCTCAAGACGCCGCGCCGCCGTCAACACCGCCCCTTTCCCGAGCTCATCCATCCGCCGGATGATGTTTTCCACCATGACGACTGAGCCGTCGACGATGAGGCCGAAGTCGATAGCCCCGAGGCTCATGAGGCTTGCGGAAATACCCAGCTGCACCATGCCGCTGAACGCGAACAGCATGGAAAGCGGTATTGAAAGCGCCACCAGCACTGCGGCGCGCAGGTTACCGAGAATCAGAAAGAGGACGGCGATGACGAGCGCGCCCCCTTCCGCGAGGTTGCGCGTGACGGTGGAGATGGTGGCGTTCACCAGGAAACTCCGGGAATAGAGCGTGTCGATCTCCACCCCGTCCGGAAGAGCGATGCGTTGCACGGCCCGGTCTACTTCAAGCGCAATATTGCGGCTGTTGGCCCCAATGCGCATCAGCACGGTGCCGAGCACCGCCTCCTCGCCCCCCGCCGTCGCCGCGCCCAGTCGGGGCCGGTGGCCTTCCCCGACCCCGGCGAGAGACTCGATGCGCACGGGCGCCCCGAACACGTTCATTTTCACGGGGATGTTGCGTATCTGGGCGATGTTCTCAATCCTCCCCAGGGTGCGAACAATCACCTGCCTGCCCGACTCCTGGATGTACCCGCCGCCGTAGTTCTCGCCCAGGCCGCGCAGAGAGGTCACCAGATCACCGCACACGATGCCGCTGTGCTCCATCAGGCGGGGATTGACGTTGATGTGTATTTCCTTCTGGTATCCGCCGTTTGACTCCACCTCGGCGACCCCGTGCACCGCCTTGAGGGCCGGTTTAACAATCCAGTCCTGCACCGTGCGCAGGTAGAGGAGCCTTTCGCGCTCCGGCTTTTTTTCCAGGTCGCTTCCAGCCTTCGCCCTGACGGTGTACATGTACACCTCGCCAAGGCCGGTGGAAACCGGCCCGAGCTCGGGAGACACGCCGTGCGGAAGCCGGTCGCGCACGCTCTGGAGCCGCTCAAACACGAGCTGGCGGGCGAAGTAGATGTCGGTGCCCTCCTCGAACACGACGATGATCTGCGACAGGCCGTATTTCGACAGCGAGCGGATGTCCTCAACGCCCGGAAGCCCGGCAAGCTCGGATTCGATGGGAAACGTCACCGTGCGCTCGATCTCCTCCGGCGCAAGGGCCCCCGTCCTCGAGTTCACCATGACCGAGATGTTGGTGATGTCGGGGACCGCGTCGATTGAAAGGCGGGTAATAGCCCACACGCCCGCCGCGGCGATCACCGCCACGGCGAGGAGCACCCACAGGCGCGAGCCGAGCGCGCGTTTGATCAGCCGCTCCATCATTCCGCGTCTCCTCCCACGTCCCTTTCCTCCGCCGCCAGAAAGAGCAGCGACGTGTACGAGCGCACCAGCGCGACCTGCGATGAGTAGATCATCTCTATCATTTCATGCGTCTGAGCGTCCATCTCGAGGTAGGTGGCGAGCGTCACCCTGCCCCTGCGGAACTCCTCATCGGCGTAGCGCATGGCCCGCTCCAGCTCGCCCCGGCTTGAAACGGGAAAGCGGGCTATTTTCGACGCGGATATCTCGTACCGGGCGAACAGGTCGCGGACACGGGCCTCTATCTCCCTGCGCGAATGCTCTGCAAGGATCTCCTGCTCCTTTTCCTTCTCGCGCGAGAACTCCACACCTTCACGGTTCCGTGAGAGCACCGGCACGGGGAAGGATACGCCGCCGCCGAACACGCTCTCGGCGGGACCGGCCTCCTCGCGATGATAGAAGAGCGAAACGCCGATATCGGGATAGGGCTCCCTTGCGGCGAGCGCGGTCATCCCCCGCGCCGCCTTCAGCGCCTCCTGGCGCATGCGGACCGCGAACGAGCGCTCCCGGGATTTCGCCAGCAGGTCGTTGAGCTCAAGCGCCGGCGCTCGGACAAACCAGGGGGCCGAGACGGGAGGCGGGTCGTCGTTCTCAAAGCCGGTATACAGATTCAGTCTCGCGTACGCGGATCGCAGTTCGCGGTCCGTGGCGTACAGGTCCTGTTCCAGCGCCGCGACACGGTATTCGATGATGCGCTTTTCAACAATTTTCTGCGGGGGGACGATGATCCGCCCCTTCATGTAGGAATTGATGAGTCGAAGCCTTTCAAGCCTTCCCCGGATGTGCGCGGCGCGCCGGTAGGCCCTGAGGTAGCCGTAGGCGAGGCGCACCACCTCGTAGCGGACAAAGAGCCTGATACCGTCCCTGTCGAGCGCCGCCCTGTTGCGCTCAAAGCGCTCAATCTCGGCGGCCAGAGACCGTCTCCCGAAAAGCGGAAGATGCTGGGTGATTGAAACCCCGTAGGCGCGCCCGGAGACGCCATCGGCGGATTTCCTGCCAAGCTCAAAGCCGAGCTCGGGATTGCGCCAGCGAAGGGCCTGCCGCTCCAGCGCCTGGTGCTGCCTGACTACCGACTCGCGCGAGGCGATCAGCTCGAAGCGGCCGAGCGCTCTTTCGACCAGCCCGGAAACCGTATACGGCCGCGTGGATTCCTGAGCTGCAAGCGGCAATCCCGTTACTGTAATGGCCGCTGCGGCATACAGCAGCGCGATCCAACGGCCCCTGATCATCCTGCCCCCGGCGGGGATAATACCCCGGAAGCATTTTATACAGCATACAATCAACGCCCTGTCAATCAAAAAGGCGCCCTGCCGGGCGCACAAAAAAAACACGGGGCAGAATGCCCCGCGTTCATCGTGTTAGACCGTATACAGAAAACTTTGTTTAAGAGGAGGTAATGAAAATTACTGAGCCCTCTGCTGAGCGCTTTTCGCTTCGGCTTTCGCAGCAGCTTTTGCGGGGGCCTTGGCGGGAGCTTTCCGTGCTTTCTTTGCGTCGGCTTTCGCGGCTTTCGCTGCGGGTGCGGTCGCGGGTGCTGTTGCCGGCTCGGCGAAAATACCGGTTGCGACGGTGAATGCGAGTACGAATGCGAGCGCCATGATCTTCTTCATGGAAAAACCTCCATCTGATTGGATGAAATAATCAGGAAAAATTGCCCTTCCCCCGCCGGAACACAATACAAACACCCCGCGGATTTCATTCCGCCGCTGCGATTTGTATTTGACGTCCGGAAAACGGTGGGGATACAGTACTTTCCCGAAATCATGCATTAATACAGTTAAACGAAATAATCCGGTCACAATTTTGCTGGAAGAAGAAAAATTAATCGAAATTTACCGGCTCTACCACAGAGAGCTTTTCACATACCTGTACCGGTTTTCCGGCTCGCCGGAAGAGGCCGAGGACATTGTCCAGAGCTGCTTTGAAAAGCTCATAACCTACTCCGCCGGCCACCCGATACGGGAAGACACGGTGCGCGCGTTTCTGTTCAGGACGGCGCACAACCTCTGCGTCAACCATCTGAAGCGAAAATTCCGCAGGGACACGGAATTTTCCGGCGAAATCGCCGCCCCGGCAGGACGTTTCGACCCGCAGTCGAAGATAGAGGAGAAAGACCTGCTGGACGCGGTGTACCGGTTCCTTGACGGGATTGGAAGCATGGCGCGCTCGGCGTTCATCATGAGAAAAGAGCTGGAGATGTCCCCCGCCGAGATAGCCCGCCATATCGGGAAATCAGAGCGGACCGTCAGGAGGATCCTCCAGGCGACCGGGGAAGGGCTTGCGCGGTTTTTAAAAAAAGAAGGATTCATTTAATTTTTTCTGTCAATATCCTTATGGTAAAATGTAGTATACTCAGGGAAGCAATCGAAGCGGCATGAGCAGACACATAGACATTGAGAAACTGGCCGGCGCGGCGGCGCGCACGGCGTCTGAAAAGACCAGGCGCGAGGTGGAAACCCATATCGCCAGTTGCCCCGGCTGCGCCGGGACGTATGCGCTGCTCCAGGCGGCCTTCTCGCCCGCAACAGAAGGAGTTGATGTCCCTTCGGCGCGGATGGAAGCCGTGCTTCGCCGGAAGTACCGCTCCATCGCCGAATCCGGAGCGCATGCCGGGATCGGGCCTGCACCATGGGTGCGGTTCGCCAGGCCCGCCGCCGCGGCGCTGCTTGTCGTGGGCATCGCCGCCAGCGCCCTGCTTGTCCACTCCAGCCGCACGAAGGCAGGCAAGTTACACCCGGTCGCGATAGCCACGCAGGCCCTTCAGGGAAGCCTGATCGTCAACAACAACCATATCCGGGGGGCAACCGCGCTGCAGCAGGACTCCATAATCAGGACCGGCCCCTATTCCAGAGGAAGGCTTGTGCTTCCCAAGCAGTTCGATATCAGGATCAGGGAAAACTCAAACGTGTCGATTATGAACTCGTTTTTCAACCCGGCGTTGAAGCTCTATCGGTTTGACCTGCTTGTCCGGAAGGGGACCGTTCATGCCCGTTTCAGCGGCTCCACCCGGGCGCACGCTCACCAGTATACGCTCTCGACGCCCGAAGCTCTGGTCAGGGGAAGCAACAACTGTTACGCGCTGACCCGGACAGGCACAACGACCCTGTTCTTTCTGAGAAGCGGTGCCGCCACAATTATATCCCGGCACTCGGGCGTCTCGGTGAAGGCGCAACCCGACACGCTCTACTCAATCACCGGAACAATCACTCCTGAAACCGACAAGAAACGATACGTGGACGCGTACTGGCGGCTCGGATTGGCGGACAGCGTGACGCAGAACACTGACACCGCACCCGACACCGTACAGCTCCAAGCCCCGCCCACACCGCTCGTTGATTACCTCAACGACATCGATCCGGATTTCAACCATGACGGCGAGTCGGAATTGAACTGACCCGGGCGCGCGCTCAGCGGCCCTGCCCGTAGACCCTGTCCACTTCCATGCCGATAAGCCTGTCGAAAAAGTAAAACGGCGGAAGGCCCGAAGGCAGCGCGCGCCCGTTGACCACGAACGTGGGCGTCCCCTCGATTCGAAGCGAGCCGGCCTCCGTGATCTCCCCCGCCAGGATCCTGACCGCCTCATGCTCCGGCATCAGGCTTTGCAGCGCGGCGCGGTTGACGCCCGAATTTGCGAGCGCCACTTCGATCATCTGCGGTGAGATGTGAAGCCTCTGCGACATCAGGTACTCCACGAAATTCATGTAGGCCCGGCTGCCCCGAAGCGCGATCGAGAGCAGCGCCGCCCTGCACGCCGGGTTCGGCTCCATCGCCGGATTGGGGGCGATACAGCTGACATCCGGCGGGTAGTTCTTGAGATACACGCGGACTTTGCCGGGGTACTTGTCGACGATGGCCTTCAACACGTCTTTCGCCCTGCGGCACACCGAGCAGTCGAAGCTGAAGTACTCGACGATCGTCACTCTGGCCGACGGGGATCCGTAGGCGACGGGAACGCCGCGCAGGTCGATGCCGGACTGCGGCCGGAGATAGAAGTTCGACAGTATCTCGTCCTCCATCCGCAGCCCTTCCCTCATCTGAACCATCTCCGCGCGCGAGCGCATGGCGAGGCTCATGGCCGCGATGGAAACGATCACGAGCGCCATCATGAGCGCCATCACGAGCAGCGGGCCGAAATTCCCGGCGAGCCCCTTCAGGCTGTCGCGCGCCTCCTCGTTGAGCGCCCGGGTCAGGCCGCCCTCCCCTCCAAGGCGGGAGACGGCGACATACGCGGCGAACAGCAATCCCGCATTGCAGACCCAGGTGATGACGCAGAACAGGCAGAACGAGCGTATCTTGAAGGCGGATATGTAGGCGAGAGGGATCACGGAGAACGCCGCCACGGCGTAAAGCCAGAACGACAGCACCGCCAGAAACACCACGAACTCCCTGCTGCGCCTGAAGGCAAATGAGAGCACAACCGACACAAGCGCGAACAGGTACAGCAGCAGTCCGAAGGACGCGAGCGGCACGCCGAAGAGGGTTGCATACCTGCTGGCGCTCACCCGCGCGCAGTCGAACGCGCCGATGGAGCAGAGCCTGAAGAACACCGACGAATGGCCGTCCGTAAAATAGTGGAGATACAGCAGGTACCCGGAAAGCAGCGCGCCGACAAGCGCGCATGGTATGACGGCCAGTGAGTACCCTGTGAGAAAGCCGCTGACGGCCGAGCCATTTCTGGCCCGTGCCGACGTGGATGTTTCGCTCATGGATGTTACCTGCGCATCATGGATTCGAGACATCACAACCTACAGCCGCTATCGAAAACATCAACTCATTTTTCTCAAAGCGCGCCGCCCGTCCCCCAGGCCGTGAAAGCCTTCACAAAAATCATGAAAAAATACGCGACTGTTTCAATAAAAATGTAATGTGTTTCCCCGGTCGTCCGACAATATATAAAGGGACATAATCATTTCCCGCCGGGAGCGCTCACGCAGATAAACACCTTTGGAGGGATGGCGACGGTATGATCAAGAAGGATTTCAAAAAACTGCTTCAGAAGTACATGGACATCAAAGGCCTGGACATCATCGTGTACCTCAACAACGGCCTTGTCATCGAGCTCCAGAAGAACCGGTCGCTCGTGAAAGACGAGATTGTCGTGTGGGACAAGATCAGCGGTGAGATAAGGATTCACCTGTCGGAGATCAAAAGCGTTGAGCTTTATGCCGCCTGAAGCGGCGGCGTAAAGCTCGTGTACCACCACCACCCTTCGCATTCTCTTCGAAATCGCCCTCCATCACTTTAATAATCATTGACAGGGCGCGC
>CAZPZJ010000181.1:0-5070 GCA_964591055.1 uncultured Leptospiraceae bacterium
ACTCCCTGAGTACAGGAGGCACGATATGTTCAGGCCCAAAAAAATTCTCGTTCCCACGGACTTTTCCAGCGCGTCGGAGCGGGCGGCGGATGAGGCGATGGATATAGCGAAGAAGTACCGCGCCAGCCTTTACCTTCTGCACGTCATCGAAAACGACGTGCTTCAGTGCGCCATCGACTACTGCCTGTCACCCGATGAGATCGATAAGCTGCGGGCGGAGATTCTGGAAAGCGCCAAAAAGAGGCTGGATCAGGAGATATTTCGCCTGAGGAAGAAGGGCAGGATGGCCATCCATGGCGACGTGAAAATCGGCATGCCGGTGGAATCGATCATCAGCGAGGAAGAGGAGCGGAAAATCGACCTTGCGGTGGTTGGCGCGCACGCGAAAAACTGGTTTTCCAGGATGTTTTCCACCAGGGTGCCCGAGCGGCTGCTACGCGATTCGGCGGTGGAAACGCTGGTGGTACGCTGACGGGCCGGTGCGGACAGGTTTTCAGCGTTGCGGGAAACCGCCCCTCCCGCCGGGGAGAAGCGGCGCGGGGAGCGTGTTTTTTGTAAAGATACTTGCAATTCCTGCGGCGATGGCGTCAGGATGAGACGGGCGTAAGCGGCATCCGCGGATGAGCGGATTGCGCGGGAGGGAGTGATGAAAAAGGTGATGAACGCTGCGCTGATCCTGGTCAGCGCGCTCTTTATTGTGCTTGTGTACAGCGGGCTTTTCTCCACGATCGTGATCAGCGAGGAGGACGTCGGCCCGTTGACGCTCGTGTACCGCGACCACGTGGGCGATTACGCCGAAACCGGAAAAATCCAGAACGAAATCTATCATGCGCTGAAAAAGGGCTACGGCATCGAGACCACAAAGGGGTTTGGCCTGTACCTTGACAATCCGGATTCGGTTGACGTGTCGCGGCTGCGAAGCCAGGCCGGATGCGTGCTTGACGGCAACGATCCCGCCATGGCGGAAAGGATCGGGAAAGCGTTCCAGGTGAGAGTGTACCCGAAAGTTTCCAGCGTGGTGTCACGGTTCCCCTATCGCAACCAGCTCTCGGTGTTTCTGGGCGTGGTGCGCGTGTACCCGCGGCTTGACGAGTACATGAAAAAGCACCATTACAAAACCACCCCCGCGCTTGAAGTCTACGATCTCGGCAACCGCGTCATTTCCTACTCCTACCCCAGGGAAGCC
This sequence comes from uncultured Leptospiraceae bacterium, assembly GCA_964591055.1. GTDB lineage: Bacteria > Spirochaetota > UBA4802 > UBA4802 > JAGODF01 > CAZPZJ01. The sequence continues at coordinate 1,187 of CAZPZJ010000181.1, forward strand.
GACGGGCACCGGCAGGCAAGCTCAGAATCTCCGAAGCAGTGACATTGCGAACACCGATTCCCCTTCCCCCGTTTGGAAAAGCCCGGTGTCTAGCCGCGCCGATTCCGTTTCGCGGTCGATTTCGCGGCGAAACGACCGGTACGACGCCTCCGCGAAAAACGCGTGCGCGATTTCCACGAGCTTGAGCGCTCCCAGCGCCGCGATCGCGTACCTGCCCCTGTCGCCGCTATCCCACTGGTGCGCGCCGTAGCCCGCGAGCGCCATCTCTCCAAGGTAGTAGCACCATCCCTCCACCCTGCGGCCCTTGTAGAAGAGCCCGCCTCCCGGCACAAACAGCGAGAGCGTGGCCGCGGCGCAGTCGCGGTGGTAGAAAAAAGGCGGCAGGTGGCTGGTGTGCTCAAGGATGCTCGCAAGCTGGTCCAGGTAGGCCACCGAGTAGTTGAGCGGGATGGTTGCCCAGAGCAGCACGTGCAGCCGCCGCACGCTGTCGGGCTTGTCGGAGTCCTGGTTCCACGGGAAGAAGTTGCACTTCATGCCGGTCATCATGGACGGCAGCAGCAGGTGGGCAGTGAACGCCGCGGCGGAGAGCGCGAGCCCCGTCCCGTCGGCGCTCCCCTGCAGGCCTAGGTAGCCCGTCGACAGGTAGGCCCCGTACGCGGGCAGCAGGAGGTTGCCTCCCGGGTTGATCAGCAGAAGGCTCCTGATGAAGCGCCCCTCCTCGTCGCCGTCGCGGATCAGCGCAGCAGAAAGGCCGTACGTGCCGATGGCGTTCCGGGTGATGTGATCGTCGAGCTCGGCGGTGTATTCGCGCACGCCGGGGCGCAGGGAGGCGGTGAAGACGGTGCCGGGGGAAGATTGCGACGGCAGCAGGGCCAGGCTTTCATGATGCGAAACGTTGACGATACGCACAGTCCCCCGGTCGGTGGCGATATTTCCCGGCTCCAGCCCGTGCCACTGCCCGGCGCTGACCAGCGCGACGCCTGGCCGGTACTCTTTGATCACCGAAAAGCGAAGTGGCGCGTCGCGGTGGAGCATCGCAACCTCTCTCGCCAGCTTGAGCGGCACGTTCAGTGCGATCTTGCTTCGCACCCTCACCGAGCGCTGCATGCCCGCATAGTCGGGATTGAGCGCCTTGATGACCATCGTCCCGTAGAAGGTGCGCATCCCCTCGGAAATCAAAAGGACCGCGTACAGGTCCGCGTCCAGCAGGCGGGCGGCGCGCTCGTAGACATCGGCGCTTTCCCCCGTGGACTTTGCAAGCGCCCAGGTAATGCGGTTTCTTTCCCCGGGGATGATCCGGCCAAGCCGGTTGAACGCGCCGGCAACCTCGTCGTACGTCTTTCCGCCGAGCGCCGCAAGGGAAAGCCCGGGCGCGGGGGCGGCGAAGATCGCCACGGTGGGGGGCGATGTCGCGGGCGCCTTCTGTTCCCGGGCAAGTGAGGGGTGGGAGAAGGCCAGTGCGATGGCGACGATGAGCGCGGCCGATAGCTGTATGCGGTTGGGGTTCATTGCGCCGGGTTTCCTACCACCTCATGGAGATTTGCGCGCCGAGGATGATGCCGCCGCGCCCGGATTCCAGCAGGGCGACGGGAGTGATCGACGCGCGCTCTTCCAGCATCTCGCCGTTGTCGATGCGGTCCGGGAAGAGGAGCACGTGCGTGATCTCGATGATCTTGGCCAGGGCAAGGGCCGCGGCGAAGGCGTACCCTGTGCGGCGGTCGGCCCCCTCCTCGCTCCAGCTCTCCGACGCGGCGTCGTAGCGGCGTTCGGGCGCGAACGATCGCAGGGTGAAGTACACCAGCGCGTTGTTGAGGTGAAAGTAGAAGTATCCCCACGCGCGAGAACCCCGGTAGAAATGCCCTCCGCCGCCGCTGACCAGGGAAAGGTACGCCGCCGTGAGGCTGTTGCCGATGTAGGGCTGCGCGCCCTGGTAGTACGCCGCCTGCGAAAGCGAATGGCTCGCAAAGGCGTCCGCGAACAGCGACATGCCCCCTGCGAACAGCATGTAGAGCGCAAAGCGGTGGCGCGCGTAGTCGTCACGTTCGATGTCGCGCCGCTCGTCCTCAAGCTTTGACGGCCTTTCATTCAGGCCGCGGTACTCGAGGTACAGGTAAGGTGCGGCGTTGACGGCCCAAAGCCCCAGCCCGCGGTAGTCTCCGGTCGCGGCATAGCCGAACAGGGGAGCGGTCAACGGCATGGTGGCGCTCGCGGGAACGGTGAAGAGCATCACCGAGAGCGTGTCGCTCAGGGATGAAGGCGCAAGCACCAGCTCGCGTTTTCTTCCCCGATAAAAATCAGACAGTGTCCCTGCCGAGTCGGTCCTGGAAACGAGGACAAAATCGTCATCACGAAAGCGGGCCTGGCCGGATGCCGGGTGAAAAGCATGGTTTCGTATGGACACAGATCCGACCCGCGTAAAGGGCCTGACGGGCTCGCCCGCGGGGACCTCCTCTCCGTATCGGCACACGGGAAATTCTCCTTCGAGCGATGAGGGCCATTCGGCGGGGTATCCCCCGGCGACGGGGAGGGGATAGCGCCACGACGAGAGAAAACCCGCGATAAACCTGCCTGCGTGCTCTTCGAGGATGTAGCTGAACTCGCGTGCGCCGAGCCCTTCGCTGCCGGCGCGGATCCTGACGCGGTAGCGGTAGGCCTCGCGCCCCTCGTACGGCGTGTGGACGGCGAGCGCATAGAGCGTCAGGATGAAATCGGCGCCGCGGTCCTCGATTTTCCCCCGGAACAGCACGTGGACGCCGGCCCTCCGCGCGAAGCGGAGCACGCAGCTGTCCTCAAGGCAGTCAAACCGGGTGAGCTGGTCGGCGAGCACGCGTGGATTGATCTGCTCGAAAACGCCGGTGGAGGCGAGAACGTTGTTGAGGTGCGCTTCAAGCATCACGGAAGCCGCTCCGGCGCGGGGCGTGGTGGAGGCGATTGCCGCGACTCCCGCGAGCGGGCGCGCCGCGAACGCCTCCCTGGCGTAGAGCGCCGTGACGGCCGCCACGGCGAGCGCGAGCGCCCGTGCGGCGTTGCGAGCGAGGCTGCGTGTAGGGGACTGGTCTGCCATATCCCACGGGACACTACCGTCATGACTGGCACATTTCAAGAATAAAAAATGGCCACCATGAAAAAGTGCTGGCATGATTGGGAATGCGTTCACAGTGTTTTAACGAGGCGCGCCTGCCGCAGTGAAACGCTTCCGGATGGCGCGAGCGCCAGTCCGGCGCAGGGAGAGTGCGTATGTATGCGATAGCGGTTGTAATAGGACTTCTGGCGGGAGTATTGAGCGGACTCATCGGCATCGGCGGAGGGATCGTGATGATCCCGGCGCTCGCGATGCTGCTTCACTACGACCAGCACCTGGCGCAGGGCACCACGCTCGCGGCGATGGTGCTCCCCATCGGCATCCTCGCGGCGCTTGAATACTACCGGTGCGAGCATGTCAATGTCGCGGTGGCGCTGTTCATCGCGGCGGGGTTTGTGCTGGGGGGGTATCTGGGCGCGAAGGCCGCCGTCAATATCGACGAGGTGGTCCTGAAAAAGGTGTTCGGCGCGGTGCTGCTGGTGATCGCGGTGAAGATGATAGTGTTCGATTGATTGACTCCGCGGAGGATGCGACGATGAGCACCAATCGCGGAACGGGACAGGCCTGCCTGGCGGTAATTGTGTTGCGCTGCAGGGCTGTTGCAATAGAATATGCGCACTGCCGCTGAAAAAGGATGAAACATGAAGGACAGCTGTAACATCAATCCCCGGCTTGATTCGATGCGCATCACCGAATCGGTACGCGGCTCGGGCTGAGCGTCCAAAATAGGTCCGGGGGACCTTTCGGAAGCGCTCTCCGCGGTCAAGGCGCCGCGGAGTGAACGGGTGATCGTGGGAATGGA
>CAZPZJ010000181.1:5170-7372 GCA_964591055.1 uncultured Leptospiraceae bacterium
GAAGGGGGCGTTTCCATGCTGGAGGAGGCCGGGGTCGATCTGCTGGGCGGGCACAGCGTTGAGGACGAGGAGATGAAGTACGGCGTCGCGGTGACCGGCACGGCGGACCCGGCGAGGATATGGCGAAACACCGGCCTCATGCCGGGCGATGCGATCGTGCTGACCAAGCCTCTGGGCACGGGCATTGTGAGCACGGCGGTCAAGGCCGGCATCGCGTCCGAAGAGAGTATGCGGCCCTATGTGAAGGCGATGACCACGCTCAACGGCATCGCGGCTTCCGAGGCGGCGCGCTTTGATGTGCATGCCTGCACCGATGTGACGGGATTTGGCCTCATGGGGCACATGAGCGAGATGCTCGGTTCCAATCCCTTCGAGATTGCCGTCGATGCTTCCTCGCTTCCCCTGCTTCCCGGTGCTGTCGACCACGCGGCAATGGGCATCATTCCGGCCGGGATGTACCGCAACAGGGATTTTGTCGGCGGACGCTGCGTTGTCGAGCGCGGCGTGCCGCTTGCAATCGCCGATATCGTCTTCGACCCGCAGACGTCGGGAGGGCTGCTTGTCGCGCTACCGGAAGCGCAGGCGCGCTCCCTTGCCGATCGGCTCATTGCCCTCGGGCACGAAGGCGCTTCAATCATCGCCAGGGTGAAGCAGGCCGGCTCGCCCGTGATGAGGATCGTCTGACCGCTACGCCAGGCGGCGGATGATGTCGCGCGCCTTGGCAAGCGCCTTTGAACGGTGGCTGATTCTGTTTTTCTCCTCCGAAGGAATCTCCGCCATCGTTTTCCCCCTGCCCGGCAGGAAGAATATGGGATCGTACCCGAACCCCCCCTCTCCGCGCGCCTGCCTTGCAATCTCCCCGGCGCACTCCCCGTAGGCGAAATAGTCTTTTCCACCGGGAAGCGAAATCGCGATCACGCACACAAAGCGCGCCGTGCGCTCACCGTCCGGAACATTGCCCATGCGCTCCAGGACAAGATTATTTCGCTCATGGTCGTCCGCGCCGGCGGGGCCGTAGCGGGCGGAGCGGATGCCGGGCTCTCCCCCGAGCGCGTCGATCACGAGGCCGGAATCATCGGCAAGCGCCGGCAGCCCGGTAAGAGAGGCGACGTGGCGGGCTTTTTTCAGCGCGTTCTGCTCAAAGCTTGCGCCGTCCTCGATGGCGTCAGGGATGTCGCCAAACCCGTCAAGCGGGATGATTTCAACCGCGTCGTCGGTGGTGAAAAGCGCGCGCATCTCGCGCAGCTTGCCCGGGTTTCTGGTCGCGATGACAATTTTCACTGCCTGCCTCCTGGAGCGTGCGGTGTGGCGAGGGTGCTAATCATTTCACGTCGGCGGCCTTCGTTCAACACTTTTATCCTCGCCCGTTCATAAAGTTCAATAGCGCAACTGCGGTTGGCTGTGCAAAAACTGGTTGCGCGCATTTTGAAACCAGGGTAGATTTTATCCGAGCAGGAGGGTTTTGCCTATGGATTTCAATGTGAGCGTTTCGGCGTTCGCCACCGGCCACCGCGCGGTACCGCTGGAAAAGGACAGGGTGTACGACGTGGTCATACTGGGCGGGGGCCCCGCGGCGATGACGGCGGCGGTCTACTGCATGCGCAAGGGCGTGTCCACGGCGCTTGTCGCCCGCCAGCTCGGGGGCCAGGTGGGCGAGACATCGGGCATAGAAAACTATCTGGGCTACAACTACATCGGCGGCATGGAGCTCGTGCAGAAGTTCTCCGACCACATCAGGCAGTTCGACATCGCCATCGGTGAAAACGAGATCGTCGAGCGGGTGATCGACGGGCCCCTGAAGGAGGTTCACCTTGGCGGCGGGACGGTGTGCCGCGGAAAAGTGATCATCATCGCTACCGGCACCAGGTGGCGCAAGCTCAATGTCCCCGGAGAGGACCGCCTCCTGGGGCGTGGCGTTGCGTACTGCGCCATCTGCGACGCACCGCTGTTCTCGGGAAAGCAGGTAGCGGTGGTCGGGGGAGGCAACAGCGGAGTCGAGGCGGCGATCGACCTTGCCAGGATCGCGAAACGGGTCACCGTGGTGCAGAACCTGGACAGACTGACCGCGGATGGCGTGCTCGTCAACGCGCTTTCAGGCTTCAGCAACGTGGACGCGCTCTACGGGCACGCGGTTGAGGAAATCAGGGGCGGGGATTCCGTGGAGAGCGTCGTGGTGAAAAACCTGAAGGACGAGCGGCGTTC
>CAZPZJ010000182.1:0-7301 GCA_964591055.1 uncultured Leptospiraceae bacterium
GCAGCGTCGGGTGAAGGTTCACCGCGATTGAAAGGCGCGCATCCATGCGGTAGAGTACGTTCACCGGCAGGGGATTGGCGACTCCCCCGTCGACCAGGAACGTATCGCCGTACCTCACCGGGGTGAACACGCCGGGGATGGAGATGCTCGCCCGCAGCGCGTCGCGGATGTTGCCCTTTGTGAAGAGCACCGGCCTTCCGGTGTAGTAGTCGGTGGCTACCACCGTCAACGGAACGGGAAGGTCCTCGATGTTCCCGTCCCTTGGAAGATAGCGGCCCAGAAACTGCATCACTTTTTTCCCTGTAAACATCCCCGACCGGGGAAACACCGGATCGGCGAGCGCGACCATTTCTGACCACTTCATCTTCAGCAGGTCGCGTTTGAAGTCGGCAAGCGACCCGGCGCTGTACAGCGCTCCGACGACCGCGCCGATGCTCGATCCCGCGACGCGGTGAAGGGGGATGTTCATGGACTGGAGGCGTTCGATGACGGCGATATGGGCGATTCCCCTGGAACCGCCGCTTCCCAGCGCGAGCCCCACCTTCCTGTTGCGGAAATATTTCAGAGGATTGAACATGCCGCAGATCCTGCTTAAAACCTCCGTTGAGGATACCAGCCGAACAGCGCGCGTCAAGTAGATTAATTCCGCGATTCACCGCCGCATCCAACGGTGTCTCCCATAGATGCGCAGATCATTTTATACACAATATAATCCATTTAATGATTGATATTATAGTGAGGACCTGTATCATTTCCAAACTTGCCGGAAGCTTCACTTCATCCCGGCGGACAGGGGAGACCTACCACCGATGCGGAGCATGAATGATGCAGGATAAACCAACGCTGCTGCTGGTTGAAGATGAAGCCATTCTCGCCGCGGTCGAATGCGAAATGCTGTGCAACGCCGGATACCGGGTCATCACCGCGTATGACGGTGAGAGCGCGGTGGAGATAGCTGGTCAGCACAATGGCATTGACCTCATCCTGCTCGACATAGACCTGGGAGATGGCATGGACGGCACACAGGCCGCACAGGCAATCCTTCGACACCGCGAAATTCCGATCCTTTTTCTCTCCAGCCACACCGAACCGGAAATAGTCAACCGGACCGAATCGATTACTTCGTACGGGTACGTCGTCAAGAACACCGGCGAAACCGTGCTGCTCGCGTCAATTCGGATGGCGTTCAGGCTGTTCAACGCCAGGACCGAGCTTCAGCGCACGCAGATGGAAATCGAGGCGATGAACGAGGAGCTCACCACAACGATTGAAGAGCTTGAGGCGACAAACGAGGAATTCGAGGCGGCCAACGAGGAGCTGATCCGCTCGCAGAGGGAACTGATGGAGAGCGAGGCCGCGCTGCACCGCAGCGAGGAATGGTTCCGCGCGCTGTATGAAAAATCCCCCATCAGCATCGAGCTCTACGACAGCGAGGGCCGGCTCACCGGGGCCAACAGGTCCTGCCTGGACATATTCGGCGTGCCCGACGTGTCGTTCATACTGGGATTCGAGCTGTTCAAAAACCCCAACCTCCCCCCGGAATTCCGTCAGCGCCTGCTGGCTGGCGAGCGGGTCCGCTATGAGCAGGAATACAGCTTCGACCTTGTCAGGAGGATGAACGCCTATCCCACGTCAAAAACGGGCGCAATCATCATCGACGTACAGATCACGCCCATCCATGGCGCGAGCAGAGGCGTGCGCGGATACATGGTGCAGATCCAGGACATAAATGCGCACAGGCGGTCTCGTAAAGAAATTGAAAGAAGCTTTGTCTCGGACTTATAAAATCATCTCAACTCAAAACGCCAGTAATTATTTGTATAAAATGTTGTTAGCCTTGAGTAGGCGATATCCGGAAACTCCCATGGATTATAAAACCCTCATCATAATATTGGTGATATCACAACCCGAGGATTCCGATCCATCCGAATCGAAGCTCGCCGAAAACATGTTTCAAACCTTTTTTACGGGAACTCATCAACACCACATACTCGATGATTTAGCATCAGGATGTACCGCAACGAATCCCGAAATATGAAGACTGACCGGAAGACGTGTCGTCTGTCACTTTAACATACACCACATCTCCAGCGTTCAAAGATCTGCTTGTGCTTGAACTGTAGTCATCATTGACAAACCATGTTGTTGTAAATCCGTTTACATACGCGGACACTTTAATATCTCCACTGCCCTCAGTCCAGTATATGTAATACGTTCCATTTGAAGGAACTGTATATTTAAACCACCTGGTACCGTTCGCACTCATATCATAATATTGGTATGAACCGGACAACGATATCATTGAATCGACCGATTCCAGCAGAAAATCCATGTAATACACTGCTTCCGTTTCATCGTACGAAATATCATGCACAATTGAAACCGGGCCATATCCGTTCGCAGTCACAGTCAATTCAACATCATAAAACATGTTTGATACATCATCCCTGTAATAATAATACCCGCTGTTGTCGGTATACTCCCGCCACAATTCATCTGGAGAGTACGTTGTATCCTCAACACACACGACCTGGGCGCCGACTATCACCTGCCCTGTCACGGAATCGGTCACTTTCCCGCTGAACAGCGACGTATGACCCTGTGAATCGATCCCTTTCGCCGGATCGAGCATGTTTGACTCGCCTCCCTCGACATCAAAGCTTTCCGAGCATGACACGCATACACAAAATGCTATCAACAGCAGAATTTTTCTCATGGCATCAACACTCCTGACGCAATAAATAAAATATTGATCTGATCAACGTTACCTGCGACCAGCGACTCCTCCGTCAGCGATAATAACGATTGTATCTGTTTTGCGGAGTATAGGTAGTCCGCAGAGTGACCCCACCGTAGACCTGGTGCCCTTCGACATTGATTTCCGAATCGCCAACCGGCGTATAGCCGATATTGTATTCCACAAATATACCGACATTCTGAAAAAACGCCATCTCAACTCCAGCGCCCGCATACAAACCCAGCGAGTGGAAGCTCACCTCGATTTCATTGCTTTTGTCGAATGTATCGGGCGCTTTCTCGGTGTAATGCTGATAGCGAGCCGCACCAAGAACGTACAGGTCAAATGCCGTCATCATAAAGTACCTGCCCGTCTTGAACCGGAAACCCATGTCAAAACCGTACATGCTGGCCTCGCTGGGCGATACAACATCCTTTCCGACAAGGCCGTTCGGGTCAAGCGACGCATCGTTCATCTGAAAGCGTTTGTAAAAAAATCTGGTAAAATAATCCCACTTGAAAGGCTCGTTCACATCGTCAGTGATCCTGATGATCCAATCCAGAAAAAAACCTGACTGTTCTGTAAAATACTGATCGACCTTTTCATCAGCGATGGAATGGTAGAACGCGTATCCGAAACGAAGCTGAGGTGAGCGGGAAACAATCTGCATCCTTCTCTCCTCTGCGGCACGGACCACCATTTCGCGATAGCGGTTCTCATTATCGCTCACCCGCTTTCTCTCCTCATCACGCCGCTCCCTGTAGCGCTCTTCTTCTTCACGATTATATACACTGTCCATAAAGTCATCAATGGAATCATCGTCTCCGGTGACAAGATACTCCCCGAGCGCCCTGACACCTTTTTCCAGATAGTCATCATGCCTGTATTTAATGGTTCGAATCTTGCTGACCCTTGGAACACCGGATGAACGGTCCATGTATCGCGCGGTAATATAGGTATAGTCATTGATCTTCCGAACACGCCCGAACACCACAACCTCCGCATTTATTTTCTCCATGAGTTTTCTGATGCAGGCATCGGATGTGCATTTCGCTATACTCATCGCTTTTTCTTCCTGCTCGATGACAACGGCGATGTCATCATCAGCGGTTATTTCATACCTGTTATCACGCTGAAACACCTCCTGAATGATCTCGCGGACGCGATACTTGATCTGATCATTGGCGGCATAACCTTCTTCGATGTTAAAATCCCTGACATACACCATTTTGCTCCGCGACTGTTTATCACGAGAGTCCCCGAAAAGCCCCGCATACAGCGACTGGTTACCCACCATGAATACCGTCAGGGCGAATATACAACTGAACATTTTATAATTCATCATAACGCATATCCCCTGTAAAAAACTGAATTCACCTGCTACCAGAATCCCAAAACCGGTCCCGAAATATGGTTTGAGCGCAGCGTCACCCCGACAATCAACTGTGCGCCGTCAATATTGACGTTATTGTCGCCAATCGGGGTATATCCGAAATTGATCTCGCTGAAAAATCCAAGATATCTGTTGAGCGATACTTCCATACCAATACCGCCGGTCATTCCGAACGCGCTGAAGTCACGCTTGTACTCAACGCCACCTGTCGTGTATTTTTCCTCAACCTGAACATAACGTCCACCCACCATCAGGTACGCCGACCATGCTTCCCTCAGGAAATACGCAGTGCCCACAAATCTCAGGCCTATGTCGCCGCCCCGGTGGGTCATCTCAAGGTCTTTTTCCGGAAGCGGATTATATTTACCGGCAATATCAGTAAAATCCGCAGGCGCAACGCTCCCCATATCCTCGGCAATTTTCCGGTACGATTTTTCATCAGCTTTTAACTTTTTATAGAAAAACCTTGTGTAAATATCGACACCATCGCCTACGGTATCCCTGGATCGGTAGATGAAAACGTCAGCAGTGAATATTTGCGCATCGGGATAATAATCGTTGAAGTCCTTTTCATAGAAATAATTAGTTTTTCCGAATCCCCCATAACCGACGCGCAGGAACGGGGAATTCTGGATGCAGGCTTTCTGGCTGTGAAACGCCGATTCAATGCTCCTTATGGAATCTTCCCTGTCACGCTGGGCATCCGCAAGGTCATCCTCTTTGTCCCTCATCTCTTCCCTGAATTCGTTGATGTAAGAATCCTTCCGGGTCAGGAGATAGTGAGCAAGGGCACGTGACGCCGACTCAATGTACCTGTCCCGGGTAATTGAAACACTCTTCCTGACACTCCTCCCCGTCCGGTCCAAAAACACCGCATTGATAAATGTTTTATTGTCGTCCATTCTCCGCAACGTGCCATGGATAATGCAGTCGGTATCAATAGCCCGCATGAGCTCCCTTACACATTCATCGCTCTCACAGCCCACCACAGCCATTTTTCTCTCGACATTCTGCCCAAGGCTCTGAATTTCCTCATCCGAAACAAGATTGTACTGCTGATAGCGGACAATCACCTCAGACATGTAATCCCTGACGTCCTTTCCCAGGATATCCCCGGCTGATGAACTTTTCTTTGGCTTGTTGGCCTTCATGGTCCTCTGTTCCAGGCCCTGATCCTGATTCTTCTGCACCGTAAACGGCTTAATATAAATCGTTTTAGCGGCATTCCTGCCCTGGGCGAAAACCGGCAACGAAGCCGTCTGCGCAACAATGAACGTAAAAATAACCGAACATACAATCTGTTTCATTCTGCACCCCGCGTTTACTTGCCTTTTTGTATGTGTTTTTCAAGATCGTTTATAGTTTTCTCATTGAACGCGCTGCATGAATACGCTACAATGCCTTTCTTATTGACGTAAAACAATGAGGGATAACTGGTAACGCCGTACTTCCGAATCACATCCTTATACTTGTCCACCATCGGAAGAAATCCTACACCGATATTGCTTATATACTGGGCAACATCATCAGACACATCAACATTACTCTTGAAAGATGTTCCAACCAGATACACTCCAACCTTGCCATTATACTTTTCAGCAAGCATTGAAAGTTGCCGGATCTCATCACGACATTTCTGGCATTCAGTAAAGAAAAAACTGAGCACAACGGGCATTCCCTCCTGAAACGGCCTCACCAGCTCCCCGTTGACATTGCGCAGGTTGAAGACCGGAGCCTGCTGTCCTTTCTGAACCTGGCCGCTCCCGGGCTGGATAATCGCAAAAGACAAAACCACGCACACAAGCAATATGCCTGTAAAGAGCAGTCTATTCATTTCCTGTCTCCGCTAATGGTATGGGAAACGGCCGATGGAGTCCATCAACCGTCACAAATATATAGCCATATCCAGCTTATACATCAAGCACTTTTATAAAAAAAATACCCATCCCATTCCTTTCACCTTCCAAACCTGAACATACCGTTGCGGACAACAGGCTTGCCCGACGCGCGGAACACCTCGAAAGGCACCTCGCCCTTTTTCCGCGACTTGTATCCCACCAGTGTCATTACGTCCCCGGGGAAAACCGGGTTGGCGAAACGAACCGAGATGTTCTTCAACCGCGCCGCATCGCCCTTGAGCACCTGCCTGACAAGCGCGTTGTTGACCATCGCGGCGACGCATACCCCGTGCATGATCGTGCGCGGGAGACCGGACATGCGGGCCAGAAAATTGCTGGTGTGGATGAAGTTGCGGTCCCCCGAAACATCGGCATAGAACTTGTTCTGCCCCTCGAACGTGGGGATATCCACACGAAACGCCTCGATCATCGGCTCGCTTCCGTGCTGCGGCATTTTCGGCATCGTCCCGGTGCCCCTGACAAGAAATCCCGACACGGCCTCCGCAACCAGCTCCCCGGAAACAAAGCTCTGTGTGAGAATGTTGGCAAGCTCGCCCGCGGGAGTATCGACGATGTCCCGGATGCTCATGCGCACTGTCAGCTTCTGTCCGAGCCTGATCGGTTTGTACCACATGACGCTCTGCTCGCCGTGGACCATCCGCAGCAGGTTCATGCCCAGCCCCTTGAGCGTTACGATATGGCGAAACATCGGATAGAGCGTCCGCGACATGATGAACGGCGGTGCAAGGCCGTTGCCGTCCTCGTACCTCGAAAGATCGTCCCTCGTCGCCTCAACATAGGCCTTTATGTCCTTTTCCGTGATCGACGCGAAGCTCCTTTCAATCGTATATCCTATGCGGTCGCGGTTCATCGTCATCGACCGCGCGTTGCGCACCATGGCGCTGATGAGTTTGAATTTCGTGAAAAGCATTCCATTCCCCCGTTCGTTTTGTTGTGAGTCCATGAACCTCCACACCCGGGCTTACCCCCATGGAGGTCATGGCGTATGCGGTATCTGTAAATGATGTCACCGGGAACATAAACTCGGCATGCTCACTTTTCAAGCATTTTATCTGTCCGGTCGAATCGGCGGATAAAACGGGGCGATAACCTTCAAGGCAAGCCCTTACTGAACATTCAGGATTATTTATCCGAAAAAACCTTGACACTCATCATCCCTTTAACTAACTTGTCTGCAGATCGCGAGGTGGAGCAGTTGGTAGCTCGTTGGGCTCATAACCCAAAGGTCGCAGGTTCAAATCCTGCCCTCGCT
>CAZPZJ010000183.1:0-7294 GCA_964591055.1 uncultured Leptospiraceae bacterium
CACGAGCCGTTGTTTATGATGACGGTGAATTCCCCCTGCTCGCGCACCGATTCGATGGCGCTTCCCGCCGCGTCCAGCGTGACCACGGAGATGTCCTCGTGCATTTTCGAGATTTCGCGCGCCACAAGCACCTCGACCTCCCCGAACACGTCCCGTATGTCCAGAAGGAGTTTGCGGATGCGGTGGGGAGACTCGTAGACGGCGATCTGGCCGGGAAACGCCCTGAGCTTTTCCAGCTCGTTCTTCCTCCTGCCCGGCTTTTTGCTGAGAAAACCGGCAAAAAGGACGTCATTGCCGGGAAATCCCGACACCGACACGGCGGCGGCAAGGGCTGACGGGCCGGGGACGGGCACCACGGGGAAGCCCGCCGCGCGCGCTTCGCGCACCAGCCTGCTCCCGGGGTCGGAAAGTCCCGGGGTGCCGGAATCGGTGAGGTAGGCGATGGATTTGCCGGCGCCGAGCTTCTGGATTGCGGACTGGATTTTACTGTCGTGGGAGTGGGCGTGCAGCGAGTCCGCGGGAAGGGAGATTCCATGCCTGTCGAAAAGCTTGCGTGTCTGCCTGGTGTCCTCGCAGTACGCGAAATCGGCGCATTCATGGAGGATGCGGATCGCCCTCAGGGTGATGTCCTCGAGATTGCCTATCGGCGAGGCGATGATGTAAAGGGTTCCCCGGTCCATAAATTTGTATTGACAGCTCCCGGAGTTGAAACTGAATACAGGAAGGCCATTCATGTCAAATCATTATTACCGTAATCCGCGCGCCCCGCGATGAACGCAGCCAGGATCAGATCGCTGATGAACGAGCTCGGGCTCAGCCCCAACAAGGCGCTGGGCCAGAACTTCCTGTGCGACGAAGCCGCGCTTGAGCGCATCGCGGTGGCGTCGGGGGCGGGCAAGGGCGACCATGTGCTGGAAATCGGCCCCGGCCTGGGCGATCTGACCGGAAAGCTCCTTGACCGGGGTGCGCGCGTCACGGCGGTTGAGATTGACGCCGGCCTGGCGCGCCACCTTGAAACGCGTTTCGGCGGGCGGGAGGGGTTCTCCCTGCGGCACGCCGATTTTCTGAAAATCCATGCCGGCGGCGATTTCTCCCTGTCGGTGTCAAATCTCCCGTACTACTGCTCGTCAGAGATGCTGTTTGCGATGGCGACGCGCTACCGGATACCCGCCCTGTTCGCGATGCTGCAGAAGGAGATGGCGGCGCGCATAGTTTCACAGCCGGGGTCAGAGCAGTACGGCGCGCTTGCCGTCTCGCTGGGACATTACTATGAGGTCAGGCTGCTCTTCTCGGTGGGCCGCACGTCGTTCTATCCCCGCCCCGACGTGACCTCGGCGTTCGTGGGGATGGCCCGCCGCGCCGACACGCCTGACGATCAGGTGTTCAACGACATGTTCCACCTGGTCGTGAAATCGGCGTTCTGGGGGAGGCGCAAGACGCTGCTGAAGGCCCTGTCGGAATCGCCCCACCTGAGCGCGGGCCGCGACGCGGTGCGGGAGGCCATGAGAAGCGCCGGGCTGGCCGAACACGTCAGGGGGGAGACGCTTTCCACTGAACAATTCAGGGAGCTTGCCGCCGCCCTTATGGGGCGCTGAGCGGGCGGCGTTGCGGGGCGGGCCAAACCAATACAGACGAATGGACGGATGCATGGGTAAAATCGATACGCACGCGCTGCGGCGCATTCTGTGCTCGGTTGAAAAGCCGGGGCGCTATGCCGGCGGCGAGATGAACGCCGTGTGCAAGCCATCGGCCGCGGTGCGGATGGCCATCTCGTACCCCGACCTCTACGAGGTGGGGATGTCCAACCATGGCATCAGGATACTCTACGACAGGGTGAACCGCGTGGAGGAATACGCCTGCGAGCGGGTGTTCGCGGCCGCGCCGGATTTCGAAGCGGCGCTTCGCCGCGAAGGGGTTTTGCTTTTCACGCTGGAAAGCCGCCTTCCGCTTCGAGAGCTTGACCTTGTGGGATTCAACCTCTCCCACGAGATGGTGTACACCAATGTGCTGCAGATACTGGACCTGGGCGGCGTTTCCCTGCTGCGCGGCGAGAGGGGCGATGACATGCCCATCGTCGTTGCGGGCGGGGCGGCGGCGTCCAATCCGGGCCCGATGGAGGATTTCATCGACGCCTTTTTCCTCGGGGACGGCGAGGAGGGCATCGTGGAAAAGCTGGACGTGATCGCCGAAGGCAGGCGGCGCGGCCTTTCGCGAAGCGCCATCATTGAATCGCTCGCGGGCGTGCAGGGAGTGCTTCTGCCCGGCGGGAAGGGCGCGGTCAGGCGGGTGTACCGGTCGGCCGCGCCGTGGACCGTGGAGCGGCCGGTGATTCCCAGCATGCGCGTCGCACAGGAGAAAGCCGTGGTCGAGGTGATGCGCGGCTGCTTTAATCTGTGCAAGTTCTGCCATGCCGGATACTACGACCTCCCATGCCGGAGCTATGACGACGGATTGCTCGCCGATGCCGTGATCAGGGCGGTGGAAAACACCGGCTACAGCGAGCTCACGCTCTCCTCCCTCTCCATAAGCGATTACCGCGGCCTCGTGCCGCTGCTCAACCGCGTGTTCCCCTGGCTCACCAGGAACGGGGTTTCGCTCTCGCTGCCGTCGCTGCGCGTGGATGTGTCCACCATCCCGATCATCGAGTTCACCTCCGACGTGAGGAAGTCCTCGCTGACCTTCGCGGTCGAGTCGGGCTCCGGGGCCATGCGCGCCCGCGCGCACAAGCGGATCGACGAAAGCGACCTGCTCGAGATCGCGGCCTTTGCGGCCGGAAGGGGCTGGCGGCACCTCAAGCTCTACTTCATGATAGGCCTGCCGGGCTGCGACGAGCACGACGAGGCGGAGAGCATCCGATCTCTTATAATGAAGATACTCGCAGCGGGCGGCAAAAAACTAGAGCTCAACATCACCGTCTCCCCGTTCATCCCCAAGCCGCACACGCCGTTCCAGCGCGAGCAACAGATGAGCATGGAGTACTTTGACGAAACCGTGAAAGCCCTGAAGCGATCGCTGCCGCGCCGGGTCGCGGTGAAAAACCACGACGTGCGCGCCTCGACGCTGGAGGGCGTGCTGTCGCGGGGCGACGGCAGGCTCGGGCGGGCAATCCTTCGCGCCTATCGCGACGGCTGCCGCCTCGACTCGTGGGGCGAGCACTTCCGCTATGAACTGTGGATTGCCGCGTTGGACGCGGAAACGCCGCATTGGCGCAAATACCTTGACCGGCGCGGCCCTGACGAATCGCTGCCGTGGCGGCGCGTATGCACCGGGCGCGAAAAGCTTGTCGGCCTGATGGAGCGCGCCGCGCCGGAGCGCCCTGCACGGTGTCACAGGCGCGGAGAGGAGCTTGACACCGGGGAGATAGAGCGGGCGTTTCGGGATTTCACTGCGAAGTACGAGGTCGCCGCTCGCGCCAGGCTGGTCTTCGCCAAGAGGGGTGAGCTTCGCTACGTGTCGCACAACGACTTTGTGGAGGTGATCAGGCGCGCGTTGCGGATGGCGCACGTTCCCGTCGCATACACGCAGGGGTTCAACAAGCGCGAGCGGCTCGCCTTCGGGTTCCCGCTGCCGCTCGGCCTTGAAAGCGAGGCCGAGATCTGCGACGTCGACCTCTTCGGCGCCTTTGACGCGGACAGCGCCATCGAAGCGGTAAGCTCGAAGCTTCCCGGCGGAGCACGGCTGGTGAGGGCGAGACTCCTTGGCGATGACGAAACCGCGTCCGTCATGAGCGCCGTGCGTGCGGTTGCCTACCGCATCAATGCGGACAGCACCGGGGCGCT
Source organism: uncultured Leptospiraceae bacterium (assembly GCA_964591055.1). Classification (GTDB taxonomy): domain Bacteria; phylum Spirochaetota; class UBA4802; order UBA4802; family JAGODF01; genus CAZPZJ01. The sequence goes on from CAZPZJ010000183.1 coordinate 3,780, forward strand.
CGATTCGCTGCGCCGGTTCCTGGATGAGCAAAGGCCCTTCAGCAAAACAACGAAAAGCGGCGTGCGCGAAATCGAGTTCGACCGGGTGGTGCTGGACGCTGCGTTCGACGCGGGCGGCGCACTTCTGACGGTGTCGGCGGGCGGCGAGAGCTCCGTGCGGATTGATGAGATTTTGTCGGTCCCGGCAGGCGGCGACATGCCGCTGTGCGTCTACTCCGTGGTGAAAACGGCGCAGTGTGCGCTGGACGGCGGCGCGCTGAGGGAGATACTGTGAGGCGCACGCCTCTCAGAAAAGAAGCTGTACGGACATCATGCCTCCGTACCGGCGGCTTTCGCTCGCGGGCTCGTAGCCTGTCCCGTAGTGAGCCCCGTTGAAGGTCACGTCGAAATCCTCGCCCCTGCCGATTTCCGACCGCTCGTACCACGCGCTCGCGGTGACTGCCCAGTAAAGCCCGATCCTGTATCTCGCGAACGCCGTTGCTCTGACCCCGTATCTGTTTCCCAGGTCGGATTTGGGATCGTTGAAGCCCGGGTTCAGCTCGGACAGGTAGATGGTGATTTCGCCGAACATCATCTTCATGTACGTCACCTCGATCCCGAAGGTCACCTCGCTCCCGGCGAAAAACTCGGCCCTGAGCCCCGTGGCGAAGTAGTACCAGGTGTAGATCTCGGTGTAGGAGTCGCCCTCTCCCAGGCTGCGGTACCAGTAGTGGTATCCGCCCCCGATAAGGGGAACCAGCCACAGGTACGAGGTGGTGGGGCGAAGCGCGATGGGGCCGGCGAGGACGCGGGTGTCGCTGAACACGTTGCGCGTGTTGTCGCTGATGGGGACGCCTCCCTGCGTGGTGCCGCTGTAGTTGGTCCGGACATACGAATAGCACAGGGAGGCGCTCAGGTACAGCGGGTTGTCGATCCCGTGATAGGCGTAGGCGCAGTACACGCCGGGAATCCACGCGGATTCGGTGCTTTTGCGGCCTGCGGGGAGATCTTCCCGGTAGTCGAAGCTGTAGTATTCAGCCCCGGCCTCGAGCGAGTGGATGCCCTCCCCGAAAGCCCTTTCCGCGGCCGCAGCCATCGACAGTGCGAGCGCAAGGGCTGCAAGGCGCCATGTCTTTATCATTCGGTTTCCCCGTGAGATACGCCGTAAAGCTCAATGATAACACATTCAGGGACTGTCGGCAATTATAATTCACCGAAGGCGATGCGTTGACAGGCGACGATCATGATCGTCGCCTGTTTGATGCAACCCTTCTGGCCTTCGGCCGTTTGAGGCGCTGGGTCGACCCCCTCTGGCCTTCGGCCATCTCCCCCTTGCGAAGGGGGAGATGATGCAGGGAATATTTCTGATGGAGCCCTTCCCCTGGCGATTTCACCTTTGGAAGAAAAATGGATTTACATTTGCATGAGTATTTGTTACGTTTAATCCGAACACAATCGATATGGCAAGGTGGAGCATGACACAAAAGGCTGAATTTTTGTTGCAGGAAGCGCTGAACATGAGTTCTGAAGAGAGGGCGATGCTGGCGCATTGTCTCATCTCCAGCCTTGATGAGCCGCATGACGACAGTGTCGATCGACAATGGATAAAACTTGCTGAGGAACGGCTCGCTGATTTGGATTCGGGAAGATCGTCGCCTGTTTCCTGGAATGAAATAAAGAAAAGAATAAAATAGTATGCGCACTCTCATGTTCCATTTGGATGTCTACAATGAGATCCAGGAGGGCTATTCATGGTACGAGGAAAAATCGCCGGGGCTTGGTAAAGATTTTATTGCAGAGCTGGAAACATCATACGTCGCGATTGAAAAAATGCCTGAAACATGGCCATTGTTGACGAAGAGAATCCACCGCTATATTCTCAAACGATTTCCTTACGGTGTTCTGTATATCATCCGAAATGAGGTGATTATTGAAGTGATAGCGGTTATGCATCTCAAAAGAAACCCAGGTTACTGGAAAGACAGGGTTAATCACAGGCGACGATCATGATCGTCGCCTGTGATTTGTAATTATCTCCGGCCTTCGGCCAATTGAAGGCGCTGTGCGACCCCCTCTGGCCTTCGGCCATCTCCTGGGGGAAGGGTCAGGGATGGGGTCGGGGTCAGCCACATTGATCTTGCGAACGCGGAAATAATACGCTCCCTTTACTTTTTCGCTTGAAACAGGTTATTCACCAGATTATATTCACATCGGAAATTATGGTCATGGCAACCATGAGCGCACAGGGATTGAAAAAGAATCTTATTGAGGACCTGAAAAAGCTTTCACTCGGGCAGCAGAAGAAAGTCCATGATTTTGCCCGGGCGCTGCTGGTTTCGAAACCATCCGGCGTAAAAGGGATCGACCTCGTTCGCTTCGCGAACCTTTTTGACGCAAAAACGATCGCGGGAATGAAATCCGCCATTGAAAAGGGATGTGAAGAAATTGACCGTGGCGAGTGGTGGCTATCTCCTTGACACGAGCGCGGTTATCGCCATCTTCAACGGCGACCGCGGGATGTTGCAATGGATTTCGGATGCTTCAGAAGTGTATCTCTGCACGGTGGTTGCGGGTGAACTTTATTAAGGCGCATATAAATCGGCGCGGAGAAAGGAAAATATCGAAAAGATCGAGGAGTTCATCGTCTCTTCAGCGGTGCTTGAATCCGACATCAATACCGCCAAGGAGTACGGCATTATAAAAGGCGGATTGCAGCGCAAAGGGAAACCCATTCCCGAAAATGATATCTGGATCGCCGCGATTGCCCGCCAGTATGGATTGACCCTTGTATCCACGGACAGGCATTTCGGTGAAATCGATGCTCTCAATGTTTTGTACCCGGAATAAACGCCGAATCTCACCCGCTCTGGTTAAGTAAATCCGCGATGAGCAAAACAGAAGGCCGTGAATATCCCCTTGCGGCCTACGGCCGTCTGAAGGCGCTGAGTTATCCCCTTCTGGCCTTCGGCCATCTCCCCCTTCGCAAGGGGTAGAGTATGCAGAGAAATTTTCTGATTGAGCCCTTCTCCTTACCAAGGGGAAGGGTCAGGGATGGGATCGGGGTCTGAGCAGCCCCGCCGTGCCGCATTATGTCGAAAAAAATCCTCATCCAATCATCTTTTCGGGCCGATATATCAGGCAGGGCATGGCAGGACGCGAATACTCAGCCACGGAGGGAGCAATGACCCGCATCGCAGCCGAAATGTGCCGCATTCTCGACCGGGAAAAGGACATCTACACCCGTATCGCGGACATCGAACAGGAGAAGAGCGGCGCCATCATGGCCAAGGAAGGGAAGCTTTTGCTGTCACTTTCAGAGGAGCAGGAGAAGCTCCTGGCCGGCATTCAGGAGCTTGAGCGGGAAAGGCTCGAGTTAATCGCCTCCGCCGCACGCCGGCACGGCCTGGGCAATGATCCCCGGAACGTCACCCTGGGCGCAATCACGGGCCTTGCGTCCGGCAGTGACCGGAACATGCTCGTCCGTGCGGGCGCAGAGCTTAAAGAGGAAATGGCCCGAGTGCAGGCGCTCACGGACA
>CAZPZJ010000184.1:0-7236 GCA_964591055.1 uncultured Leptospiraceae bacterium
ATTTCTACATCGTTGACCGTAAAAATGACATGATCATCTCCGGCGGCATCAACATCTATCCTGTCGAAGTTGAGAACGTGCTGAAAAAGCACGAGGCCATAGCGGACCTTGCGGTGATCGGCGTTCCGGACGACAAGTGGGGCGAGTCGGTGAAGGCGGTCGTGGTGAAAAAACCGGGCGCCGAAGTGACGGAAAACGAGCTCATCGAGTTCTGCAAAAAGGAGCTTGCCGGATTCAAGGTGCCCAAGTCTGTGGATTTCATCGACCAGATCCCGAGGTCCCTGATCGGCAAGGCCCTCAAGAAGGAATTGCGGAAAAAGTACTGGGAAGGGAAAACTACTGCTATCTGATGGCCGGAGTTATGTGCTTGCCAGGCTGTGTTCGGTGTGGCAAAACTGACGTGAAGCGGGGGCCCGGCGGAGAGCCGGGCCCTTCACCTTGACCTTTTATGGAGAAGGGGATGTCACAATTGCTCGAAATGCTGGGATGCCGTTATCCGATCATCCAGGGGCCCATCGGCGCGATGAACAGCCCCGCGCTCGTCGCCGCGATCAGCGAGGCGGGCGCGTACGGCATGCTTGCGCTCGGGTTCATAAGGGACATCGATGAGGCGAAAAGGCTCCTCGACGGGGTGAGGGGGCTCACCGACCGCCCCTTCGGGGCCAACCTCATGATCATCAACCCGCTCAACGAACATCTGGTGCCGGTCCTCGCGCGGGCGGGAGTGAAAACGGTCACCACGTCGGTGGGCTCGCCTGAGAAGATATACCCTCTGATCCACGATCACGGCATGAAGGGGCTGCACGTGCTGCTCGCGCTCCAGCACGCCATCAAGGCGGAGCGCTCGGGGGCCGACGGAATCGTGGTGGCGGGAAGCGAAGCGGGCGGCCTGCGCTCAACCTCCCCCGAATCCTCCTCGATGGTGCTGGTGCCGCTGATAACGGATCATGTGAAGGTGCCGGTGGTCGCGGCGGGCGGCATCGCGGATTCGCGAGGGTACCGTGCGGCGCTCGCGCTGGGTGCGCAGGGGGTGCAGATCGGCACGCGATTCCTCGCCGCGGAGGAGAGCCCCGCATGCGAAGCGTGGAAGCGGGCAATCGTTGAGGCCGGAGACGGCGGCACGGCGCTTGTTCCAATCGGCAACATGAGCATGCGGGCGATCATCAATCCCAAACTCAAACGCGAGCTTGACGACCCCTCCACCGATTTTACGAAGATCTACAGCTTCAAGGATACGGCCGAAGCGTGGAACAGCGGCAATTTCGACCTGGTGCCCGCCGGGGCGGGCGAATCGGCGGCGCTTATCCGTGAAGTGCTGCCCGTACGTGCGATTATCGAAGAGATGGTGCGCTGACCGCATTTCAAAAGATACCGTTCCCCGGCTTTCATCCTCCCCCGCCGACAGCGCTGCGTTTCCTCCTGTAAGACAATTCCGGAACCAATCATGTCCTGTCATGTCTTCACTCCATCTTCCATCCAATTCATGATTTTCAGAGAGATCAACGGCGTTTCAACGGGAGTTGGCGGCGCATTACCGCAAACAGAAAAAAGCCCGAATGGGTTTTTTTCTGTTTGACAAATTTCATGTTGTGGTCAATGACGTAACAGGACGGCAATACAACACAGAGAAAGCCGCCGGAAGGTAGGGATGGTGATGCGAAGATTTGCCGGATTTGCAATTGTCGGCCGGGGCCGGTCAGGCGGTATGCGCCGTGAAAAGCGGGAGGCGTGATATGAACGATGTCGCGCCCATCCTGTCAACCCGGATTGAATCGGAACGGTATTCCATTTTCGCGCGAGCCCAGCTGTTTGTGCTCGCGGGCTATTCAATAGCCATTCTGGAGACGGTGCTGGCGGCGTCGCTTGGCATGACTCCGATCACGATGATGGAGACGGCGATTATATCGCTGCTGGTGGTTTCAACGTCCGCGGTGATGATCCTCGCCGTGCGTTTCAGGAAGGAATTGCCGGTATGGCGGGAGTGGATGCTGTTCTTTTCGTATCTCGTGATCTATCTCGCTGCGTATGGGGTATGGGTTTACCACCTGCAGGAGCTGCGGATACTGGGGCTTTTAAACGCAATCATCGCGGTGACGGTGGTGCTCTTCTACACGAGCATGGCGCAGTCGCTGCTGATGTCCATCCCGACACTTGTATGCCACCTGTCCGTCGTGTACTGTGGCATTGAATTACATGGACAGCCGGGAAACCTGGACAGGGAAATATTCCTTGCGCTGTGCCTGCTTCCCGCGTTTCTTCTTGTTTCCGCAAGCTCGTATTATGTGAACTCCAAGCGCCGCCAGCTGCAGAACGCGAACCGCGATCTCGCCCTCGCCAACGGCGAGCTGAGCTCCATGAACTGCATGCTCAGGTTCGAGCGGTCGAGAGCGCAGATCGAGCTGGAGCTGGCGCACGACGTGCAGGCGGCGTTCTTCCCGTCAGCTCCTCCGCAGACCGGCAACTGGGACGTGGCCTTTATTTCAAGGCCGCATTCGGGCGTGTCCGGGGACTTTTACGATTTTTACTGCTCGCAGGACATCCTCGAAGGGATTTCGCTGTTTGACGTGTCGGGCCATGGCGTGGCGCCGGCGCTCATCACGATCCTCGCAAAGCCCGTGCTGTTCAGGAACTTCATGTCGATGCGGGACCGGCCGCTTGGAGACGTGCTTGACGCCTCCAACCGCGATCTCATTAGGGACCTCGAGGATGTAAATATCTTCATTACGGGCATGATGCTCAGGCTTCAGGATGGCAGGGTGGAATACGTCAACGCGGGCCATCCTGAGCTGATGTTCAAAAGCGCCAGCTCGGGCAGGATTGAAATAATTGACGATGCTGACGGTCAGAGCAAGGGGCGGCCGATCGGGATCAGCCTGTCCGGGCGTGATTACAGAACCATCGGGTTCGATGTGGAATCCGGCGACATGCTCCTCCTGTACAGCGATTGCCTGCTTGACTGCCGCAATCTGAGCGGGAGCAACTACGGGGCGCGGCGTCTGCTGGCAGCGTTTGCATCAGCGCCGAAAGCAGGCGCGGGCGATGTGCTCGGACATATTGTAAGGAATTTCAGCGATTATATGGCCGGCAACCCCCTGAGCGATGACATGACAATCATCGTCGCCAGGAAAAAATGACCTGTCGGCAGTGGAGCGTTACCAGACGTATTTAACTATCTTGTCTCCGCAGAGCCTGCCCACGAGCATCTTATCGGTGTCGGCGATTCGCTGGGTGAGCGTGCGCACCATCCTGACCGCGAAGCGGGGGTTGTTCGTCAGAAAAGTTTCAAGCTCTTCCGGTGAGTCTATGTAGGTTACGCGCACATCGGTGAGCGCGTGGGCGTTTGCCGTCCGCTCTATCTGTTGAAAAATGGATACCTCGCCGAAGAAGTCGCCCTTCCCGAGCTGTGCGACGGCGACCTTCTCGCTGTTCACGTCAAAGGTGATTTCCACTTCCCCGTCAAGAATGACAAACATCCGCCGTTCGTATTTCCCGCTCTTGATGATTCGCTTCCCTTTAGGGTAGCTGAGTATTCTTTTTGCCATTGGAAACCTCGCCGTGTGTATAAATGAAAGATCGGCACATCATAACAAGAATGTGAAGTTTTATTGCCACATGGTATCGCATGGTCCGCAGAAAAGTGCTTTACAGAAGCTCATAAGCTTTATACACATGATGTTCGCCATAATCATGAATGACAACGGAAAGGTGCACTATGAAACGAACAGTGAAGGCGGTCTCCAGCGGAATAGTCGCGCTTTTTCTGATTTCTCTCCTGGCAATCGTGTCCAATGCTGAAGAGCGCGAAACCATTTACAGGGTGACGGCCACCAGCCTGATCGTCAGGCAGGATGCGGCCGTGAAGTCAACAGCCCTGTTCTCGCTCCCGAGAGGGGCGTATGTGCTGAACGATTCCGGCTCCATGATGCAGAGCCAGGCAATCGAGACGATCGCCAACCGGAAGGGGCGCTGGATACGGGTCTGCGGATTCAATGGCAACAGAATAGGGTACGTTTTTGAGGGCTTCCTTGAAAAGGCGCAGGATGTGAAGTCGCGGCCTATTGGCCCGGAATGTACGTTCAAAGCAAACAGCGTTGAATGCGGCGGGGAGGTCTTCACGTACACGGATAAAACTCCCATCGCCGGGGCGTGGTTTGAAAACCCGGAAACCTATGAAGGCAATATAAGCTATGTATATGAAAATAGTCCCAGGCTTCTTAAGCGGATTATTAAGGATACTTCCCCCGAAACATCCCCCGGAGGGGATGTCGTCATGATAGTAAAGGGAAATGTCGTGATGCAGTTCATCTCGACCCCGCCGCCGAGGGGTTATTGAGAAATCCTTCCGGTTTGCCGCTCCGGCCTTCCGCTGCCATTTTCCAAGAGCATTCTTGACCGGGAATGCTGTTCCTTTTTCTCCCGATCGCGGTTTGTCCGCAATTGGTTTTCTGTTACCGTAAAGCTTGTTCCTTCCTGCCGCTGAATATACCTTGTTTCCGTGAAAGGCCCGGGTGGAGAGCTGTGTATCCCGGCCGGGGGAGGCGAGGTTTGAAAGTAAAACGGAATTCGCGTAATGGTCTTTTTGTACTTCTCGCAACGACACCGCTGGTTGTTTTTGTGCTCTACCCGGCATTGTTGCACTACCTAGGGCGTCACCGGGAGCACTATGAACTTTTCCACGGTCACAATCAGCTCCCGCCCTACATGAAACTGCTTTTATTCGCGGTCCTCCTTCCATTTGCGGTTTTTTTTGTGCTCCGTTGCGTTGAAAAGCGTAAAAATAGAAAAGCCATGGAAACGGGCGCGGAAGCGCCGGCAAAGATTATTTCGGTGACCCCGAACGGGAAGAAGATCAAAGAAGGAGTGAATGAGTACTGGGGGATGGAGATGGAAGTCGAGGTGTCTCTTCCGGGAAAAGAGCCGTATCGGGTGTCGCTGGATCGATATGTCTATGTCATGGATATCCCTCGTTTTCAGCCGGGTTCCCGGATCAGGGTGATGGTACACACCGCCGGGAATGAGGATATGTATTACCTGATTCCGGATGGCCAGTGACATGAGGAAAAAGTGCTTGATAAAATAACACTGTTATGTATCATGCATGAATAATCACATCACATAATATGTAAAATATATAATGATTATCTTCTGTGGAACAGTGTATTCGATCCTGTCGTGAGGGGATCGTCTGCCCGCATTGCCGTCACTAATCACTGGGGAAAATGTATCGCGACCGCTGTATTTACAGCGGCAAAGCGGAGGAATATTGTACCAGCTAGACAGGCCTGATAACCTGGTTGAAATGTTCAACGAGACTGTCGCGAGGTTCCGCGACAGGGAGTGGTTTGGCGTCAGAAATGAGCAGGGTGGGTTCGAGTGGCATACGTACGGGCATGTGGGCGCGAGGATAGACAACCTGCGGGCCGGGCTGGCCGCGCTGGGGATCGGCAGGGGGGACACGGTCGGCATAATCTCCGGAAACTCGGTGGAGTGGGCGGTGGCCTGTTACGCCACCTATGGCCTCTGCGCGCGATACGTGACCATGTACGAGGCCGAGCTATCTTCGACATGGGAGTACATCATTCGCGACAGCGATACAAGTCTGCTCTTCGTGTCGCGTCGTGATATTTACGACAGGGTGAAGCATCTGCTTTCAGGCGGAAAGCTCAGGCACGTCATCCTGATTGAAGGCGATGGGAGCGGCTCAATGCGCGAGCTGGAGGAGGCCGGAAAGCTCGCCCCGGTCCCGGCGGCGATTCCCGGCCCGGACGATATCGCAGGGCTGATCTACACCTCGGGCACCACGGGCGAGCCCAAGGGGGTGCTGCTGTCGCACGGCAACATCACCAGCAACATCCACGCCATTATCAGGATGTTTGACATGCTCAACGAGGAAACGCGATCGCTTTCGTTTCTGCCCTGGGCGCATTCCTACGGGCAGGTGTGTGAGCTGCATTCTGTGATGCGGATTGGCGGCTCATGCGGGCTGGCGGGAAGCCCTGCAACCATCGTCGGCGACCTCGCGAAGGTGCGTCCCTCGCTGCTGATCTCCGTGCCCAGGATATTCTACCGGGTGTACGACGCCATCCACGCGAAAATGGAGGCTGAGGGCGGAATCGCGAAGAAGCTCTTCGATATGGGAGTGAACAGCGGGAAGGCAAGAAGGCGGCTCGCGGCGGAGGGGAAGTCAAGCCTTGTGGAGAACATCAAGTTCCGTGTCGCCAACAGGCTGGTGTTTTCAAAGATAAGGGAAAAATTCGGGGGCCGGCTCGAGGTCGCGCTCACGGGAAGCGCGGCGATCAATCCGGCCGTGGCGGAATTCTTCAGCGACGCCGGGGTGCCCGTGTACGAGGCGCTGGGAATGACCGAGGCCTCGCCGGGCATCACGACGAACACGCCGCGCCACAACAGGATAGGAAGCTGCGGCAGGGCGTTCGACAAGGTGACGCTGGTGATCGATACGTCGGTCTCCGACGGAAACGGGCGGGAGGGAGAGCTGATCGTATACGGCCCCAATGTGATGAAGGGCTACCACAACAAACCCGAAGCGACGGCAGAGGTGATGACCGCCGACGGCGGGCTTCGGACCGGGGACATGGCGTACATCGACGATGACGGGTATCTCTACATCACCGGCAGGATCAAGGAGTCATTCAAGCTTGAGAACGGCAAGTTCGTGTTTCCCTCCGCGATGGAAGCTGAGATCATGATGAGCAAATACGTGGAGCACGCGATGGTGTTGGGGCTCAACAGACCGTTCACGGTTTGCATCGTCGCGCCGGACTTTGATGTGCTGAAGAGGTTCGCCGAAGCCAGGAACCTCCCATCTGATCCTCGGGATCTCGTCATCAAAGACGAGGTGAAAGCACTATATCTGTCTGAGATAAGGAGCCGACTCGACGGGAAGTTCGGATCATACGAGGTTCCTGAACAAGTGCTGGTGCTGGCCGAGGGATTTTCGGTGGACAACGGTCTGCTGACGCAGTCATTCAAGCTTAAAAGAAAGAAAGTGCTGGAAAAGTACGGTGACAGTATTGAAGAGCTCTATTCCCGGCATGGATGAGAGATGGGCAGGATAATCGGGATTTATACATTCCATCCATGAACTCGGAAGCTTGAAAGACAGGGCGGATAATCACTGTTTGGAGTTCGCTTCCCTGACGAATCCCTCGATCAGGTCTGCAACCATGCCCGCGCCGCGGCTGTTGAGATGCAGGAAGTCCGTGAGCAGCAGAAATC
>CAZPZJ010000185.1:0-5018 GCA_964591055.1 uncultured Leptospiraceae bacterium
TGTGCGTGTTCGTGCCATTGCGAGGCTCCGTATCTGTGTATATGGGAAGGCTTACGAATTCATAAGCCCCATCTATCAGGGAAGTAAATGATTTTTCACCACTGGCATAAAATTTTTTCATCATGGAAGGCGGCTCCCTCTCACCATTTTTTCTGTTGCCAACAGGCAGGACGCGTTGTAAGGTGTGCGCGCATGAAACACAGGCACGAACGGAAAAGGGGAACGGGCATGGCGCTTTTGATTGCAAGGCCGCAGGAAATCTGCGATGGTCATCTTCTGCTGAAAATCGATATCGGCTCCGTGCGCTGCGAACCCGGCCAGTTCGTCAACATGCGAATCGGCGATTCGCTGGATCCCCTGCTCCGCCGGCCTTTTTCCGTGTTCAACCAGGAAGGCGGCATGCTCGAGCTCGTGGTCCGGGTGGCGGGCAAGGCCACACGCTGGCTGCGCGACCACGCCGAACCGGGCCCGGTGGACCTGCTCTTCCCGCTGGGAAAAGGCTTCACCATGGAGGAGGGAAAATCGGTGCTGCTCGTCGGGGGCGGTGTCGGGAACGCGCCCCTCTACTACCTCGCAAGGCGGTTGAGGAAGATGAAAAACCGCGTCACGTACCTGTACGGAGTGCGCTCGTCGGACTGCATGTTTCTGCATGACCGGTTTGAGGCAGTGTCCAGCGAGTTTTTTATGGCGACCGATGACGGCACCTGCGGGCACAGGGGCCGCGTGACCGATCTTGCGCGCGAGGTCATGACCGGTCAATCGTTCGACCGCGTGTACGCCTGCGGGCCCACGGTGATGATGCAGGGCATGGCCGGCGTCATGGCTGAGAATCCCTTCCCCTTCGAGGTGTCTGTGGAAACGTATTTCGGTTGCGGCATCGGCATCTGCTCGGGTTGCACGGTGGCGACCTCCGGTGGAAACCGGCGCGCCTGTGTGGACGGGCCCGTGTTCGACGGCAGGGAGATAGACTGGCCCGCCCTGGGTGAGGCCTCACCGCACGGCTGCTGAAAGAAGCGCGGGGCGATCGGGGATTTGTGTTGACAGACGGACGCCCTTCTGTCCACTATTGCACTATCAGGGCGATTAGCTCAGTCGGTTAGAGCGCCTGCCTCACATGCAGGAGGTCGATGGTTCGAGTCCATTATCGCCCAGAGGAAAGCCCCGCGCACGGCGCGGGGTTTGCTGTATCCGCGCGTCGCGATAGCGCGCATGGTGCGCAGATTCATGCGCCAATCCGGTGAAGGGGGTGAAACCGATGGCTGATGAAAGGGACTGGATGTACGATGAAATACGCCAGATCGGCACCGACTACGAGAGCCGCGACGAGGTGGAGCGCTACGACGGGCGCATGTCACGCCTTCGCGACTTCGACGCCGAGCTCGACGAGATCGCGGAGATGACCGGACTTGCCGCCGGCAAGACGCTGGTCGAGTACGGCTGCGGGACGGGGAGGATTGCGCTGGAGGCGGCGCGCCGCTGCGGGCGGGTGATAGCAATCGACATTTCGCCCACCATGCTCGCGTACGCCGAAGACAGGGCGCGCGCGGAGGGAATCGGCAACATGACTTTCGTGCAGTCCGGTTTTCTCAACTACCGCCACGAGGGGCCGCCGGCCGACATCGCGCTGTCACAGCTCGCGCTTCACCACCTACCCGACTTCTGGAAGCTGGTGGCGCTCAAGAACATCTGCGGCGCGCTGAGGGAGGGAGGAAAGCTCTACCTTAAGGACGTGGTGTTTTCGCTTGAAGTGGACCGTTACGTTTCCACGATTGACTACACCATACACCACGTCGCCGAAACCGCAGGGGAGGAAATGGCGCGGGGATACCGCGACCACATACAAAAGGAGTTTTCCACCTATGACTGGATCATGGAGGAAATGCTCTACCGCGCGGGATTTACCATTGAATACGCCGATTACCGCGACGACCTCATCGCGGTGTACCTGTGCTCCCGGCCGCGCGCGGGCACCCGCTAAGACGCCATGCGGCCCATCACCGGTATTGTGATGAGAAACCGAGTGCCGCTCGCCCGTTCCACCTCGATCACGCCCCCGATCTGGGCGACGAGCGCGTACACGAGCTTGAGCCCGGTTGAGCGGAGTGAGTCGACATCCAGCGCCGGCGGGATGCCTGCGCCGTTGTCCGCGATCGCGAACACCGCGCCGTCTTCATTTTTTTTCAGGGTGAGCGATATCTCCCCACCCTTCCGGCCTGAAAATCCGTGCTTGAGCGCATTGGATACCAGCTCGATCGCGACAAGCCCCAGGTTGATCGCGGTTTTCACGGGCACGGCGACCGCGTCGCATTCGGTCCTGAGCACAATCCCCTCCGATATGCCCGGCAGCGAGGCCGTGATCCTGCTGAAATACTCGTCCAGGCTCACCTCGCTGATGTAGTCTGACGAGTAGACGAGTTCGTACATTTCTGTAAACGCCCGCACCCGCGCGCCAACCTCTTCAAGGGCCCGCCTCGCGTCATCCGACCGGCTTGTGCTCTGCATGATATTGATCATGCCCGAAATCATGCTGAAGTTGTTTTTGGCCCGGTGCTGTATTTCGGTGAGCAGCGTCTGCTTGTCCTGAACGGCGCGCTCCAGTTCCTCCTCCGCCCTCTTCCGATCGGTGATGTCCAGGATGTTGCCCAGCACCCCCGATATCCTTCCATTCGACGTCTCCGCCTTTGCTGTGGTGCGGATCCACAGCCTCCTGCCGTCGAGCGAGGTGAATGCGAACACAAAGTCGTACGTCTCGCCCGTAGCTATGCAGCGTTTGAACGCATCGAATATCGCGGAACGGTCAGCTTCGTCATAGCACGAGATGCTTGTGCTTACAAGATCAATCGATCCACTCCGGGCGATGTCCGGATCAAGCCCGTGGATACGGCAGGTCTCGTCGGTCCAGAACATCGTTTCGCTTTCAACATCGTATCTCCACCCGCCGACCCGCGTAAGGCGCTGCGTCTGGTTGAGCAGGGAAAGGCTGTTCCTTAAAACCTCTTCCGCTCTCTTTATCGCAGTGATGTCCCGCGCCAGCACAACCGACCCGGTTATCCGCCCGGCAGAGTCCCTGATGGGGGCGAAGCTGTAACTGCCCCACCACATCTCACCCGTGTCCTTTTTCCTGAGCTTGTATTCGACGTTGGACGCAACCTCTCCCCTGAGCGCCCGCGGAACGGCCCACATGTCCAGGGGTGCAATAGAGCCGTCCGGGAACATCACATCGCCATAATCTGCGTATTCGGCGAGCGTCTTGTAGCACTCCTCCTTTCCGCTGAAACGGTGGTATGTGGCGAACGCTTTGTTGAAGTCGACAAAGTTTCCGTCCACATCGGAAATGAACACGGCGTCGTTCATGCTCTCGAACACGGCCTCAAGCCTGGCCGCGCTCTGCCGAAGCGCGTTTTCCGCGAGCCTGCGCCCGGTGATGTCCTGGGCGGTGCCGAACAGGCCGGTGACCGCGCCCTGCCCGTCCCTGATGGCGTACCCCGTCTCCCTGATGTGCTTCAGCCTGCCCGTGCGGGTCCTGATGCGGTACTCGATCTCAAAGGGACTGCCGCTTTCCCGCGCAATCCGGTTTGCCTCAAAGGCCTGCGCCCGGTCGTCGGGATGGATTCTCTCAAGAAAGGATTCGTAGCTGCCGGGGAATTCCGTTTTTTCAACCTCGAAAATCCTGTACAGCTCGTCCGACCACCGCACCGTGTTGTTTACCAGGTCGTTGTTCCAGCTGCCGATCCTCGCCACACGCTGGGCCTCCGCAAGGTCGGCCTCTCTTCTGCGCAGCTCCTCCCCGGCCAGTTTACGTTCAGTGACGTCCCTGACGGTGGATATCATCAGGCTCTTTCCCGGAACGGGAGTGTTGCCCGCGCCGATATACGCGACAATTTTTCCGTTGCGGGCAATCGGCACGTCTTCCCAGCGCATGCGCCCGGGATCGCCGCTTGCACAATCCCCGATTACGCGATTGCGCATCTCCTCGCGGAAAACGGGATCCTCGTATACCGCCTCCCAGAACGCATCCTGGCTGGCGAGCGCCTCTCTGGTGGTGCGGTATATCGCGGGGAAGTTGTCGTTCATGTAGGTGAAGTCCACGGAGGGATCCACGGAGTTCACGGCCACGCCGATGGGCAGATTGTCCATGACCGCCCTTGTGAACGCCTCGCTTTCGCGCAGCGCCGCGAGCGCGCCCGATATCTCCGCCTGCGACATCGCAAGCTGTTCGTTGGACTGCGCCAGCTCCTCGTTGGCCGCTTCGAGATCAAGCTGCTTGTCCCGGACCCTTATCTTCTCATTGAAGAGCTTGAACGCCATTTTAATGGAAGCGTCGAGCACGGTGATGCCCGAGTTCTTGACCACGTACCCGTATGAGGTTATTTTCTCGGTTTTTTCGACGATTTCCGGGGCCGTGTGGCTGGAAAGAAACACCACCGGTATTTCCCGTTCCCTGAGTATCATCTCTGCGGCCTGCGTTCCGTCAATGCCTCTTCCGAGATTGATGTCCATGAGAATGAGATCGATGCCGGGCAGTTCGCGAAACATCTCCACCGCTTCCTCCCCGGAACCCGCGACGATGACATCGTACCCGTACTGCTCCAGCCTGAGCTTGCCGGAGGCTGCAATCAGATAGTCATCCTCGACGAGGAGGATTTTCTTCCCGTTTTTCATGACATTCCTCCGCCTTTCTCCTGCTCATCGGTTCACACAGCGCATTGAGGAGGGCCCTCAGGCGGGACTCCGCCGGTCATTTCATGGCGCGCAGAATGGAGTCGACCTCCTCCTGCACCTCCTTCGCTTTCACGTCACGGTAAAAATTATCGCCCAGCGTCCTGCCGGAACCTTCAGGTACAAAATGCCGCTGTATCAGTGTGGCGAGATCCCAGCGGTTTTCGTTTCCCTCGTAGTCGCGGTACTTTCTCTTTTTCAGATCCCCGGCCGGCAACGTCAGGATGTCGTTGAGCGCGGCCGCGAGGTTTTCCTTCTGGAGATCGGTCTCATACTGGACCTCGGCGTTTTTAATGTAC
>CAZPZJ010000185.1:5118-7221 GCA_964591055.1 uncultured Leptospiraceae bacterium
CAATGACCCTTCGTCCCTCACGTACTCAACGTTTCTGCAATTCGAGAACGGCATCCGCTTCTATGATGAAAAATCCTCCCCGGGCAAGGAAGGCACGGCTGTAACCATCGGCAAACTGCCGGCCGTCCTGATGGGCATGAAGCCGGGAAAGGCGAACACCACGGTCAAGTTCAGGGAGCGCCCCGACGTGAAGTCGAAGGAGATACACCTCGACCAGAGCCCCATGGACCCCCTCAGGGCCGTTCCCGCCGGCACGGAGTTGGCGGTGCTCGCAAGGACCACGAACAGGGAGAAGGTGCAGAAGTGGGAAAACTACTGGTACTATGTTGAAATACCCGGGCGCTTCGGAAGCACAAGGGGATGGATGTTCGCGGAGTTTGTCGACCTGAAGTGAGAATCTGGCGGCGCATTACAGTTGTGAGCCATGCGCTCGCCGTCTCACTTCAGCAGCGCAAAAATCGCGCGACCGGATTCGATGAGCTGGTTGATGAGAGCGAACGTGCACACCCAGAAGAACATGTTGATGGAGCTTTCTCTGTCGTAATCCGGCCATACCGCGTGCACCTGCTGCACGTACGGCTCCATGCCGACCTCGTTCCGACGCAGCACGGCAACAACGCCCATCGTGACGAAGACCGCGATGAAAAAGAGGCCCACCTGCAGCACTGAATGTTTGATGCAGGAATCCGCCGTCTCGAACGCCATCCGCATGAACATCGGCACAAAGTACAGCGTGAATACCAAGCCGGAGCGCATCCCCATCATAATCCACACCGCCGCAAATATGGCCAGAGGCAGTACGATCACTACAGCGCCGAGCCCCACGACCGCCAGTGGCGACCAGACGTTCTCGCCGGCTATCTCCCTTGCGTACTCGATCAGGTGGGGCCAGCGATCGTGCCCCCCGGTGAAACCCACCAGGAACACAAACGGAATGGTCGCAAGACCCGCGAACATCAGCACCCTGGTATACTCCGCATTGCCGCCGGGCCTCATCATGTGCCGCACAATTCCGACAACGAAATACACCGCCACGGCGAGGGCCACCACAGCTTCTATCCTTTTCATGTCCCGCTCCCCGGCCCGCATGTGTTGCACACACTCCCGCAACGCACGGCCGAATTGGAAACTCTCTTCCTCCTATGTAGCGATAAAACGCCGAAAAAGCAACAAATCCCGCCCGGTTTCGTGCTGCGTAAAAGGCTTGAAGAAATACGCATCCCGCCATACTGTTCATGGAATAGTGACTCGGCACGGAATTTCCCGAAGAGATATGCGCCCGCGTTCAGCGTGGCGGCGGAGCGGCATAAGATGAAGAAGGGTGGAGAGCGATGATCGTGGAGATGCGAACGACGCCCGATTACGATGCGTGCGTCAGGATTATCAGGGAGTCGTTTCAAACCGTCGCCGACGAATTTCACCTGACGGCTGAAAACGCGCCCTCCCATCCTTCACACACAACGCCGGAAAAATTCCGGCAGGCGATCGCGAAGGGGCTTCGCGTATTCGGGCTTTACCACGACGGTTCGCCCGTCGGCTGCATCGGCGTCGAGAAGGCTGCCGACAAAGCGGTCTGGTATATTGAAAGGCTGGCCGTCATCCCGCCTTTTCGCCACAGGGGATACGGCGCGGAGCTGCTCGACTTCGCCTGCCGCCTCGTGCGCGTGCTCGGCGGGGAAAAGGTCGCCATCGGCATCATCAACGAGCACACCGTCCTGAAGAACTGGTACGAGGATTTCGGATTCAGGGAGATATCGGTACGGCGGTACGATCACCTTCCGTTCGCAGTGTGCTTCATGGAGAAGAACATCCGGTAACACATCCCCGGTGGCGCATAATTCTCCTTTTCAGTGATTTCTGAGCGAGGCGATGTGCTTTACCTGCGCCGAGAGGTTTGCAATGTACGCGTTGCGCTCCTGGTAGATGGTGCCCTTCTCGTCGTACTCCTTCGAGACCATGCACGCGATGGTGCGCTCGACATCGCCATCACAGCTGTCAAGATAGCCTTCGATGAGCTCGCGGTAGCGCAGCGTCTCGCCGGCTGTCCTTTCCATGTAATCGAGCGCGTCGTCGCCGGTAAACACCCACTCATGGGCCATGCCG
>CAZPZJ010000186.1:0-7185 GCA_964591055.1 uncultured Leptospiraceae bacterium
CGGATAAAATTCCGGTCGTAACCATAATCGGAAGGCAGAATGTCGGCAAATCGACGCTCTTCAACGCGCTTATAAAAGAGCGCAGGGCTATCGTTGACGCCATCCCCGGGCTCACAAGGGATGTCCTTTCATATCAGGTCAACCACAACGACATCCTGTTCAATCTCTGCGATACTCCGGGGCTGGACATCACGGATTCCGGCGGATTGACGAGGGCGATTCTCGATATTGCAAAAAAGCAGATGGAGCGATCCTCGGTCATTGTGGTGCTCCTGGAAAATCCTTTTCCCGCGCCGTTCGATTTCGAGCTCATGGAGATGGCACGAAAGCTGTCGGTGCCGCGGATCGCGGCTGTCAACAAGATGGACAACAACGAGGATTTTTCGAATCTTGCTAATTTTTATGAAACGGGGTTTAATGAAATCATACCGATTTCCGCACTGAAAAAGAGAAACCTGGGGCTGCTGCTCGACAGGATCGTGGCGCTGCTTCCCGCGAAGAAAACCGCACAGCTCGATGTCGACCTGAAAATTGCAATTGTCGGCCGGCCCAATTCCGGCAAATCGACCCTGCTCAACAGCTTCCTCGGTTATGACAGGGTCGTTGTTTCGGACGTTCCCGGGACTACGCGCGATTCGATTGACGAGGAGTTTAACTTTCAGGGGAAACGGATACGTGTCATTGATACCGCAGGGTTGAAGAAAAAGAGCAGAATGACAGACGCCGTGGAGTATTACTCGCTGAACCGCACCGTTGAATCAATCGCACGGGCTGATGTCGTCGTGCATTTGATCGATGCCATGGCCGGCCTTACCGAGACCGACAAAAAAATTTCCGACGAGATAATGAAAGCCCGTAAGGTGGCGATTATAACCGTCAATAAGTGGGACGCAATAGAGAAGGCAACGAAAACATTCGAGGAGTACAGGGACCGGCTGATTTTCAAGTTTTACAGGGCCATGGATTTTCACATAATGTCGATTTCTGCGCAGACGAAACAGCGCATTCACAAGCTTCTTTCCGTCGCGATCGAGCTCAACGAAAGGGCGAAGTTGAAAATAACGACGGCGGAATTCAACAAAGCGCTGAGCGATATTCAGGTATCCCACAGGCTTCCGATTCTGGGTGAAACCGCGAAAATATACTATGGCACGCAGACAGGCGAACGGCCACCGGCTTTCAAGATATTCGTGAACAACACCGAGTTCTTCCGCAAGGACGTGGTGCGTTTCCTTGAAAAAGCCCTCCAGGAGCGCTTTCAGCTCCAGGGTGTTCCTCTTCGAATTGAGGTAGAAGGGAAAAAAAGAGAAAAGAGAAAAAAATTTTGAAATCTGTGCGCATTGAGCTTTAATATACCTGTCGTTGCCGGTGGAGATGTCTGTAAAAAATTTAAAAATTTAAAAAATTATAAAATTTTTTATTGACACAAACATGCCGGGTACGTTAAATGCTGTACATCACTGAGTAAATTGTTTCCCGGTGGTTATAGAGAGGGGGAAACACCTGTTCCCATTCCGAACACAGAAGTTAAGCCCCTCATCGCCAATGGTACTGCATGGGTAACCGTGTGGGAGAGTAGGACGCTGCCGGGTTTGTTATTATACATACAATAGGAAGAGGCTGCCGGAATGGCAGCCTCTTCCTATTGTATGCGTCGCATTTGAGTTTCATGTCAGTTTCTGGTCGTCCTGACCCTCTTTTTCAGGTCTGGCGATGAAATCTCATAGATGATCTCGCACTTGTACGGCGCGTCAAAGCTTTCATCGCGCACGGTTCCTTTTTTCACAATCGATCCGAATTCATTGATTATCGCCACACCGGTTGATTTCGGATCGATTATTTTCTCCGCACTTTTCACCCTGTCGCGGATGAATTTTTCGATAATGGTGTCCTGGGCTTTCAAAATGGCCGCATTTTTCGCTTCCGTTTTTGTGCGATCATTGTCGCCCCGCATTCCTCCGATGTCGCTTCCGGCCCTGACCCTGAATGTGTTGTCGTCGACCCAGCCGAGCGGAATCGCCGTGGTTTTCAATTCTTTTTTTTCGACAACCGGCACATGAGGCGTTGCCTGCCGTTCAACCGGGCTGGACGAGCAGGCGACGGATGCGAAGGCGACGATACAACACGCGCTGAGCGCAATTATTCTCTGCATATGCATCCTCCCTGTTTTTACAGCATGTCGTGTGCATCCTGTTCGGTCGGCATTATATACCGGCGGTGATTATTCGCAACAAATAAAAAGAAAGAGCTGTGCCCTGCGGCACAGCTCCCTAAAAGTTCGCTGATTATGTGAAATGTTCCTAGTCGACTCCGCCGATGACTTTTTTCTTCAAGCCGCGTGAAATCAACTCGTATACAACTTCGCAGTTGTCGTCATCATCATACGTTTCCCTGATAACGGATCCGCCCTTCACCGTGCCGCTGAATTCCTTCATGACGGCGATACCGGTAGACGCGTAATCAGCAGCTCCTGCGGCACCTTCAAGTCTGGCACCTTTAAACTTTTCGATCATGGTCTTCTGGGCCATGATGATGGCAGCTTCTTTCGCGGTTCCACGGCGCTGAATTTTGTTGGTCAGTCCGGGCTTGGGAGCGCCGGTCGAGGTTACTCTGAAAGTATCGTCGTTTACCCAGCCTTCAGTAACAAAAGTCTGACCTTTAACCTGTCCGCCGAGACCGCGGGGGCCGCACGAAACGATGAAAGCCGCAGCAATCATCAGCACCACTGCTGATACAACAAGCTTTTTCATACAAAATCCTCCTTTGATTTGTTCTTACCTGTATCGGTCTTTTTTTCTTTTCCGATATCAAGAAGAGTTGCGGAAGTTCATTCTTGATAAAATTCGCTCTAAATAGTAATAAAGCCACTAATGAAAGTCAACCTAAAATTAAAAAATTTTCGAGCGGCGTAATGGGCAATATTTCATCACGTTCACGGGCATAATATACTGTTATGCGTGTTGTACCACTAATCCCGGAGTATTCCCCGTATGGAGACGATGAGAAGCCCGGTAATGACGATGAGATTCAGCACCAGCCAGAAAAACGATACGCCCTCACCCATCGCCCACCAGAACATGCATCCCGTTCCCAGCCCGAGCCCCAGCCCCAGTGTCAGGAGATCGTACTTGGCGGCGAACACGTTCGCGATCATGTCGCGGTAATTCTCGGATGTCGTCACTTTTCTCTCGTCGAAATAGCGGGCAAGCACCGGGAAGAGAAGAAAGGCGAGCGCCAGGGGGATCGCTGACTGGAACAGCCAGTGGGTGACAAGCGTAATAATGATTCCGACAAGGGAGGATGCCATGATGATCGCGATGACCATGCCCGTTGAAAAAGAGTTCAGAATCTTTCCTGCAAGTGCCATCACGGGAGGAAATATGTTTAAAAGCTCATCACGCGTGTACTCGTTCTTGGAATTGAGCAGAGTGGCGTAATAGTGGATCAAGAGCACCGTGAAGAAATAAAAGAAGTACAGCATTATAAAATACAGGAAACTCATACGCTCGCACTCCGTTGTTCACATTTGAATTATAATGAAACGCACGGCATGATAGTATGAACCGGCGGCGGGAAACTCAACCACTATTCGGTGTGGAAGGAAGTATTTTGCTCATTTTTTTATAAAAACTCTTCTCCCTTCGATTTTCAGCCTGTTTTCGCAGAAAAGTTTTACCGCTTCAGGAAATATCCTGTGCTCTTCCTTCAATATGCGGTCCGCCAGCGTATCTGCGGTGTCGGAATCCAGGACCTGCACCGCGGACTGAAGAATGATGGGGCCGGTGTCCGTTCCCTCGTCGATGAAGTGTGCGGTGCAGCCGGTTATCTTTACGCCGTATTCCATCGCTTTTTCCTGGGCGTGTATGCCGGGGAATGCGGGCAGGAGTGCGGGGTGGATGTTGATGATCCTGTGCCGGTATGCCTCAACAAACAGAGGAGAGAGAATCCGCATATATCCCGCGGCGACGACGAGATCGGTGCCGCATTCATCGAGCAGGCGGATGATCTCACGGTCGAACGCCTCCCTCCCGGCGAAATTGCGCGGTGCGACGTGCAGGGCCTTCATGCCCAGATTTTTGGCGAGGCCGAGCGCCGGGGCGTCGCTTTTGTCCGATATCAGCACACCGAGCCTGGCCGGAATGGTCGCGTCAATGATGCGTTCCGCAACCACCCGGAAATTGGATCCTCTGCCGGAGGCCAGAAAAGACACGGTTTTCTTTTTCATCATCCACCTTTTCAATGTTTTCATGAAGGCTTTTGAGTGCGTCGTAATGTGGCCCGGGTCGCTCACTGCCGCTCGTTGAGTTTGCGTTCCAGCTCTTCTATTTTTTTCTTCAGCTCGTCCACTTCCTCTTTCGTGTGCATCCCGAATCGCTCCATCGCTGACTTCGCCAGTCGGTCAACCTGCTGTTCCAGGGTTTTACGGGCCTCCTCCGACTGTTTCAGCACTTCATCAACGAATTTTTTTCCTTCCTCTTCGGCGAAGCTGGCCTCTTTTGCGAAATTTTTGGCCCATTCCTCGACCTTTTCCCTGCTCATGGCGACCATCCCCACGCCGGTGAACAGCGCTTTTTTCAGCATATCTATCATCGCGGCCCTCCTGTTGTGAAATTCCAGCCGACTATACCAGCCATTCATCGCGGGTGTCAATCCTTTCATCTGCGGGAATGGGGCATTCACCGGATTGAAGCCCTTTTCAGTTCAGTTGCTTGACATGCCCGGCGCCATATACTTTATTGAGAGTGCGGCTTGCAATACCATGAAAAAAATGACGGGTAAATCGGCGCGATGAGAGATGATTCAGGAATAATGGAGTTTGCGGGGCGTCTGGAGGCCGCGCTCCCCGAAGGACGTGTTGTCGCGGATGTGGAGCGGCTCGGACGGTACGCCCGCGATGAAACACCCGACCTCGAGCGAGCGCCGGACATATGCGTGGAGGCGCAATCGACCGGCGAGGTGAGCACCGTGCTCAGGCTCTGCAGCGAATTCCATGTCCCGGTCACTCCCCGGGGGGGAGGCACCGGCGTGGCGGGAGGCGCGGTGCCCGTAACAGGAGGCGTGGTGCTTTCCACCGCGGCAATGAACCGTATCCTCGAAATCGATTCCCTCAACATGACCGCCACCGTTGAGCCGGGGGTGATTACCGGCGATCTGCGCCGCGCCGCGAGGGACGCAGGTCTCATGTATCCGCCGGATCCCTCAAGCCTCGATTCGTGCTCCATCGGGGGCAACGTCGCGGTGGGAGCGGGAGGCCCGGCGGCCGTGAAGTACGGGACCACCAGGGACTACGTGATCGGGCTTGAATTCGTTCTGGCCGACGGCTCCGTGCACAACGCCGGGGGCAAGTTCATCAAAAACGCGACCGGCTACAGCCTGATAGGGCTCCTTATCGGCTCGGAGGGGACCCTCGCGGTGATCACAAAAATCACCGTCCGCCTCATACCCTCGCCTGCCGAAGCGCTCGATCTTCTGGTGCCGTATCAGTCCATCGGCGAGGCGCTTCGCGCGGTGGAGCGCATCCTTCGCTCCGCCGCATCGCCCGCCACGATTGAATTCATGGAGGAGGACGCGATTTCGCTGGTCGCCCGGCATCTGGGCCACGGAATGCCGCTGCCCGGCGCGCGCGCACACCTGCTCATAGAGCTCGATGGCGGCAGCGACGGGGAAATCTCGATGGCCCTTGAAAGGCTCCTGCCCTGTCTCGGGGTGGAGCGCGACAGCATCATTGTCGCGCAGAGCGCTCAGCAGCGGCAGACGGCATGGAAGGCGAGGCGTGCGATCCGGGAGGCCATCACCCGCGAAAGCCCGCACTTTCTGGCGGAGGACACGGTCGTTCCCAGGGCCTCAATTGCGGACTACCTTTCCGGGCTCAAATCGGCCTTTGCCGCGATGGGATTGCGATCCGTGATGTTCGGCCACGCGGGGGATGGGAACGTGCACGTGGATGTGCTTCGCGACGGCATGGAGTACGGGGAGTGGAGCCGTATTCTGGTTGATGTCAAAAAGATGATCTACAACACTGCACTCTCGTATGGAGGGAACATCTCGGGCGAGCACGGCATCGGGGTCGTGAAAAAGCCGTTTCTGAGCATGTCTTGCGGCGAAGGAGGCGTCGAGCTGATGAGGCGCATCAAGAGAGCGTTCGATCCGGACGGCATTTTAAATCCGGGTAAGCTGTTCTGATACCGTTATGAAACAGTTCCTGAGAAGCATTAAAAGCGAATCGGTCACGGTGTTCCGCGCACAAAGCCCGCTCCTTCCCGAGCTGGAGCGCTATCTGGGGTCGCTGGCGGTGCGGGTTGAATGGGTCGATGAGCCTGCGGCGCTGAAACAGGCGGATGGGGAGGTGGTGATCGTCCCGCTGGGTATCGACACACTCCCGCAGACCCTGGCAATATTCGACATGATCGAGGAGCGGCTGCTGCCGGGCGTATGGCCCGTGCTTGCGACCGACCTGTACCTTCCGGCGACGGTTCTGGATTTGCTGAAAAAGGGCGGGTTTGCGGGAGTGATCGATTTCCTCAGCGGCGCCACCTTCACGAGGTTCAGCGTTGTATCGGGAGCGCACGGGGGGAAATTCCATGCGCTGTACCGTGAGCTCCTTCTCCTGCTGGACGGTTACATGAGGGGCAACCTCTCCCCGCTTTTCAGGTACAACGCGATATGCAGCGCCGTGGTGAGCACTTCCCCTATCGTGCTTTGCGTCACCGACACCTCGGGACGCATTCTGTTTTTCAACACCAGAGAGGAAAACATCCGCAGGCATTCCGTGTTGACTGACGACATCTACGGTAAAAATCTCTACGATTTCACCAGCGAGCCGGAAAAACTCCAAACGCTCTACAGCCAGGCGTCAGCGTCGGACAAAACAGTGAAAGGGGAGGTGATATTCCAATTCAAGGAGCTCAGCTTTAATTTTTCACTGAGCGCCAGGAAGCTTTCCCTGTACGGCAGCGACGTCGTGCTCATCATCGGCATCAATGTCACCCGGCAGCGCCAGGCTGAAGGGCTTTTGATGGAGACTGAGGAAAAGTACCGCATGCTGGTTGAGAACTCATCCGAAGGGATATGCCTGACGTTCGGGAGCGTCGTCGTGTACGCAAATCCGCGTTTTTACCGCATATTCGGGCTTTCTGAGCGGGAATCGGTCTCGGGCTTCACCCTTCGCGAGCTCATTCACCCCGA
>CAZPZJ010000187.1:0-2405 GCA_964591055.1 uncultured Leptospiraceae bacterium
AATCGCCCTTATAGGGCGAGTCCAAGCCACCCGCTAAGCGGGTGGTCTTGACTATGATGCATGATGTGATTTTTTCTTGACTTGGAAGTTGACGATTCGGGCCGCGCTCTATACATTAAACACATAATTAAAGATTTTAATTATTTTAGCCATTTATGTAATTCATGGACCACCGTATGAAAAACAAACAAAACGCAGTTGCACGGGAGGATGTGGACCGCGCGTACATAGCGGACACTCCGGGAAACGTGATTCTCCAGAAGTCGCCGCTCGGTAAGATGTGCCGTGACGAGCTGAAAGACACGGAGAAGCACGATCTTATCTGTAAAATCGCACAGATTATGGGACCCTCGCCATCGAACTTCACAAAGGCGGAGATGATCTTCGACGTGATCAAGTTCGATCTGGCGAAGTACGTGGTGCATCACGAGTACGAATCGCCGCGCGGGGTGAGCACGGACCTTCTTCTGTGGCTTGACAGCAAGATCGATCCGGGCAAAGCCCGCTGCGTCAGCCAGTTTTTTGAGAAGTACCTGAAATAGCGCTGGTGAAGAAAACGCTGCTGCTGCATACCTGCTGCGCTCCCTGCATGAGTTACGTGTTCGAGCTTGTGCGGCAGGAGTTCGAGGTATTGTCCTTTTTTTACAATCCGAACATTTCGCCGCGGTCGGAATATGACCGGAGGCTGGGGGAGCTTCGCCGGTTTTCAGAATCGGCGCCCTTTCAACTCCTGGAAGGCCCGTACGACGCCAGGGAATGGACGGCTGCGGTAAAGCCGTACCGCTTTCTTGGTGAGAGGTCCGAACGTTGCGATGTCTGCATCCGTTACAGGCTCAGGGAATCCTTCATCCGGGCCCGCGAAACCGGCATCGGAACCGTGGCGACGGTGCTCTCCGTCAGCCCGCACAAGGACGCGGCGGCCATCAACCGGGCGGGGAGAGAGCTTTCTCGGGAATTCGGCGTCGCCTTCATCGAGGCCGATTATAAAAAGAAGGACGGCTTTAAAAAAACGGTCGAGCTTTCCAGACAATACGGTTTTTACCGGCAGGATTACTGCGGCTGTGTGTACTCGGCCAACCCTGAGTACCGTCCACGGAGGCCCGACTGACGCGACGCGCCCCCGGCAGTGTCGTATTCGCCTCTCCCGGCGCAGAAAGCGGATTTTGCTTTGTTAACGCCATGTTAAATATTCGCCCGCATGACCGGCGCTGAAAGCCAAGACCTTGACCTTTTGCGCCTTCCGCCCCGAACTGTGCCGGGTTCCCCATCCACTATTTTAATTGACAGGCGGATTCGTCCGCGATTGTAATTTGCGGATACCGCCGGGCCGGAGAGAGTACTGATGCCAAAAAGAACTGACATCTCAAGCATACTGATCATCGGATCGGGGCCCATCGTGATCGGCCAGGCCTGCGAGTTCGATTACAGCGGTTCCCAGGCCTGCAAGGCGCTCAGGGAGGAGGGATACCGCGTCATTCTGATCAACTCCAATCCTGCGACCATTATGACCGACCCCGAGCTCGCCGACAGCACCTATATCGAGCCCATCACGCCGGAGATTGTCGAGGCCATCATCGAAAAGGAGCGCCCCGACGCGGTGCTCCCCACCGTCGGCGGACAGACGGCGCTCAACTGCGCGATGTTTCTCGAGGAGAGAGGGACGCTGCGCAGGTTCGGCGTTGAGCTGATCGGCGCGAAGATCGAGGCGATTCGCCGGGCGGAGGATCGCGACCTCTTCAAGAAGGCGATGATCGAGATCGGGATGCAGGTGCCCGAATCGGGCCTGGCGTCCGGGATGGACGGGGCGCTCGTGCTGATGGAGAAGATGTCCCTTCCCGTCATCATACGCCCGGCCTTTACGCTGGGCGGCACCGGCGGGAGCATCGTGTACAACCGCGAGGATTTCATCGAAAAGGTGATGCGCGGGCTCGATGAATCGCCCATCCACCAGGTGCTGATTGAGGAGTCGGTGATCGGCTGGAAGGAGTTCGAGCTCGAGGTGATGCGGGACACCGCCGACAACGTGGTGATCATCTGCTCCATCGAGAACTTCGACCCGATGGGCGTCCACACCGGCGATTCCATCACGGTGGCCCCGCAACAGACGCTGTCAGATATTGAATACCAGAACCTGCGCGACATGGCGATTCGCATCATCAGAAAAATCGGCGTCGATACGGGGGGCTCCAACATCCAGTTCGCGGTGAACCCGCGCGACGGGCGGGTGACAATCATCGAGATGAACCCACGCGTAAGCCGCAGCTCGGCGCTGGCGTCCAAGGCGACCGGCTTCCCCATCGCGAAAATCGCCGCCAAGCTCGCCGTGGGCATGACGCTCGACGAGATTTCAAATGACATCACCAGGGAAACGCCCGCCAGCTTCGAGCCGACAATCGATTACGTGG